>JBGTDO010000027.1:0-22942 GCA_041748235.1 Akkermansiaceae bacterium | reverse complement strand
GATGACCATGCACCTGCTCCCGATGGACGGCGGTTTTGAGATAGCGTTGAGCGTTGAACGTTGAACATTGAACGTTGAACATTGAACATTGAACATTGAACATTGAACATTGAACATTGGACATTGGACATTGGACATTGGACATTGGACATTGGACATTGGACATTGGACATTGGGCATTGGGCATTGAAGTGAATTTCAATTCGTCCCATTCGTGAGTTCGGGGATCCTGCTCTTCTTTCCGTGCCTTCCGTGTTTTGCGTGGTTCCACCTCTCCCGACACCGTCGAACCTGGCAGCATCGTAGTTCCTTCTCTTCCGCCCGTGATGGCGCTAGAAACTTCTCGGGATCGCCGCCAGCACCTTACTGACCTCCAGCTCCTGCTGGCACCGCAGATCTCCCATCAGACATTTTGCCGAGAGGCAGGGAGCACATTCCACATGCCGCTTCACCACCACGTGGCGCTTGCCGAGTGGACGCTTCCATACGGCGTCGTTCGGACCAAAGAGCGTCACACAGGTTGATCCGGCGTGGCCAGCGAGGTGCGGCAGCGATCCATCCGCCGAGATTACCAACTGGTAGCCCGCCAACACCGGCAGAGCTGCGGAAAGAGGGGCGAGGTGAAGGAACTCGATCTCGTTTCCCATCCGGTTCGCCAAGATTTTCCCTAATCCCCTCCCGCCCACTTCACCTGCCACAGTAACCCGTTTTCCCTGTTCCAGCAGCGCCTCCGCCAGCTCCTGCCACCGGTCCAGCGGCCACTCATGGGAAGGGCCGAAATCCGATCCCGGTGAAAGCAGAACTGTCTGCGGCCCGGCCGACACTCCCAAAGGTGCGGCCGTAAAGAATTCTGGGCTGTCCACCGCCACGCCGAGTTGCTCGCAGGTCTTCAGGTAACGCCGCACCCGATGCTCCGTCGCCCCCTCGCGGATCGGCATTGGGTGAGTGAGCAGCTTTTTCAGCCCGGCGTCATCCGCCCCAAGCCGACGCTCGATCCTGGCCTTGGCAAACGCTTTGGCAGCCAGACCGTTCTCCCACACCAGAGATGCTTCCCAGCTATCTCCAATCTTATCCACCAGCGCGCCCACCCGGGCGTTTCCGGCATAGCACAGCTGCGGCAGCGGACTGACCGTCCGCCAGAATTCCGATTGTTCCTCACGGCACAGCAGACCGCCAACAAGCCCCGTCCGCGCCAGCGCCCGCAGGGCCGGCACCGCGAAGCATGATTCATCCCAGCGCTCGGGCATCGCCACGAGCATTCCTTTGCCTTGCGTCATCCGGCTATTTCTTATCCAGATTGGCGGCCATGTCCTCACCGGTCACAGTCGATTTCACGCCGCCCTCCGGCACTTCGATTTTGCAAATCCACAGCATCGCGTTCAGAGCGACTTTGCGGAAATGATCGTCGGCCCAATTTTTGTGAAAATGGCCGCCGGTGAAGCCCACTCCGCGCCCGCCGTCCTCGCGCTCGGTGCACCACATCATGGTTTCCTCCTCGCCCTTCTTCGCCTGGATGTGCGGGTAGGGACCTTTTGGATGCATATAGGGACCATCGCGCGTCTCATCGCTCGGCGTTGCCACCAGCAGTGATTTCACATCCTTCATCTCCTCCGGGAAACGGATGGAGAAATACCATTCGTCGTTGATCTTGAAGGGCTCGATGCCGCGGCAGATCGGATGCTCAGGAAATTTCTGGAATTCCGCGTCCCAGATCGGATTGACGGAAAAGCCCGCCTCGTAAGCTCCTCCGATCCAGTTGCGGAACGTGTCGCCACTAGTGCCCTTGTCAGCGCATTGCACCGCGTAGTGCATCATCATCACCCCCGCTCCACGATCGACCAGCTTCTGTATCGCCGCGGTCCGCTCAGGTGAGGCGAGTGCCGGATGGCCGTTACCGCCATCGGCATAGATCACCACCGCATCGGCCGTCTCCAGCACCGACTCGTCACTGACCCAATGACTCGGGTGCACCTCCACCTCGAGCGCTTCGGTGCCTGAAAGACATTTTTTGAAAAGCTCGCAGCCTGCGTTGAATTCATGCATGCCGACTGGGTGGCTGGGTTTCCCCGCAATCAGAATCAGCTTCTTCTTCACCGGGTCTTGCGCCATCCCAAGGATCGGCAGAAGTCCTAGGAACAATCCTATTCCTGCGAGAAACTTCCTCCGTGTTTTTGACGTCATCTTCTTCACAATCCACCACGGAAAAGCCGCGCCAGCAATTCCCAATTGCGATGACAGACGGGGGGAACCCGCCCCCCGCGGGTTGGGGATCGTGCCCCCGCAGTCCGCCGACCGGCGTCATCCCGCGCTGTCCCTTCCAAGGGCGGCGTTCACCGGATCTCCAGCCCGTTTCCGGCGAGGGTGCCGCAAGCACCCACGGGGGGCGCCCGTGCTCCCCGGAAGAAAAATGCATCTCCCACTCTTTTTCTATTTAAAAGCGGGACATTCCCATCTAACCACCGCGCATGCCTGCCGCTTCCCTCCCCATCCTCATTGGTGGATCCATCGCGATCGATCACATCAAGACCCCGACAGCCGAAGGTAAAAACCTCCTCGGTGGCTCTGCGTCATTTACCGGGATCGCCGCCTCTTATTTCGACTCGCCCGTCCACCTCGTCGGCATCATCGGGAAAGATTTCCCGCAGGAGCACCTCAATCTCTTCGCCTCTAAGAATATCTCCACCGCAGGCCTCGAACTCTCCGATGGCGACACCTTTTCATGGACCGGCTCCTACCATGAGAACATGAATGATCGCGATACCCTCGCTGTTGCCATCAACGTCCTGGAGGATTGGACCCCCAAAGTCCCTGCTGAAGCCGCCTCCGCTCCCATCGTCGTCCTGGCCAACATGCACCCGCTCAACCAGCTCCAGATGATGGATCAGCTCACCGCTGAAAAACCCTTCATCGCCGCCGACACCATGGATCTCTGGATCACCATCGCCAATGACGACCTCCACAAGGTCCTCAAGCGTATCGATCTGCTCGTCATCAACGAATCCGAAGCCCGCGATTTCTGCCAGACATCCAATCTCATCGTCGCCGGCCAGCGCCTGTTGGACAAGGGTCCGAAAAACGTCGTCGTGAAGCTCGGCGAATTCGGCGCCATCCTCTTCTCCAAGCACGCCCCCGGCACCCCGGCCACCGAGTTCACCCTCCCCGGCACCAGCTACGACCTCTTCCGTTGCGCCGCCTTTCCCTTGGCGGAAGTCGCCGATCCCACCGGGGCAGGGGATTCCTTCCTCGGCGCCCTCGCCGGCCACCTCGCATCCCTCGGGAAAAAGGAATTCTCTTTCGATGACCTCCGCCAGGCCGTCGTCTACGGCTCCGTTGTCGCCTCGTTCACCTGCGAGGCCTTTTCCACCAACCGCCTCGCCCACATCTCCCGCGAGGAAATCGAATCCCGCCTCACCCTCCTCAAAAACCTCACCCACTGGCCTTAGGCGCGGCCACCGGCCCGGGATACGACGATTTGCGCGATTTTTTCCTTCTGGGTTTTTCCAGTCGGGTTTTGGCGGCGGAGGGAAAATATCAGGGCCCGACATACCGGTAAAAGTCTATCCACCGGGCACTGAGGCTCAACTTCGCTCCCTTAGCCACAAGGATCTCCCAGCTCTTAAGACCGCAGCTGCCACCTCCCAAGCACGAGACGCCACTCCATTGCTTTTTTTCTTGCTCAATCACCTCAAAAGCTGTTCCTTTGATTCGTGCGGGGACTTCCGACACAGAACTTCTTTTCGTGACAAACCTGTCACGTCAAACCAGCCAAAACCAATCGACGTCTCAGTCAGAACCGAATAAACCCTTGGTCGCCATGAAAACACTTATTCCTTTTACCGCCCTCGCCGTCCTCGCCGCGAGCGGCATTTCCCGGGCGGAAACTGCCTTATCTAATCCCTCGGGATATACAACTATCGTTTGCCCGGCAAATTCTGATACTGTAGTTGGGCTCCCGCTGCGGACCTCGGCAGATTTCGCGGCCGCTCTTTCTTCCGTTCCAGCTGTGTCTGGCGGAAACGCTACGCTCACTGTAGGTGACGGGTTGTCGGGAAGCTTCGGAAATACGCACTATGTAAAATTCAGTTCTGGATCAGAAGTCGGTAACTTTTTTCCGGTAGTCTCAAATAATTCAACCAGTTTGACGGTTAGTTTGAACGGCGGAGCGATCACAGCAACTCAAGGGGATAGATTTGAGGTTATCAAGTTCTGGACCCTTGGCGAGCTGTTCAACCCGACTGAGGCGACAACCGATCCAGTCACAACGCCAAACGCTGTGGTTGCTTCGACTAATGTTTTGGGTTCTGGGAGAAGAACTGAAATTCTTCTTCCTGACCAAGTTAGTCGAGGAATCAACTTAGCACCGAGCTCGATTTTCTTCATTCAGGGCGGTGCTTGGAGAAAAGTGGGGGTATCAGGAGATTTTAGTGCGACCCAGCTTTGGCCTGATGCATATTTTGTCATCAGACACACTGCTGCGGTTACTCAAGGAACCAAGTATATTGCCACTGGCCAAGTTGAGATGTCAAGTATTCTTGTTCCACTTACCACTCGCACTAATGGGAAGCAGGATAACTTTGTGGGAATTCCTCGTCCCGTAGATGTCAAGTTAGATGACTTGGGGTTGAAGGGCTCTCCAGCTTTTACTTCCTCGACTAATGTTCTCGGTTCCGGTCGTAGAGATGAACTTCTTTTGTTTGATAATACTACCGTTGGTAAAAACAAAGCCGCCGCGACAATCTACTTCGTGATTGATAGTCAATGGAGAAAAGTCGGCAGCGCAGACAATGCTGGTCAGGACGTGGTTCCAGCTGGGACCGGTTTTATTATCCGTAAACATCCGCGAACAAATGGTGACACGGTTTTCTGGAGAAATACCGCCCCATATGCTGCGTCTAACTAGAGTTCAATAAGAAAGCATTAACTTAAATCATGAAAATTAAAACGACACTTGCCGTTCTTGGCCTGCTTACGACTTTTGCCACCGCGTCAGTCAATCTCAATCTTCAATTCGGGACTGCCTACAGCTCTTTTAATGCGCCAGTTCCGGATGGTACACTCTGGATTCTTGCGACTAGTAATGATTCGACCTTCGCCGGGGGTTTTGGTCTGAACCAAGCACTATCCACTTCTGGCAACGCCGATTCAGCGTTCAGCATCGGTCAAACACTGCAGGTTGGAAATGTGATTGGCGGCGACACCATTTTTGCAATGGGCGGATTCAACGGAGTGACATTAGGTGCCGGTCCCGGCATTTTTAATGACGCCCGCGTTTTCGAATTGGGTGTAAACAGCTTAGACGCAGGCGAAAGCTTTGCGTTCTATTGGTTTCCGGGCTCGGTTTTCACAGGTACGGGCACAGAACTCGTTGGAAATGAAGTTGGTGGAGTCAATTCCAACGTCAACGACACCGCAGCCGGGCAAGGAGCGATGGTGGTTCCAGCAGACGGAGCCGTAGTCTCATTAGGAGCTGCAAGCACTGACATAGGGGGGGTCGTTCCGATCGCCAACTTTACCGCAGTTCGGCTTATTCCTGAGCCTTCCACACTTCTTCTTAGTGCATTTGGGTTCGTTGGGCTCCTCCGCCGTAAGCGCTAGGTGTTAAGCAGAATCTAGCTCTTCGAAGGCGGGCTTTTTAGCCCGCCTTTTTTGTCCATGTCGGACCCTCGCGAGTCCAGGGGAGATACGTCTGGGCATTAGCTCTAGACACGACCAAGGATCGGTGCGGATAGTCGACGATCTAACAACCTCATACCGGGGCCAGGCGGACCGCGCTAACCGGTAGGAGAGTCTCGCTGTAGGTGTGGCCGCGTAGGCAGCGGATTGAAGCAGACCGTCCTCTGCGTCGCCCTCACGACCGCCCGTCCGTTGAAACTCGTCGCCTTTGCCATCGGCTACCCTTCCCGGTCGCGGCGGGTTCTTGCCGCACTGAATCCCTTCCTCCTTTCCACCACGTCCTCAAGGCCGAGCAGCTCCATTTTCCGTTCCACCAACTGCGTCAGATTTGGCGCGAGGCACTCGGACTGGCCGTGCGTGCGTTTCCTCCGGGCTCCTTGCCCAGGATTTGCGCTCCTCCACTTTCCCTTTGAGCTCGCCGAATACCTTCTCTAGGCCCCACCTGCATTTGTAGATGATGACGAGCTGGTGCGCGGGCAGGTCATCTCGTTGGTGAGGTAGGTCTAATGTTCTCCGTCGCGAGGATCGGTGTGAGTGATGCGGCGGAGCTGGACGCCGTTGGAGGTGCCGACGAGGTGGTCGCCGATGGCTTCGTTGCTCGGATCGGCGGGAACGGTTGGTCGTCGGATGACCGCTGCGGTCAAGGTGCTTGCGGACGGTTCAAGCGGGAATCGGGATCTTGTTTTGGGTGGTCGAATTTTCTTTATTGGGCTTCTTGGGCAGACAGAGGAGGCCTTCGCTGATGAGGAAGAATAGGACGGCGATGAGGAAGGCGCGCCACATGTTGGTGGAGAGGGAGGGGTCGGCGGTGCTACCGGTTTGGTCGAGGAGGCGGTAGTTGGTGCCTTCGAGCATGGTGTTGAGGTATTCATTGGTGGCGACCTGAAGATCGTCTTCGAGCAGGGGGCGGTTTAGCGCGACGACGCGGTCGCCGAGGCGGTAGACGCCGGCATGAAACGGGGAGCTGACGGTTGCGTAGTCGTCAAGCCGCACCAGACTTTCGCCAGCTGTTGGTGCGGTGGTATTTGTGCCAATCTCGGAGAGGTAACTGGCGTCGAAGCGATCGGCACCTATTGCCAGGATACGCTGTGTGAGGGGAAGCAGGACATCGGCGTCGCCTAGGTTCGACCAGGTGTAATCAGGGATGGATCCGAGAAACCAGAGCGTGCCGCGATCCACCACTTTCCTGGTAAGGAAGGCCTCTCCGTCCTCCCAGCGGGCCAACACTGCGGCTTCTCCTGCTGGGATTCCGCGTTTGATGGCGCGCAGGCGCTCCGCAGGGATGGGTGTGCCATCGATGCCATCCCTCAGTGGGCCGTCGGCTTTGTTCCAATCCTGGAGAATGAAGAACTTGCCCGCCTCTGCTTCGGAGGCCGATTCCCATTTCATCCCTAGAAACTCTCCTTGAGCTTCGGCACCGTGGGCAAGAAACACCACCTGGCCTCCGTTGCTGAGAAAGCTTTCAAGAACTGCCGCGTCCGGGCCGGTGGGTAGCGGGGCGGCCCACAGGATCATCGATACGTCCGCGATGTTCTCTGTGGCGAATTGTGAAGGATCCATCCGCTCTGCTGACTGGTTTTCAAATCCCGGTGGAGCGGCTGCAAGCGCAAGATAATTAGCTGCCTCACCTGCGGGTGCCACCACGAGTGAGCGGATCGGCCGGGCTGGGCCGTAGGCGAAAAATACGGCGTTATCGCGAGGATTTCCATCCGCTGGAATCGATAGCCAGCCGTGGCCGGTGGAGTCGCCCTGTTGCAAGGGGATTCGCTTCTGAAACCGAAGGGTTTGCCCAGGCAAATTTACCGTCTCGGTGCTGCTGGCACCGTTCAAGCTGGTGGTGACGGGGAGCGAGAGGGTGCCTCGAGTTTCCTCCGAACGCAGAAGCTCAAGATCCAGCATTAGCCCGTCGGCCGTGCGCCGGGTCTCGAGGAGTCGGAAGGAAACGTTCGGAGCGGAATCTCCCGTGAGAGCGAGTATCCGGAGAGGAGTCTCCTGGGGCAGCGATGCGACGCTGGCGCGCACTGCAGCCCATCGCTCGTCATCCGGCCGCCAGTTTGACGTTTGCAGATCCGAAGCCAGCCAGATCTCGGCGCGACCGGTGGCCCCAGAGAGATATTCGGTAGCGGCGGTGATTAGTGCCGGGAAATCAGCGGCTGTATCGGTAGCGGCAGTGGAGGAAATCTCCGCGAGAACCTCGGGAGAGGGTATCTCCTGAGCTGTGCCTGACGCGCTGTCCACAAGAACTAGCCTCGGATTTCCCAAATTCGCCATGGTATCGCGGACTTTTTGAAGAACGATCTCCCGTTTTGGCGCCTCCCCGTCCCCTGAGCGGATCTCCATTGAAGCACTGCGATCCAGCACTAGGACCACGGTATCAATTGTGCCCGCCCCCCAGCCCAACAACCCGGAGACCACTGGCCGAGCTGCTGCAAAAGCTAAGGCCGCAATCCCGAGGGCGCGGCAGGTGAGGATCAGAATGTGACGCAGCTTCTTTTTCCCCCGGGACTCGCGGGTCGCCTTTAGCAGAAACTGCATCGCCGCCCACTGCACTGTCTTGTGGCGGCGCTTGTTGAGCAAATGAATGAGGACCGGCACGCTCGCAGCAGCTAGGAACCAGAGAAGAAGCGGAGAAAGGAACGTCATTCGGAGGAAATCCTAGACTCTTAATCGGAAACTCCAAGGAAGAGATTTCTTGGGGACACGCGCCCCCGCGTGTTGCGCAGCGCGCGCTCGCGGTCCGAGTGGCTGGAACTATCCCGCAGCCTCATCCTTGAAACAACGTGCGCATTAACGGGGCTATGTTGGCGGCGGTGGCGTCGGAAACAGCACACAAGGGCGCGCGTGCTCCCCATTAATGTTTCGCCTTCGGCAGGCGGGCGGTGAGGAATTCGCGGAGGAGAGGCTCCAAAGGGGTGTTGGTGGTGACGAGTTGATAATCGGCGGAGGCGTCATGGGCTTTGGCGCGCACTGCGGCTAAAAAGTCCCGCAGGGCGGCCTGATATTCGTCGGCGATCAGATTTGGTTCGGCGACGATGGTCGTTCCATCTTCGAGATCGACGAAGCGATGTGGGCGGTCGAACTGAAATCCAATTTCCTGCGGATCCATCAGGTGAAACAGCGAAATGTCGTGTTTGCGGTAGCGGAGGTGTTGCAGCGCTTCGCTGAGCTGGGCCGTGTCCGTGAAAAAATCGGAGAGGATGACGACGAAGGCGCGCTGACCGATCTTTTCCGCGATCGTGTGGAGGGCCGGAATGAGGCCGGTTTCTCCCGCTGGCTCAACCTTGCCGATGGTGGAAAAAAAACGCTCGAGATGGGCGGCGCGGCGGCTCGGCGGGACCTCGAGGTGGAGCTTGTCGGTGCAGATAGAGAGCCCTGCGGAATCTCCTTGGTTGACGAGCAGGTAGGCGAGGGAGGACGCGATCCGGCGGGCGTATTGGATTTTTGTCTCCTGGCCGGGGCTTTGGAAATTCATCGAGCCCGAGGCATCAACCACGAAATAGGCGCGGAGGTTTGTATCGGCTTCGAATTCCTTGATGTAAAATCGGTCCGAGCGTGCGAAGGCCTTCCAATCGAGCCGCCGGGTGTCATCGCCGGGAACGTATTTTCGGTATTCAGCAAACTCAACTGACGAGCCGCGGTGAGGCGAGCGATGCCTACCTGCGACATTCCCCATCATCGGCACGCGCGAATCGATAGGCAGCGAGCCGAGGCGGGAGAGCAGGGCATTGTCGATGAAGGAGTGCATGATAGAACCCGGAGTCGAGAGACCAGAAACCAGAAACCAGAAACCAGAAAAGAAGAAGAGGAAGAGGAAGGAAGAGGAAGAGGAAGAAGAAGAAGAAGAGGAAGAAGAAGAAGAAGAAGAAGAAGAAGAAGAATCGAGCCGATCGCGCTGTGAAGGGTGAGGTGAAGTTTACGAACTAGGTGCCAGCTTGTTGATAAGCGAGCCGAGCATCTTGGACAGTTCACGCGTTGTCTGAATCATCTCAGCGGTGTTCTGAAACGGTTCAATCCCTATCCTAGCGCACGTGGCTTCATGGATCAGGAGCTGAGTGCGCAACTCCGCGCAGGAACCTTTGCTATAGCTGAGAAAGCGTGAGAAATCTGCATTGGAATTTCTTTCCGATCCTTCCGCAACGTTTGAGGGAATCGAGATAGCAGAGCGCGTCATCTGATCTTTCAGCGCGAATTCCTTCGAGCCGTAGGAAGCTACACAAACCTGCACCGCAAGTTCGCAGCCCCGCTTCCAAACGTCGAGGTTTTCAAAGTTGTGGCTGTTCATGCTGGTGTTCTAGTTTCCGATCTCTGGCTTCTGGCTTCTGTCCTCTGGTATCTGGTATCTTCAATCTTCCGCCATCTCCGAGACAAGTTTTTCGACGATTTTCTTGGAGGTCATGCCTTGGGACTCGGCGGTGAAGTTGGTGATGACGCGGTGGTTGAGAACTGCGGGGGCGACGGCTTCGATATCTTCCAATGATGCCATGTAGTTACCTCTCAGCGCGGCGCGAGCTTTGGCACCGAGGATGAGGTATTGCACGGCGCGTGGGCCGGCTCCCCAGCCGACGGTGTCCTTGATCCACTGTGGGGACTCGGGCTGGCCGGGGCGGGTTCTGCGGACTATTTTGACAGCGTAGTCGTAGAGGTGGTCCGGCACGGGGACGCGGCGGACGAGCTGCTGGAAGGCGATGATCCGATCGCCATCGATGAGCTTTGTAAGGGCGTGCTTGGCTGCTCCCGTGGTCTCGCGGGCGATGCGATTTTCCTCGGCGGCAGATGGATACTCCACCTCAATCAGGAACATGAAGCGGTCGAGCTGGGCCTCGGGTAGGGGATAGGTGCCCTCTTGCTCGATCGGGTTCTGCGTGGCGAGGACAAAAAACGGAGGCTGCAGAACGTAGGTTTTACCAAGGACGGTGACTTTGTATTCACCCATGGCCTCGAGCATGGCGGACTGGGTCTTGGCCGGGGCGCGGTTGATCTCGTCCGCGAGGACAAGGTTGGCGAAAACAGGGCCTTTTACGAACTCAAACTCGCGTTTTCCGCCCACGCCGGATTCCTGAATGATATCGGTTCCGGTGATATCGGCCGGCATGAGGTCAGGGGTGAACTGAATGCGATTGAAGGAAAGGTTGAAGGTCTGGGCGACGGAGGAAACCAAAAGGGTCTTAGCAAGGCCGGGAACTCCCATAAGGAGTGCATGGCCGCGGGCAAACAGGCAGATCGCGAGCTTTTCAATCACATCATCCTGACCGACGATCGTCTTTGCCAGTTCGGCACGGAACGCTTGGTATGTTCTCCCGAGTTCATCGATTGCAGCGACGTCGTCGGCAGGGAGCTGGTAAGGCGCGTTGCTGACGAGAGTTTCTTCCAGGGTATCGACCGCTGTTTCGGCGGAAATTTCTTCGGGGGTTGCTGAATGGGTGTCCATGAACTCTTGATGCTTACAGAAACCTAAGGAGCGCTTGGTTTTTGTCGAGGAGGGATGCGTTGGATTGACAAAGATGGAGTCAGGGAGTTCCGGATTCATAAAAAAAGCGGAGCTAAGGGCGGTTTTTTCCACTTCCGGCTTGCCACGTCGCTGGTATCTGCTAAATCACCCGCCCCGCGGGGCGTCCGGTATTGTATCGGACCGTCGCGATTCACGTGAACTTCCGCACACAATGGCACGCATTTTAGGTATCGAAATCCCCAATGAGAAGCGCATCGAAGCTTCTCTCACATACATGTTTGGAATCGGACGCTCTCTTTCGAGCCGGATCCTCGAGCACGCCGGCATCGATCCGGACATCCGCACAGGACTGCTCAGCGAGGATCAGCTAGTGAAGATCGCGCAGGTCATCCAGGCCGAGACCATCATGGTGGAGGGTGACCTTCGCCGCGAGCGCCAGTCTCAGCTCAAGCGCCTTACCTCGATCAACTGCTACCGCGGCATCCGCCACAAGCGCGGCTTGCCGGTTCGCGGCCAGCGGACCCGCACCAACGCCCGCACACGCAAGGGCAAGAAGAAGACCGTAGGCGTTAAGAAATAGTTTTCCGGAGCGTCCGCGCTCCACACCGTTCCCGACATATGTCCGAAGAAACAAACAAACAAGAAGCTGAAGAAGTGGCGGTTCCCGCTGCCGAGGCTAAACCCGCAACCCCGGCTGCCGCTCCTGAAGCGAAGTCGGATCAAGCTCCAGCTCCAAAGGCTGAAGATGCAAAGAAGGCCGCGCCTGCTGCTGAAGCACCTGCCCTCAATCCCGATGGCACTCCCAAGAAGGAAGCGAAGAGAGACATCTTCGCGGAAATCGGTGGTGGCGAAGAGGAAGTCAAGATCCACAAGGCCAAGGGTTCCAAGAACGTTCTACGGGGCATCGTCCACGTTACCGCCACTTTCAACAACACGCTCGTCAGCGTCACCGATCCGAATGGAAACTCCATCGGTTGGTCCAGTGCTGGCAAAATGGGTTTCAAAGGCTCCCGCAAGAGCACCGCATACGCCGCCCAAGTGGTTTCCCAAGACGCCTGCCGTCAGGCCATGGGCCACGGCTTGAAAGAAGTCGACGTGCGCGTAAAAGGTCCGGGTTCCGGTCGCGAATCTGCGGTTCGTGCCGTTCAGGGTCTCGGTCTCGACATTCTCTCGATCCGTGACGTTACGCCAATCCCGCACAACGGTTGCCGCCCTAAGAAAGCCCGCCGCGTTTAATCCAATACTTTAAACACCAAACTTTCCCAGATCATGGCACGTTACACAGGTCCTCGCACCAAAATCTCCCGCCGCTTCGGCGTCCCTCTTTTCGGCCCGTCCAAGTCCTTGGAGCGCCGCAATTTCCCACCAGGCCAGCACGGTGTGCGCGCAGGCCGTAAGAAGAAGTCGGAGTACTCCGTCGCTCTTGGTGAGAAGCAAAAACTTCGTTTCCAATATGGCGTTCTCGAGAAGCAATTCCGCGGCTACTATCAGGAGGCTGCCCGCCGCCGCGGCGTCACGGGTGTTATCATGCTCCAACTCCTTGAGTGCCGTCTCGACAATGTCTGCTACCGCGCCGGCTTTGGGAATTCCCGCCAAGCAGCACGTCAGATGGTCAACCACGGTCACGTTCTTGTGAACGGCCATTGCGTAGATATCGCCAGCTATCAGGTGAAGCCAGGTGACCACATCAAAGTGGGTGCCAAGCCATCCTCGCAGCAGCTCGCCCTCCGCATGCTCGATCTCACACAAGCGGTTCCAGCAGTGGACTGGCTTGAGACGGATCGGGAGAAAATGGAGGCCACCATGTCCCGCATTCCAGAGCGTTCCGAGATCGATCCGATGGTCAACGAGCAACTCATCGTGGAGCTCTACTCTCGCTAAATCAAGTGGGTGCGATCTTCGGTCGCCCATTCGATTCCCAAAGACGTCCGGAGCATACTCCGGGCGTTTTTTTGTGCGTGGCGGCGGATTGCATCCGCCTGACCAGAGACCAGAGACCAGAGACCAGAGACCAGAGACCAGAGACCAGAGACCAGAGACTAGAGACTAGAGACTAGAGACTAGTCTCACCCCTCGCGGTCAGACAGGAACGACCTCCGGCACAGTTCTGCGTATTTACCGTTGCGCTGGAGCAGTTCGTTGTGCGTGCCCTGCTCGATCACGCGGCCCTTTTCCAGAACGTAGATCCGGTCGGCGTTCTGGATGGTGGAAAGGCGGTGGGCGATAACGAAGGCCGTTCGGTTTTGCATCAGGTGGTCGAGCGCCGACTGAATCTGTCGCTCTGTCTCGGAGTCGACTGAGGCCGTGGCTTCGTCCAGAAGGAGGATTGGGGCGTCCTTGAGAAGGGCCCGCGCGATCGAGAGCCGCTGCTTCTCGCCGCCTGAGAGTTTGACTCCTCGCTCGCCCACATTGGTATCGAGTCCTTCGGGCAGACCACGGACGAAATGGTCTCCATTCGCCGCCGCCAAGGCGGTCCAAAGTTCGTCGTCGGTCGCACCACGTTTGGCAAGTTCCAGATTTTCCCGGACGCTGCCGTTAAAGAGGAAGGGCTCCTGGGTCACGTATGCGAGCTGGCTGCGGAGCGAGCCTTTGTTGAGGCTGCCGATCTCCCGGTCGTCCAGCAGGATTCTGCCCCCGTCCTTTTCATAAAACCGCGCTAGCAAAGATAGCACCGTGGTTTTTCCTGCTCCCGTGGTGCCCACGAGCGCGATGGTCTGGCCCGGCTCGGCGATGATCGAAACATTATGAAGAGTCGGCTGCTCCTGATAGGAGAAGGAAACGTTATCGAAGACGACCTTTCCGCAGACGCGTCCTTTGATAATCTCCCCGTCGGTGGCGTGGGGCTCTTCATCAGCGTCGAGAATTTCGAAAACCCGGTCAGCCGCGGCGCGGCCCGAGAGGAGCATCTGATTGAGTGAATTGAGACGGTCGATCGGCTCGTAGAACAGCGAAAGAAACAGCAGGAAAGCAAGGAACTCGCCATCGGTGAGCGCGTTGGCCATTACCTGGGTGCCGCCGACACCGAGAACAAGCACGTATCCTGTCATTTTAAGAAACGACATGGATGGAGAATACGTCGCCCACCAGCGCATCATCCGAAGACTGGCCTGACGTAGGGCCTCCGAAGATTCGTTGAACCTCCGGTGCTCCACTGCTTCCGCAGCATAGCTCTTGATCTGCCGGATGCCGGCGATGTTGTCGTGGAGAAGGGAGTTCAGGTCAGAGGTTGCCTCGCGTTGGTTGCGGTAGCGGTCCCTTCCGCAGGTGGAATAGATCCAGGCACCGATCGCGAGCAAGGGGATTGGCGCAGCTGCCCATCCCGCAACGGTGGGATTGAGGACGAACAGGTAAATCCCGATTCCAAGGACCTGCAGCACCGCGATCAGCCCCTGCTCGATTCCGTCGATCAGCACCCGCTCCATATTGGTTACGTCCTCAACGACGCGGGTCATCACGTCTCCCGTCCTGCGGGTGTCGAACCAGTTGAGCGGCAGGGTTTGGATTTTCCCGTAGAGGTCTGAGCGAATGTCGTAGATCACCCGCTGCTCGAAGTGGTTGTTGATGAAAATCCTTGCGGAGTTCAACCCCTCGCGCACGAAGAACGCAAGTAGGGCCATCATCACCCAGAAGAAAAATTCGTCGTGGCGGGACGGGTTCGGCAGGATTTCATCGACCGAGTATCCGGTGATGGTGGGGAACACAAAGAGGGCCGCAGTCATGCCGATTGCGCAAAAAAGCTGAAGCCCCGCCAGCTTCGGGTAACGCCGGAGATATCCGAATACTCGTAAAATTGATTTCATCCTGGAGGTGGGGCAGACTTCGCTCGCGATTGCGCTTTGTAAAGCCAAGGCGTTCGGTGCCAGCAATCCGAAAAATAGGTTGATTCTCAAAACTTTGATATTGCCGCCCCGGAATAAAAGACACTAGGGTGCCTCCCACACCCGGAATCCCAGCTCGAACAAAACCCCATGGCCAATTATCTAGGTATTTTTACTGCAATCATCCTCCTCGTCTCCGCATTCGTGGCGATGAAAAACAAGGCACGTTTTGAGGAAGCTGCTCTCAGTCGGGACACTGCTTCCACTAATCTAGAAAGTAGTCAGGCGCGGCTCAAAGCGTTTCAGGAAGAACTCAGGGCGGTTCCGGGCGCGCTTGATGAAATTGAGGCTGCGATAGCCGCCAAGACCCTGGAGGAGAATGAGTTGAAGGAAACAGCCGAGACTCTCAAAACGGATATTGAGGATAAGACAAAGCGGATCGCTGCGAACAAGACCCAACTGGACGTTGTTCGTAAGAAGACTGAAGAGGTGGGTGATGTCAAAAACCTTGCCGAGAAGATGCGCAGCATGCGCTCGGAGCTAGAGGAGCTGAACCAGCTGATCACCAGCAACGAAGCCACTCTGGCCAATCTCACCAGTCAGGGCACGGCGGCGCAGGCGCAAGCAGCCCGTAGTCAGCAGGAGCTGGATGTCATCGGTAAGGGCGAATCTGTTCCGTCTTTGAACACTAGGATCAGCAACGTTTACCCTTCGTGGGGTTTTGTGACCTTGGTGGACGGAAACAATGCCGGTGTCATAGCCAATTCTACCCTGGATGTCGTTCGTAACGGCAAGGTTATCGCCAAGTTATTGGTAACCGCAGTTGAAAGCCGCAGCTCCTCCGCCAGCATTGTGCCCGGTTCGATGGAGGAGGGTGTAACGCTCCGGTCAGGCGACCGAGTCGTCCCCGGCAGGAAGTCCGAAGCGGCAGCCGCCAACTAACAAGCCGCCGTCCTAGCATTTTTACATTTCCCAAAACCTATGAAATTCGTTTTTCCACTCCTAGCCATCCTGCTCTCCCTCGCCGCGGCTTATTTCGGCCTGACAATGTCCGAGCGCTTTGAAAAAGTGCAAGCGGAGCGGATCGTCGCGATCGACACCAACAAGGCTGTCACGGCGAACGCTGATGCGGCTGATGCGAAGCTTGTTGAAGGGCGGGCTCTTCATGAGACATCCCGCGGTAACCTTGAAGTCGCCACTCAGAGCGTGATCGCGCTCCAAGCCAACACCGGCTCGTTGAAAAAAGAGGCGGCAAAGCTTGACGAGCAACTGGCTGCGCAGGACGCGGAGTTTAGCCAGCTCGATTCGACACTTGAGGAGGTCCAGGGCGCGTTCGCTGACCTTGGAGAGGATGTGACCATCGATAATCTCGGAGACCGGATCACTGAGATTGAAGAAGACATCACAGCAAAGCGCACCAAGGCAGAGGAACTTGAGACGCTAATCGAGGGGGCAAAAACCAGCCTCGCCGCCAATCGCAGCGAACTGGAGCGTATCGAACAGCGGCGGTCGTCCCGGACGGAAAGAATTGCTCGCAACGCGACGGAAGCGCGTGTCACGGCGGTGAATCAAGACTGGGGCTTTCTGGTAATCGGCGCCGGTAAAAACTCCGGCTTCAATCCGCAAAGCACCCTTCTCGTCACCCGTGACGGTCGTCTCATCGGACGGGTGACGCCTTCCTCGGTTGAGGCGACCCAGACAATTGCTGAGATCGATCCCAAGACTGTCGCTCCGGGCGTCCGCATCCAGCCGGGCGACCGGGTGATCCTCGCGAAGCCCGCAGGAAACTAAGCTGGTTTCCCGCGGTAGGTTTCGCTAAAACTAGTTCCTCTATCTCTTCATGAAACGCCTTTTTTTGATTGTTATCTCCGCTGTGGCCATATCGTCGTGCGCGGAAGAGGCTGAGAACAAGCCTGTTGGTCCGGTATCGGAAACCAGCAGGATTCCTTGGAATGCGCCCGTTGCGGGCCAGGGTGGGGGACAGTTCAGCATGCTGCCGCAGAACCAGTATCGCCGCTAGATTCTCGCAGGGGCGGTGCATTGCGTTAGTCGCGGTGGTACGGGCTGCCGCTTTTGAGTGAAGCGAGGCGGTACAGTTGCTCCAGAAGGACGACAAGGGCCAGCTCGTGCTGCATCGTCATGCTGGAGAGTGACAAGACCATGTCGGATTTCTTTCGTAGCTCGGGAGCATGTCCATCCGCCGCGCCTATCAGGAAAGCCACTGTCCGGACCTCTCCGCTCATTTCCATGGCGTCGAGTTTCATGGCCAGGGCGCGTGTGGTCGGAGTCTCGCCCCGCTCATCGAGCGCGATCCGGTAGCAACATTCCGAGGCCTCCGACAAACGCTGTGACACCGCCTCGCTAGCGCCTGCTTTGACCACCACCAGCTCATAGCCCCCATATCTGCCGAGGCGCTTCATGTAATCTTCCACTGCCGTTTTTGCATACGAAAGAGCAGGTTTGCCGGCGACGATCACGCGAAATCTCATGGCTCCATCCTTGCTCAACCGGGCTGCCAGCTCCAGCCTCATCGCACGATGAAGTTCGTTCCAAAATCATGAGCGCCGTTTACGAGAATCCGGAAATCGTGGCGGAGTATCTGCTGTTTCACTATGGCAGTGAAGAGGAAATTCTACCTAGAGACCTGGCATGGCCGGAGGGCATGAGGGCGGCCTTGGGTTTTGCGGTGCGCACTCCGTCCCATTTTGGCACTTCTTCCGTGCGGCGGGGGCTCGATCTCGGCTGCGCGGTCGGGCGCTCTACGTACGAGATGTCTCGTATTTGTGACCAAGTGGTCGGCATGGATTTCTCGGATGCATTTATCAAGGCAGCGAACGAGCTACGCGAAAATCGGCCTATTGCTTACGCACGACGGGACGAAGGGCACCGAAGGACCCAACTTGAGGCAAGGCTTCCTAAGGGGATTGATGCTTCGCGTGTCAGCTTCTTCCAAGGTGACGCGATGGCTCTACCTGAAGATCTCGGAGTTTTTGACCGGGTCCACGCGGCGAATTTACTTTGCCGACTGAGCAATCCTGTTCGTCTGCTGGAGCGCCTGCCGCTTCTCGTTACTCAAGGTGGGGAACTCGTTCTGGCCACCCCCTGCACTTGGCTGGCGGACTTCACGCCGCCGGAGCTGTGGCCGAACGGCGACACCTTTGATTGGCTCTGGGACCATCTGGGTGGCGCTTTTGAGCTGATCCATCGGACTGATGAGCCGTTCCTGATTCGCGAGACCGCGCGCAAGTTCCAGTGGACTCGCTCGATGGTCACGGTGTGGCGGCGGTTCTGAAAAATGCGCAGGAGGAGCCTCGTCTGCTCCTGCCGCAAGCGAGCCTGAACGGGGGACTGGGGAAAAGCATTTGACCCGGCGCTGTGGCAGCGGCTTGGTTAAAGGGGTCTTTCCCTGCACCTGATCCAGATACGAACCATTTTAAACATGAAAGCCGAAGCCGAAATCCAGTCCCATAGCGGCTGTGACCACTGTCACGAAGATAGCCCGCTTCCTCAGGGGCTTCTTGTCGGTGTCGCCGGCGTTCTTACCACTTGCGGGCTCATCCTCGGCTGGACTGACAGCGGCCCCGACTGGGCTCGCATCACGGCTTTTGCTGTAGCTACTTTGTCCGGTGGTATGCTCGTGTTCCCAGCCGCTTGGAAGGCCCTCATGGCAAAGCGTTTGGATATGAACGTGTTGATGGCCGTCGCGGTCGCGGGCGCGTGGATCATCGGTGAGTATGGGGAGGCTGCAGCGGTGGTGTTTCTTTTTTCCCTCTCGGAGCTCCTCGAGTCCTGGGCTGCAACCCGTGCCAGGGGAGCGGTGCAGGCGTTGCTTGAGATCTCGCCCCCAACGGCCCTCGTGATCGGGGCTGATGGAGAGGAGCGGGAAACTTCCGTGGAAGACGTGGAGATCGGAGACGAAATCCGTATCAAAAGCGGCAGCCGTATCCCCCTCGATGGTGACGTCGTTTCGGGAAATTCATCGGTTGACCAGGCCGCGATCACTGGCGAATCCGTGCCGGTGGAAAAGGTCGTTGGAGATCCTGTGTTTGCCGGAACTGTCAACGGAGAAGGATCGCTAACAGCGACGGTTACGAAACTTGCCGATGATTCTACCTTGGCTCGGATTATACAGCTCGTCGGAGAGGCGGAGGGGCAGAAGCCGCCGACGCAGCGCTGGGTGGACCGCTTCGCAGCAATTTACACGCCGGCGGTTTTTATGGCGGCAATACTTGTGGCTGTCCTACCGCCGCTACTTATGGGCGGAGAGTGGAGCAGGTGGGTTTACCTGGCTCTGGTGTTGCTAGTGATTGCCTGCCCTTGCGCCTTGGTTATCGCCACGCCGGTCAGTATTGTCTCCGGCCTCACAGCAATGGCGCGTCGTGGCGTGCTTGTGAAGGGCGGGATCTACTTGGAAGCTGTTGGGAAACTTCGTGCCCTCGCTGTCGACAAAACCGGAACTATAACCCAGGGCAAACCTAGGGTCGTGGGCATCAGCTCGGTTTCGGACCTTGATGAGGACGGTCTTCTGCAGATCGCAGCCGCCATCAACAGCCATTCCGAACACCCTCTCGCACGTGCAACCGTGGAGGCCGCCCGATCGCGCGGGCTCCATTTCGCACCTGCCCTCGGATACCAATCGGTCACCGGCCAAGGTGCCCGTGCAGTCATCGACGGACATCCCCATTTCATCGGCAACCATCGGATGGCACACGAGGCCGGAATTTGTTCTCCTAGGATTGAGGCGCTGCTGAGCGAGATCGAAGAAAAAGGCCAGTCGCTTGCTATCGTGGGTCATACGCCGCACGAGGGCTGTCCCGGGGAAATCCTGGGGATCATAGCCATAGCCGATACCATTCGTCCTGAAGCCGCGGACGCGCTCCGTCGGATTCGCGCGGCGGGTGTGGAAAGGATTATCATGCTTAGCGGTGACAACCAGCGCACCGCCTCTGCGATCGCCGACCAAGCAGGCATCGATGAGGCGATCGGAGATCTCATGCCGGATCAGAAGGTCGATCAGGTGAGGAAACTCGTCGTGGAATACGGCCACGTTGGCATGATAGGGGACGGAGTGAATGACGCGCCGGCACTAGCGGTTGCGAATGTAGGCTTCGCCATGGGAGCGATAGGCAGCGACACGGCGATCGAGACCGCAGACATCGCGCTGATGGAAGACGATCTGACGAAAGTTGCCGAGGCCATCGTGCTCGGAAAGCGCGCGCTGAACATCATCCGCTTCAACGTCACGTTCGCGTTGGCGATCAAAGCAGTTTTCCTGCTTCTGGCCTTCTTGAACGTCGCAGGTCTTTGGCTTGCCATCCTAGCAGATACGGGGGCCACTCTGCTGGTGATCTTGAACTCGCTTCGCCTCCTTTCACCACCCCGGCACTGATGCCGGGGCTTTGATCGGCTCAAGATCTTTTCTTGCGGAGAAACGGAGGTAGATCGAGATCCTCGCCTTCGAAAACGTTCGGATTCTCGCCCTCGAAGCGGCCGCGGGGAGCCTTCTCGAACGCTAGCTCAGATTGTGATCCAGGGTGTTTTGAATCGAGTTGCAATGGCACTGGAGGGGGAGGACTGGGCGCAGAGGCGGCCGGTTCTTCCGGAAGATCGTCTTCGAACGGGTCGTTGCGAGGGAGCTGTGCTTTCGAGGCGTCGGCTTTACCCCACATTGGCTTGTCGGCCGGGCGTGCTTTTGGACCGGCGGTAACAGCGAATTTCGATGCCAGCAGCTCGCCAACCTCGACTTCAGGGGCCTCGTGTTTTTCTTCTTCCTGCACGTTTTCAGGTTCGATCCTGCTCTCGATGCTTGGAAAATCGGATTCCGCGAAAGGTCGTGATTCTTCGTAACTCTCTTCTGCCCTAGCCTTTGCCTGCGGCTCGGCTACCTCATCGCGCGGTGGAGTGGAATGGAAGGTGGCGATCAAAGGTACGTTCTCGCCCAAACTTTGATCGGCCGTTGGGCGCGGGGCCGGGAGGGAGGGAGCCTCGTCCTCTTCGGTCCAACTTTCATTCTGATCGGAGGATGAAAAGCTGGGAGCTGGACTTACCATCGCAGGCTCTTTGGGGAACTGCGGCTTTTCCGGCTCCGAATCGACCTTGGGCTTTGGCTCGGTTTCCTGCTTTGGATGATCGATGTTACTGAATGGGTTCTCGATGCCACGAGTAAAATCCTCGCTAGGCTCAAGATCTGCGAGCGATTTGGACGGGCTGATCGTATCGCGGGTGCCGCCGGTGAGAGCATCCTCCGGTAGGGCGCTGATGAGGGTGATGGAGAGATTGTCGCCCATTGTCGGATCGATCGCCGCGCCGAAAAGAACATGTGCCTTTTCCGGAACGTGCTTCTGGAGGCTCTGCATCAGCAGCTCAATTTCAAAGAGGGTGAGGGACTCGCCGCCGGAGAGGTGGACGAGGACGGTCTGGGCTTCTCTGAGCAAGGACCCTTGATCAAGCAGCGGGCTGGAGAGGGCGTTACGGAGGGCTTTCGTTGCGCGATCCTTGCCATCGGCGAGGCCGGAGCCGAAGAGGCAGCGGGATCGGTTGGTGCGGAGGGCGGACATGAGGTCGTCGAGGCCGATGTTGATCAGGCCGGGGCGAATGACGAGACGGATAACCGCCTTGATGGACTCGGAGATCATTTGGTCCGCAGAGGCAAAGGCCTCATGAATGCCTTGTTTGGCAAGGACAAGCTCGCCCATGCGGTTGTTGTCAAAAGTTACGAGGGCGTTGGAGAGGACGGCGAGTTGGTTGAGCGACGTCTCTGCTTGTTCGCGGCGGCGGCGGCCTTCGAAGAAGAACGGCATTGTGGCGAAGACGACGACGAAAGCGCCTTCTTCGCGGGCGATGCGGGAAACGATGGGAGCTGCGCCGGAGCCGGTGCCGCCGCCGAGGCCGGTGCACAGGAAAACGATGCGTTGGCCTTTGAGAGCAGCGCGGACTTCGGCTTCGGCTTCAAGCATCGCTTGTTGGCCGAGTTCCGGATCACCGCCGGTGCCGAGGCCTTTGGTGAGGTTCACGCCGAGCTGGATTTTTTCTTTGGCCAGGCAGGTGCCGAGGGTGCGGATGTCGGTGTTCAGAGCGAGTAGTTCGGCTCCGTCGATGCTGTCGAGGGCGATGCGCTCAAGCATGTTCGCGCCAGCACCGCCGAGGCCGACGATTTTAACTGCGGATGCGGGAATGGTGTCTTGGGTGTCGCGGGAGTAGGAGATCATTGTTTTTGGGTGGGATGCGAACGTCGAACATTGAACGCTTAACATTGAACGTTGAATGGGGAGATCTTTGTTCGGAGGCTATTTTTGGTTTCTGCGCTTTTTGGCTGTGGAGGTGCTGGTGACGAAGATTTTGATGAGTTGGTCGGTTTTGTTTAGGAGCGATTGTAAATGGTGTTTTGGCGGTTGCGGGGTTAGGTGATCGTTGTTTTTGGGTGGGATGCGAACGTCGAACATTGAACGCTTAACATTGAACGTTGAATGCGGAGATCTGTGGTTCGGAGGCTATTTTTGGTTTCTGCGCTTTTCGGCTGTGGATATGCTGGTGACGAAGATTCTGATGAGTTGGTCTGTTTCGTCTAGGAGCGGGTTGAGTTTGTCTGGCTTGGAAATCAGATTCGCGCGCTGGATGAGTTTGAGCCATCGCTGCGTTTCGCGCAGTTCCTTGAGGGAGAGGCGGAGCTTGTGGATGAAGTCGGCGGGTGATTCTGCGGCCTGCGCTTCACCGTGGTTGGCGAGTGGTGCGGTTCCGGATCGAAGCATTTGCTTTGCGATGTGCCGCTGGGCGTAGTTTTCAGTCAGAGTCTGCGTAAGCGAAATGATTCTCGCCCCATGGTCCAGCAGTCTCTCCTCCAGATCGTACGTCGACTTCAAAGGCTCTTCCATTCAATGTTCGATGTTAGACGTTCAATGTTCGATGTTAGGCTTTACATTCTGGAATGGTGTTTTGGCGGTTGCGGGGTTAGGTGATCGTTGTTTTTGGGTGGGATGCGAACGTCGAACATTGAACGCTTAAC
>JBGTDO010000026.1:0-9299 GCA_041748235.1 Akkermansiaceae bacterium | reverse complement strand
TGCCGCGCTGCCTCCCTCCGCAGCCCGTCCGTGGAAATCACCACCACACTTCTTCTGTTCCGGGTCCGCAATGTCATCGAGGAAAAGAAGCGTGATCACGAGCTGATTGCCGAGGAAATGCTCGTCTGGGGCTACCGGGGAACTCCCTCCGACAGCAACTTCCTCACCCCGGAAGAAGCCCGCGCACTCCTCGTTTCCATAACCCCCGGCGGTCCCGAACTCCCTCTGGAACGCCGCCAACGCCTCATCGACGAAACTGCCGCTGCCACTGATGGCCTGCGCAAGCAGTTCGATATCCTCGCCGAAGATCGCTGCAAGCAGCTCGTCGAGGCTCATGAACGCTTTTGCGAATTGATCGATAAACGCCACTACCAAGTCGTTCACCCGGTCCTCCCCATGGACATTCTCGGCATCTACGTTGTCTTACCGGTATGAATCCTCGTTTTTCTCAAAAATCCGCTGCCATCTTTGCCCTCAGTGCCTGACGCTCAAATTGTTGACCAATGTAACACAACGCTATACAAATAGCCATGCCCGTTAATTCCCGCCCATCCGTCCCTCCAAAGCCCATTCCGCGCCATGCGGCGGAGGCGGCGAGGCAGCGCTTGGCTAGTTTCCCGGTCCTGAGCATTACGGGGCCCAGGCAGTCAGGAAAAACAACGTTGTCAAGGCTTCTCGCCCCGGAACTCCCATATTTTTCCCTCGAAGATCCAGACACCCGCGCTTTTGCCACTGAGGACCCCCGGGCTTTCCTTCGTCACGCCGCAGATGGGGCCATTCTCGACGAAGTCCAGCGAGTTCCCGAACTCTTCTCTTATCTTCAAGGAATCGTCGATTCCGACCGTCGGATGGGCCGCTTCATTCTCACAGGTTCAAGCCCGTTCGAGCTGATCGAATCGATCACCCAAAGCCTCGCTGGCCGGGCGTCAATGCTCACTCTTCTGCCCTTCTCCTTGGCGGAACTCCACACCGCCGGCCGCGCCCCATCCTCGGTCGACGAACTCCTTCACGCCGGGCTCTTCCCTCCCATCTACGACCGCCCGATTGAACCCTCCCTCTGGCTCCAAGACTACATCGGCACCTATCTGGAGAGGGATGTGCGGCAAATTCTCAAGATCCAGGATCTTGCGGCTTTCCAGCGCTTCGTCCAGCTCTGCGCGGGACGCATCGGCCAGTTGGTGAACATCAACTCCCTCGCATCGGATACCGGCATCACTCGCGTCACCGCAGAGTCGTGGCTCTCGGTCCTCCAAGCCAGCCACTTGGTTTTCCTGGTCCAGCCATGGTTCACGAATCTGAACAAGCGTCTCATCAAGACCCCGAAACTCTACTTCTGTGATCCCGGCCTTGCCGCCTGGTTTCTCGGCGTGCGCAACACCAGCCATGTCACCGCCCATCCGCAGCGCGGAGCCCTGTTTGAAAACTGGGCCATGACGGAGTTGCTCAAGGCTCAAACCAACCGCGGTCTCAAGCCCTCCCTCTTCTTTCTCCGCGACAAAGAGGGCCATGAAATTGACGCCTTCATCGAAACCGCGCCGGACACCTTCCAAGCCGTTGAAATCAAATCCGGGGAAACCATCGCCTCCGATTTTTTCGCAGGCCTCGACTACTGGCGTGCCAACCTCACCCGTCAAACCATCAAGCCTTGGCTCGTCCACGGCGGCACCGCCTATCAGCAGAGGGAAAAAGGCACCGTCCTTCCTTGGAACGATCTGAGTCCTCTCCTTTCGACCCTCAACCCACAATGAAACGAGATCTACTGCTAAAAATAGAGCTAGCCCTTGAACAATTGGATCACTGCGAATGATCACTTTCAACTTTCTCCCATGACCTTCTCATCGATCCGCCTCGAAGGCACAATCCTCTCTTCCGACTTGCTCGACTCCATCGAACGTGGCGACAAGAACGGCCAGGAACCACGTGACTTCGGCTTCGAGTCCGGCACTAAGGTCAAGGACGAGATCGCCAGCACTTGGGCCACCGCCAAGGCACTGTGGACCGCCTATCAATCTCGTCTGTCCAACCTCCGCGAAGGTTCCACCGGCACCACTGAAACTCGCAATCTCTTCGTCTTGCCGCTCTTCTCCCTGCTCGGATACTCACCCGAACTCACCGAGGCGGAAACCCTCAATGGCAAGTCCTATGCCATCTCCCACCGGGACAAAACCTGCGACGCCTTCCCCTTCCAGATCGTCGGCCCCTTCGCTCCGGACGCCACGATCCCGCCCGACCGTTCCACCCTCGATCTCAAGATCAAGGGGCAGGCCCGCATGTCGCCCCATGCCCTCGTTCAGGAATACATCAACCTCACCGAACATCTCTACGGCATCGTCACCAACGGCCACAAGCTCCGCCTCCTGCGCGACTCGACTCGCCTGATCAAGCTCTCCTTCCTCGAATTCGACTTCGAGCGCATGTTCGGCGAGGAACTCTTCGCCGACTTCGCTCTCCTCTACCGCCTCCTCCACGCCTCCCGCATGCCCGCCAACCGGCAGGAGGCATCTCGCTCCCTCATCGAGCGCTATCATCAGGACTCTCTCGAATCCGGCTCACGCATCCGCGATGGCCTAGCCTCGGCCGTTGCGTTCGCCATGCAGACCATCGCCACCGGACTGCTCGCCCACGAGAAAAACGACGAACTCCGCGCCACCGTCGCTGCCGATCCCGACCACGCCCAGATCCTCCATCAGAATCTCCTCCGCTGGCTTTACCGTACCCTGTTCTTACTCGTTATCGAGGAACGCGGCCTTCATCACTACCCGGACGCCACCCTGCGTCAACGTCGCATCTATCAGGACTACTACTCCCTCCAGCGCCTCCGCCGTCTCGCCGACCGCCCCCAACTCGCCGACCGCCGCCACTCAGACCTCTGGGGTTCAATGCACCAGACACTTCGCCTTTTCGAGGATTGCGGAAAAGGCAGCCCCCTCGGCATCGCTCCACTTGGCTCTTTCCTCTTCCGCGGGGAAGGCCTCAAGTCCCTCTTCCAATACCAGCTCGACAACAGCACCCTCCTCAAGGCTATTAATCGCCTCTCCATCTTCCAACATCCCGACACGAAAAACTACATGCGCGTCAACTACGCCGCGCTGGATGTTGAGGAGTTTGGCTCCATCTACGAATCCCTTCTCGAACTCCGCCCCCGCATCATTCCGGACGGGGAAAAATCCACCTTCCACTACGCCCAACTCGCCGGCAACGAGCGCAAAACCACCGGCTCCTACTACACCCCGGACTCACTCGTCCAACAACTCATCTCCACCGCCCTCGACCCGGTCCTTGAAAAACGCCTCACCGACGCCAAGACGCCCGCCGAAAAGGAAATAGCCCTGCTCTCTCTCAAGGTTTGCGACCCCGCCGTCGGCTCAGGTCACTTCCTCATCGCCGCCGCCCACCGACTTTCTCGCCGCCTCGCCGAGATCCGAGCCGGCGATGAAGCCCTCTCGCTCCACGTCCAGCGCCATGCCCTCCGCGATGTTGTCTCCCACTGCCTCTACGGCGTCGATATCAACCCGCTCTCCGTCGAACTCTGCAAGGTCTCCCTTTGGATGCTGGCCATGGAGCCCGGCAAGCCGCTCTCCTTCCTCGACCACCACGTCCAGTGCGGAAACGCTCTTCTCGGAGCAACCCCCGAAGCACTCGCCAAAGGTCTTCCGGACGATGCCTTCAAGCCCATTGAAGGTGACGACAAGGAATACTGCGCCAAGTTCAAGAAGGCCAACAAGGAGGAGGCCAAGCTGCGCAAGCAGGTCGGCGACCTTTTTGACCGGGAAAACAAACCTTGGGAACGCCTCGGCAATGTGCCCGCAGCTATCGCCAAGCTCGACACCCTACCCGACGACACTCCCGAGGCTGTCCGTAAAAAGGCCGAGACTTACGAGAACGCCATCCGCTCCGCGGATTACCTCAATGCCCGCTTCCTCCACGACGCCTGGTGCGCCGCCTTCGTTTGGAGAAAATGTGAACCCGACGAGGGAGGTTTCGCCTATCCGATTACTAACGGCGAACTCACCAAGATCGAGCGCAACCCTCACAACTGCCCACCGTGGATGCGAGAGGAAACGCAACGCCTTGCAAATGAATTCCAGTTCTTCCACTGGCACCTAGGCTTTCCAGAGGTCTTCGCTAATGGCGGATTCGATATCATTCTCGGCAATCCTCCTTGGGAAGAGATTCGTCCTGAAGAGAAAAAGTATTTTACTGCGGATCACCCCGATATTGGCCTAATCGATAACCGAGCGAAACGCGGGAAAGCAATTGCAAGCCTAGAGACAAATAATCCACAGGCCTGGAATGCCTGGCAATGGTACCGGCGTATCCTTCTGGGGAGCGCTCATTTCATCCATACGAGCAACCAATTCCCTCTCTCTTCAAAGGGCAATCTCAGCTCCGCAACTTTATTCGTAGATTTAACTCGTCGATTACTCAATGAGAGTGCGGCTGCGGGATTAGTTGTTCCTAGTGGGCTCGCCACTAACGAAGGAACAGGGCCCCTGTTTCAGGATATAATGGCCAAACACAACCTGGAATCATTCTTTGAGTTCGAGAATCGTTCAAAATTTTTTCCCAACGTCGATGGCAGGGCTCGTTTTTCACTGGTAACGCTCGCTAGCACGGCACAGAGAGAACCGATGTTTGGGTTCCTTCTTGGAACGATCAACGACCTAGCAGAACCGGATCGTCTCTTTTCTCTGAAGTATTCCGATCTCGCTGCTGTCAATCCAAACAGCTGCACTTGCCCCACATTTAAATCGCGTCAATCGGCAACACTAGTCGCCTCAATACATCGTAGATGGCCAATTCTCTCGCATGAAACCTTAGAAAACGATTGGGAAGCCACATCCAGCCGCATGTTCGACATGTCGTATTCAGCGGCCCTTTTCCAAGATGAGGAATTCGATGACTCTCTGCCGCTGTATGAAGGTAAGATGATTACCCAGTTCAATCATCGATTTGCGTCAGTTGTGATAAACGCACAGAATCCAGACCGACCAGCAAACAGCGAAACTATTTCTATCACCTGCCTACACGATCCGTATTTTCGCCCTACACCAAGATATTGGATCGCTCGCCAAGACCTGGAAAAGAAGCTCGGAAACAATTCGACCAAACCGTGGCTCATCCAGTTTTGCAAGATCACCAGCCCGACAAATGAGAGAACTGCTATTCTCTCCGTGACTCCACGAGCTCCAGCCGGAGATAGTCTTCACCAAGTATACTCACCTGCAGGGGCAATAGAACAGGCGGCATTGGTTGGAATGCTAAATTCATTTTGCGTCGATTTTGTACTGCGGGAGAAAATGGGCGGGATAAATCTCAATCATTTTGTCTTTCGACAACTTCCGGTAATTAATCGAAAGACAATTAACTCGCATAATCGCCAAGAACTGAGGGGAGGATCGCTGCTTTGGATTTGCTCAGCCATTGTCGAGCTCACCTACACCGCTTGGGATCAGGAACCCTTCGCGGTGGCCTGCGGCTACGACGGCCCGCCCTTCAAATGGGATGAGGATAGGCGCTTCCAACTCCGCTGCGAACTCGACGCCATCTTCTTCCACCTCTACCTCCCCTGCGACGAATCTGGAGCATGGAAGTCCGCCCGCATCGCCGAGGGAGCCGTGCGCGACGAGACCGAGACCGAACTCGCCGCTATCAAGTCCTATTTCCCGACCCCTCGCCATGCCGTCGCCTATATCATGGACACTTTCCCCATCGTCCGGAAAAAGGACATCAAGGCGACCACCGAACTCGATGCCTCCGGCTCCGTCATCAAGAAGGGCTCCTATCTAACAAAAATCCGAATTCTGGATCTCTACGACCAAATGCTCGTCTCTCGTCGCGAGGGCAAAGGGTGGAAATCACCGTTAGCTATCACACCTGCCAGCTTCCGCGCCACCCATCCACCCCGGTTGCCCGATGCCATCACGCGCACGGTTTACACCGAAGACGAGAAACTCTGGCTACACTTCATCCGGCAGTTCCTACTTCAGGCACGCCACGAAGCGAACTTGGGACTGCTCGTCGAAACATGGAACCTCTTCTCGTGTCCAACCAATCTGATTGAGCAACGCACCGACACGTTGGCGAGTGAAGAACTCCTGTCGTGGAAGAAGACCACTTTGTCGGCCGTTCCCAAACGCGGTTTTCACGACTTCGTTGCCGGGCTACACGCCTCCGGCCTTATTCAAGTCGACCGACTGACCCATCAAATCGCCCTCCCAGAAGAATCATCCATCCGAAAACTCGATAAAGACGAATGGATCAATTACGAGGTGTCCCAAGCCCTCGCTATTCTCGCAGACCGCGTGGACATCACCAGTTTGCTTTCGGGCGAAAGCGAACTCCCCGAAGTTATCGAAATCCTATCTTACTTCGCCGCATGATGAACACAGACGCCCAGACTGATTTCTACGATGATCGAAAGTGGTTGCTACCCACCGGCGGTACAACTCCCACGTTCTGGATTTCCAAGTTCAAAATCTATCCCGACCTCACGGAACCGGAAAGCAAGCCAATCCGGGAAATCGATCTCAAGCGTGGGCTGAACATCATCTGGTCGCCTCCCGCCGGCGAGAAGGACGATGAAAACCAGAAGGGCCGGGGTCACGCCGCCGGGAAGAGTTCATTTTGCCGCGCCCTACGCTACCTGCTAGGCGAGAAGACCTACGGTAACCGCTTCATCGAAGAACGCCTGATTTCCTCATTAGAACTGGGTTCCGCCTATCTCGCTGCCGAAGTATGGATCGGCGAAACCGTGTGGTCAGTCTTCCGACCTATCAACAAGCGGAGAAAAGATTTCGCCCTCAGGGGAGTGCACATCGATGACGCCCGAGGGGTCTCACCCGCAGAACGATTGGACTTCTCGGATTTCACCGATGCCCTCACGGAAGCCACTGTTTCCCGCTGGCCGGTGAATCACTTCGACAGCGGCCAATCCGACCCGATCACCTGGCTGCACCTTCTGGAAAGTCTCAGCCGCGACCAGGAAGCGCACCTGTCCGGCGTCCACAAATGGAGGGACACAAGTTCAGCCTCCGAGCCCAAGGACACTTCGGACGCATCCCGCGCATTCCTGGTCCGCTGCCTCCTAGGCCTCGCCGATTCCAAAGAGCCAAAGATCCTTGCCGAGCGAGCGACACATCTCGAAGCGATCAAAGCCGCCGACATCACAATCACCACCTACACCCGGGTCTTCAATGACTCGGTATCAACTCTGAAGAAAGCCCTTCCCGACCTCCCGCACGACATCAAGCCTGAAGACGAGATCTTCCTAACCGTGGTGAAAGAAGAGATCGAAAAAAAGTCCAAGGCAGACGAGAAAACGATCAGACAGCAAATCGCCGACCTCAAACTTGATGAATCGGAGAAAAAGCTCCGGGAGTCGAACCAACAGGCCGACACCCTCACTGGTCGCATCGCCGAAAGACAGGAAGCACTCCAAAGTCTTCGCGACAAACGGGAGAGCTACTTAAAGAACGACAAACCCACCGAAAAAGACGACGACGATCTTTGCCAGCACATCCTCCGCACAGTCAAACACGGCGACAAGACCTGCGGCGTCCCCATGGAAAAAGCCATGGCGGAGTGCCAACTCTTCTGGCGCTGCGGAGCCGACAAGGTCAAACAGCCAACGGAACCGAATGTCGTCGCTCAGGTGAATCTTTCCGCCCTCCAACAGCTCGATGTCGGAATCGCCACATTGGCCCAGGAACTCAAGCCGAGCGAACGGATCATCGCCGCCGCAAGGGCCGAGGCCACACGGTTGCAAGCCCTGATAACCAAGAACCGAAAAACGCGTGACTCATTGATCCAGGACATCGCCAACCTGCCGCTCAACGCGTCGGGCCACCTCGGCACCGCAGAACGCCTCCAAGACGCAATCATCCGCCAGCACGAAGCGCGGATCATCATAACTGCCGCAAACGTCGACAAGAACGCCCTTGAGGATCAACTCCGTGCAATCCGCGAGCGGAACGTGAGCCAGCAAGGAGAACGATCCCAGATCTTCAACCAGATCATCAAACGCCTCGTGAACGACAAGCTAAGCGGCGAACTAACATTCACCGCGGTAGAAATCCGCGCTGTACTCCGTCGAAACGGTATTTTGGAAAGCGAAGCCTTCAAAGCCCTCCGCTGCATCGCCTACGACTTCACCGGTCTGGTTGCCGCACTCAATGGCGTCGGCCACCACCCCGGCTTCATCCTCCACGACAGCCCCCGCGAATCGGATATGGAACCCAGCCTTTACCGCCCGATCTTCGAGCTAATCGCCGAACTCGAATCCCGCCATCCAGATTCATTCCAATACATTATCACGACCACCGAGCCACCACCTCATGCTCTAAACGACGCCCCTTTTGTCCGGGCGAAACTCTCAAGTGCCACAGCAGAAGATCGTCTCTACGGAGCCAACCTTTGAATCACACCAAATCACAATTTCTGAGCCATTTTCCAAATCAGTACACTTCACCGAAAATTCGATCAATCCATCCTCCCCCCTACGGCTAGCTGCTCTGAAAACGACCGCACCCGCTGCACCATTTCCTAGGAACTCCGCGAAGTGATCCTCCCAGCACAAACCAACCCCAATGAGCAAAGCGCCGCAATGGCTTGAAGAACTCCTCGAAACTAAACTCGCACCGCTTGATCGGCGCCCGGTTTTTGTTTCTGCCATGCTGACATTGGCGATCATGGTTGCCGCCACCTACGGCGGGGACTCTTTCACGAAAGTCGCTACTCACTTATGGCCGGTTTATAGGCCGCTGAGTGAGCCACCGCCTTATTATAATGCGGTGATTCACTCTCCCCAAACGATGCCCTCTTCCGATGGCTTCGAAATGAATTTCTGAGATTCTTCTGTTTTGTTGGATTGCTGCAAACGCGGCCACCGGAGGGACTCTCCGGTGGCGGCGTCTTGAAGGGAGGGTGGGAGCCCAAGTCTTCGGATCAGGTTAGCGAAGGTGTGCGAAGCGAAAACCGGAGCGGTCTGGGCCGATGTCTTGGGGCGGCGGGGCGGTCAGACTTTGACGCTCCCCTGAGCGGGTGCCTGCTGTTGTCTGGAGTTGATTCCACCCATCGTGCGGGCGATGCTGACGATGGCTTTCTCCCGCTCATTCTCGGGCAAGTGGGAAACAAGGTTCTCGTAGGTCTTCTTCAGTTCTGTAAGCGGGGTAAACGCGACCCTCGGTGATTTCTAGCGCGCATGGCTTCGGCACGGCAACATGCGCGGATGTCCAGATGTCTTACCACCAAGCCGTGGCGTGTCGCCGATGTTTCATTCGTCCAAGTCCGCATTGAAC
>JBGTDO010000025.1:0-29163 GCA_041748235.1 Akkermansiaceae bacterium | reverse complement strand
GTTCAATGCGGACTTGGACGAATGAAACATCGGCGACACGCCACGGCTTGGTGGTAAGACATCTGGACATCCGCGCATGTTGCCGTGCCGAAGCCATGCGCGCTAGAAATCACCGAGGGTCGCGTTTACCCCGCTTACCCTTTCAACGTGGCGGTGGTCGGAGTTGCCGGAGCACGCCCTCTCCGTCTCGTGCTGGAGCAACGACCCCCGCTTCAGCGCAGCCGGGCTTCGCAAGCCATGACGCTCTTGCCTGCGGCACGGCCGCGTTTGATGCGCCTTTCTGGAAGAGGCTCCCTGTCACAAACAGGTCGGATGGTTGACAGATGGCCGGAAGCGTGGATGCTCCCGTTCTTATGAAAGTCCGGACTTTTACCACTCCCCTGATGATTGCTGCTGCGATGATGGCGGCCGCCGCCCCTGTGCGTTCCGAGGAGGCTCCGGACGCGAAACCTCCCGCAGCCGCCCAACCTGAGAAGACCATGCCCGAAACACCCGCTGATGTAGCCGCCCCTCCCGCCGATGCTGCCAAGACCGAAAGCGGTCTGGCATCCAAGATCTTGAAAGAAGGAACCGGCGACAAGAAGCCGACCGCCGCTGATACGGTGACCGTCCATTACTCCGGCTGGACCACGGACGGGAAGTTGTTCGACAGTTCCGAAAAACGCGGCGAGCCGACGAGCTTTCCGCTCGGCGGAGTGATCAAAGGCTGGACCGAAGGCCTCCAACTGATGGTCGAAGGGGAGAAGCGCCGCTTCTGGATTCCGGAGGATCTCGCCTACGGCCCGGCCGTCGAGGGCAGCGGCCGTCCGGGAGGCATGTTGGTTTTCGATGTGGAACTGCTGGATATCAAGGAAGCCCCCAAGCCACCTGCGGATACCGAGAAGACCGCAGGCGGGGTCGCATACAAGATTATTAAGGAAGGTGCGGGTGAAAAGCCGGGATCCGATCAGATCGCCACATTCCATTTCACCGCTAAGACGATGGAAGGCGAGACGATGCAGGACAGCCGCAAGCAGCCAAGCCCTCCAAGCGCGCCGCTCGACAAACTGCCGCCCGCACTGGGCGAGATCCTCACCGACATGAAAGTGGGCGAGCAGCGCACATCTTGGCTGCCTGAGCCGCAGGCTCCCGGCGGGTTCATCGTGGCGGATGTTGAGCTGATCTCCTTCAAAGCAGCTGCCCCCGCACCTGCGGTTCCAGAAGACGTTGCAGCCGCTCCGGCCGATGCGGCGAAGACTGAGAGTGGAATCGCCCACAAGGTGCTTACAGAAGGAACGGGCAAGGAAAAGCCCAAGGCCACTGATACGGTGAAAGTCCACTACTCCGGCTGGACGACCGATGGCAAGATGTTCGACAGCTCGGTGACCCGAGGTGAGCCCACCGAATTCCCGCTCAGCGGCGTGATCAAGGGCTGGACCGAAGGCGTGCAGCTCATGGTTGCCGGCGAGAAGCGCCGTTTCTGGATCCCAGCCGATCTTGCTTACGGCCCCGCCGTCCCGGGCAGCGGCCGTCCCGGCGGCATGCTGGTTTTCGATATCGAGCTCCTTGAGATCGTCCGCTGAGAAGCTTTTCCATGTCCCTCTCACGAAAAGGCTACAAGATTCTCAATCATCGTGACGTCCAGTATCGCTGGATGATGAAGAATCGCAACGGTGTCAACGAGGCATCGATTTACACTGCTGCAGCCGTGGGAGGGCGTGAATTGATCGCGGAGCTACCCCGTGTCGTGAACCTGGCGATGATCGGTGATGCGGCTGATTTCGGTCACGCCAACGGCTGGGATCCCAATGAAGCGGGTGAGCCACTGCGCTGCAGGCACACGCGAAAAGGTTTCGTGCTGGTGGTTTGATGACTGCAACATGAAGCGGGTCCTCTAGCGCGCCTTGGGGACCAGGGCGAACCACGTTGAGATTGACAGGTGGGGGGCGGTGGAGATTCTGCCGCTATGTTGATTCGGTTCGCCTCCATGGTTATTATGTCGGTTCTTGCGGTTTCATGCACTCCGGTGGGGAACGTGGATTACTCGGGGATAAGGAGTGTCGGCTTTTCAAACGGGATGGGGGACAAACTGAAGCGGGTGCGGATCGGCACGACGGTGTTCAACAACAGTTCAGAAACGGTGAATGTGCCGGGCATCTCGCCGAAGGTGACAGAGGCGGCGGATACTGCGAGAGAATGTGAAGCGTGTGGAGAAGCTGGACGTGCCGACGTCTCCGGCGAAGTTCAGCCTGATGGTGCAGCGCTCACCGGTGATCAATGCGGAGGAATTCCGTGCGAAATCGATTGAGACGGCGAAGGCGAAAGGGCTTGACGCGGTTTGGATCTGTTTTCCCTCACAATTGACTGGCGCATACGGTGCCCGGGGGGAGGGGACTGTGGGTTACGAGCACCGGCAGGATAGCTTCCTGGGAATGGACTCCGTAAATTTCTCCGCAATTCTGGAGCTGGTCGATGCGCGCAGTGGAAAGACTTTGAGGACAAACGTGACAACTCCTTTCGGAGCAAAACAGATCGAGAGCGAGGATTGGAAAAAGGAGTGGAGTTCCGTGAGCGCCTCCCGGAAAAAGTTGATCACAGACGAGATCACGTATGTTTCCAAGTCGGCTCTGAAGCAGATTCTGGACTGATCGTAGTCGTGCTGACTGGGATCCGCCACCCCGTCGGGATCATCCGGAGGGGCTTTCGGAGAGAGGCGGCGGCGACCGAAGATCGCCCCCACGTTCCGGAGCTGTCGCTGGCAAAGATGCTGCGGTGTCGGGGCAGGGCGGTTTCTCGGAAATTCTCCAAGGTCGATGTTTATTGGCGATTTAAGAAACCGCTAGACATTCGGCTCCGTTCTGGCAGATTAAGTCTGCCATGGATACACTGATGACCAAGCCAGCGCTCGTTTCCGATCACCTCGTCTTACGCAGCGCCTCCGAAGAAGCCGAGATCGCCCAGCTCCGCGATGCCCTCAACCAAGGGCACTATCTCAAAGCCGGTCGCCCCGCCGGACACGTTCTTTGGCAAGGAATCTACCGCACCGACACGGAATCGGACTGCCCCGAACTTGTGGCTGTTCTTTGCTGGGGTGGAGCTGCCAAGCGCCTCAGGGAGCGTGACAAGCACATCGGCTGGGACTCGGTCACCTGCGCCAACCGCCTCAAACTCATCGTGCAACTGCGGCGCTTCTACGTCATCGAAAACGCCCGTCGTCCCAACCTCGCCAGCCAGTGCCTCGCCCTCTCCCTGCGCACTCTCGGCGGCGAGTTCGAAGCCCGCCACGGCTTCGTTCCACTTCTGGCAGAAAGTTTCCACGATCCCGACGAACATACCGGCACCCTTTACAAAGCCACCAACTGGCTCCCGCTCGGCTTCACCAAAGGCTTCAGAAGACACCGCCGCGACTTCTACCAGGACACGGGGAAACCCAAACATCTCTGGGTTCGTCCTTTGAAAAAAGACGCTCTCACCCTGCTTGCCCGCCCCGGGCTCCTACCGCCCGTCCACCAGGCAGCCATCGCGGATGGCGACACCGCCGGAGCACGTTGCGCGCTGAAATGCTCCGAGCTGCGCACCCTCCGCCACGCCCTCTCCGGGCTCACCGACACACGCAATCCCAAAGCCATCCGCCACCCTTTTAGCGCCATGCTCACCCTCATCGTTTACGGACTCATCTGCGGAGCCAACGACGTCAAAGCCATATGGCACAAATGCGGACCGCTCGATCAGAACCAGCGCCGCGCCATCGGCCTGACCAAGCGCAACAAGAAAACCGGGCTACTCACCATGCCCGGCTACGGCGCGCTCAATGACATCGTCAACCGCATCGACCCGGTCGAACTCGCCCGGGTCCTCAACGCCTGGCTGGTGGAAAACAGCGAACTTCTGCCCAAATCCCTCGCGCTCGACGGCAAGGATCTCGGAGCTAAAGGCCGGCTCGGCGGCATCGTGACCCTCTGCTTCCACGCCACCGGCCAGCCACTTGCGCAGCGCACCTACAGCGGCAAAAAAGACGACTGCGAACTGCCCGTCGCCCAGCGCCTTCTCGACAAGGATGCCGCCGACCAGCTCGCGGGAGCGTTGGTGACGGGCGATGCCCTCAACGCCCAAAAAAAACGGCATTCATCATCCTCAGCCATGGTGGGGATTACCTGTTAGGTCTCAAAGACAACCAGCCAACCCTCCACCAGCTCGCCCGGAAAAAGCTCTCCGAGGCAATCCCGGACGAATGGGTGGGCGATTGGGAAGAAGACCATGGCCGCACCGAACGTCGCCGTCTCGCCCGGGTCGATCTGGATGAGGACATCAGCTCATTTCCCGGAGTGCGCCAGTTCGTCCGTATCACCCGGGAATGGAAGGAGGGTAAGAGCGATGAACTCAAAAGCGAAACCCGCTACTTCATCACCAGCCTCGGAGCGGAGGAGCGAAGCGCGGCCCAGCTCGCGCAGGCCATCCGCGGCCATTGGTCTGTGGAAAACAAAAACCACTGGAAGCGCGACACAAGCCTGTGGAAAGAAGACGCCTCACGTCCGCGCAAAAAAGCCAGCGGAGGTCAGGTTCTCGCCTTATTGAGAGGAGCGATCCTACGGCTCCATGACGCAGAAATATTTGAGAGTCTCAATGCCAGCTTCCACCACCACAGTGCCAAGCCCTACGCCGCCCTACGCCTCATCAAAGCTCTCCCACCAAAAATCAATTAACCAGACAACCGCCCTGGGTGTCGGGGGTATGTTGAACATTGAACATTTAAGATTTAAGATTTAAGATTTAAGAAGGGTTTTGAGCGAGGCCTTTGAGGCGGCGCGGGAGCGCTTTGGCGGAAGTCGGTGAGGCGGGGTGCGGAGGATGCGGGGGAGCGCCAAGGCTGCGGCAGGGACCTTGTGGTCGATGCGGGATCTACGAGTGGGTGTGACCTGAAATTCAGACCCGGCGCTATCTGCATCATCAATCTGCGCACGGGCGCGGGCCGGTAGTTTCCTTCGTTGACTTCGCCCGCAGTCTTGTCGGGGACGCGGGCGTCACGCCGGGATATTGGCTTGCGAGTCGAACTCGGCTTTGGCGGCCTTGCGGCACTCGGCGACGAAGTGGTTGCAGGCTTCGCGGCAGACGAGCGGGATCGCTTTTCCTTCCGGTAGATCGTTGACGATGCCGTTGAAGCGAGAGGCCTCGCTGTCTTCCAATGGTGTGTTGGCATCAATGCTCCAAAGGATTTTCTTGGCGCAGTTGTGAGCGGGGCCGCAGACTTCCTGAACGAGTTTCTGGGCACCTTCGTCGCTGATCGACCGGGCGTAGCGATACATGCCGGTCTGGCGGTTGAGCTTGTCGCGCAGCAACTCCACCGGCAGCGTCCCGGCGGCGTGATTTACATAGAGGGCGGTGCAGGCGGGATAGAAGTGGTCGAGGGCGAGGAGCAGTTCTTCTTCGCTTTCGAGAAGCATGACCCAGCCGCGATTGAGATTGATTTTACCTTTGGTGAAGCGGTATTCCCCGTCTTTCGCGTACGTTGAAATTTCCCGGGCCATCGCAGGGCCGTAGTATTGTTCGAGGCCGCCGTAGGCTGGCTGGGTCGCGAGATCCTCATCTTCAATGTGAAAAAGGCCGTAGGCGTGCTCGCAGAGATCAGGGTGGATTTCGATTTGTCCGATTTGTTTCGCGCCGCTGCGGATGAGTGCTCTCAGTTTGGCGGCTAGGGGCTGCCCTTCGGAGGGAGGGGCAGGCGGGGAGGGGGAGTATTTGCTGTCGAAATCGGCGATCTGGTCGAGTATCACATCCGCGAGCAAGGGCTCGGTGCCGATGGCGGAGGAGTAGTAGAGCGTTTTTCCCCGGAGCTGGTGCGGGTTGTGGCGGAAAACGTCGCGTTGTGATGCTGCGGGACCAACCTCGGGCTCGATGCCCAGCATCACCGGAATGTCCTGATAGGAGTGTAGGCCATCCGAGATGAAAAATGGCACGACAACGACGTTCTTCGTTTCCGACATTTTATCCCAGTTTGCGATGAAGGGTTGTTCCTCCATGTAAGCGTCTGTGACGAGGGCGTAGCCGGCCCCCGATGCGGTGATCAGCTCGGCCTGGTCCTTGATGGCTTTGGTCGAGTTCTGGTTCAGCCCGGTGCCGTGGCCGGTGATGATCAAGGTGGTTTCCGCTGGGTTCACTCCCGGTGCGATCTCTCGCGCGCGGCGCAGAATGAGATCGGTCATGGTGGCGTGGACGCCGACGGGGAGGCAGTAATGGAGAGCTTTTCCGTTTCGGACCGTCGTTGGTCCCTCAAGTCCTAGCTCGCGCGGGATCACTTCTTGGGTGAAGTAGCCTTCACTGATAAAATCCGGAACGATGTAGACCTCAGTCGAATCGATCATGAACAGGGCCTCCCGCATTGAGGGTTCCTCCTTCCAGAAGCAGACGTGGACCTCGGCAAACAAGCCCCGGCGCCGGATCTCCGCAGCGTGATCGAAATACGGCGTGGATGAGTCGGGATTTTCGGTGGAACCGTGGCCGACGATAAGCAGGGCGCTGTTAGGCTTGCGGGCGAGAGGCATGTGGAAAAAGTGGCGAGTGCTGCGGCGAATGCAAGCGGCGGGGTTGAGAAGTGCTTGTGTGGGCCTCAATGGATTGCTTGGATCTGGGATGATGAGAAAACAAACCGGGCTTTTTATAATCTCGATATGGTCAGTGGCTCTCGGTCAGGAAGTGTCTGTGGAGCGGCTGGATCCCGCGCTCGACAAGCTGATTCCGAAGGAAGCGGAGCTCGAAGTTCACGCCACAGGCTTCAAGTGGTCCGAGGGGCCGGCGTGGAATGAGAAAACCGGTGAACTTCTTTTTTCCGATGTCCCTAACAACGTGATCCACGCTTGGGATGGAGAAAAAGTCCGCGTTTACATGAAGCCTTCCGGCTACACTGGACTGACACGGGAGGCGAATGTGAGCGGTTCCAACGGCCTCACCTTTGATGCGGAGGGTCGTCTGATCACTGCGGAGCACGGAGACAGGCGCGTCTCGATTCTCACTAAAGACGGTGGCAAAATGACGCTTGCCGATCGCTACGAAGGCAAGCGCTTGAACAGCCCGAATGACGTTGTCGTCCACTCTTCCAGCACCATCTATTTCACCGATCCCAGTTACGGGCTGCCGAAAGGGGAAAAGGATCCGAACCGCGAGTTGGATTTTAACGGCGTCTATCGGATCGGCCCCGATGGTGAGGTCACTTTGATCACCAAGGAGCTGGAGCGGCCAAACGGACTAGCCTTTTCACCCGATGAAAAAACGCTTTACGTCACGAACTCTCACGGTCCTCGCCCAATCATTCTGGCGGTGGATATGCAAGAGGACGGAACCGGCGGCGAATCCCGCGTTTTTTTCGATACGAAAGGCTTGGAAGGAAAAGGCGCCCCAGACGGCCTCAAGATTGATGCCGGGGGCAACGTCTGGTCCACCGGGCCCGGCGGCCTGCTCGTCATCTCTCCGGAAGGCAAGTTGCTGGGCCGTGTGTTGACCGGAAAAGCGACTGCCAACGTGGGTTTCGGTGGGAAAGACGGGAAGACCGTCTTTTTGACAGCCCATGATTCCTTGATAAGTTTCAAGAGGCTCTGAATATTTTTCCCTGCGGATCCGTCGGAGCACTTACCAAACCTACAGTTATGAAAACTCCATTCACATACGCATTGATAGGTGCGCTCGCCGTTTCCGCCGTGAGTTGCACAACAAGCTACGATCATTACGGCCAGCCGCGGCAAAGCGTGGACCCCGCTGCGGCCACCGCAGGTATTGCCGCCGCCGGCCTGATCGGCTACGCCCTTGGCAACAACCGCAACCGCAACCGCAATCGGTATTACGACAATCATCACAATCAAGACTACCATTACGCTCCGCGGCGTAACTACTACCGTCACTACTAGGAGGAAACGAGCCGCTTCAACGGCCGTTCAAAGTCGGGGCGACCGGGTTTGGGAGAGGCGTCTGTCGCGGTAAACGCTGTTGCCGAGTATCGGATGGCAGCGGTTCGCAATGCTCGATTGGCTGCGGGTGGCATGTTGTAATGATTCCGCGTTCTCCCTGCTGCTGCTGCTGCTGCTGCTGCTGTATTGTCGTCGTTCCTGTGGATCTTGAGATCTAGTGCTCGAGGAGCGGGGAATGGCTTCGATCTCGTTGCTTTTTCCAGCGACGAACTCGCGGGGTGATGCCACTCTCAGCGCCCCTTGGCGGGCTTCGAAAAGCTCGGGATCGATGATGGAAAAGATGTTCGAGAAGGTCTCGGCGCAACGAGTTGCGTGGGATCTTGTCTCATTTTTTTTATCATCTTCCTCAGGTCCGCAGAAGTGCTCGATGTCGAAGCGATCCCGCCAAAGTTGTGGCGCTTTTTTCTCCGGTGTTCGAAAGAGTGGAGACGGTTCCGCTTTTCCTAGGCTGATTGCTCTGGGGAGACTCTGGGAAATTCGCGCTTGTTTGGGCAAGCTAACGATTTCAGTGTCTGCGCACATGAGTGGGCAGGCGACGAATTATCAGGTATGCATTGCGGGAACAGGCAGTTACCTCCCGGAAACGATTTTGACCAACGAGGATCTTGCGAAGCGAGTTGATACAAGTGATGAGTGGATTTTTTCCCGCACGGGGATTCGCGAACGCCGGATTGCGGCGGAAGATGAATGCACCTCCCACATGGCTAGCCAGGCTGCGCGGCGTGCTCTTGAGCAGGCTGGACTGGATGCCAGTGAGATACAGCTGATCATTGTGGCAACGATCACTCCGGACACGCTCACCCCGGCGACCGCCTGCTACGTGCAGCAGCAACTGGGAGCAAGCAAGGCGGTGGCGTTCGATATTTCCGCCGCATGTTCCGGCTTTCTCTATGCGATGAAAATCAGCAAGCGCATGATTTCCGACGGCGCGTTTGAGAACGCGCTGATTATCGGCGCAGAGAAGCTCTCGGCTTTTGTAAATTGGGAGGACCGCTCGACCTGCGTTCTTTTTGGCGATGGTGCGGGTGCGGCGGTGCTGAGACGCGCCACTCCCGATGAGGGCGAGATACTTGCTACCGAGATGGGGACCGACGGAAACCTTACGCACCTTCTAAATATTCCCGGAGGCGGATCCGCCTGCCCGATCACGGAGGTCAACGTGGGGGACCGGCTAGCCACTCTATCGATGCAGGGCAAGGAGGTGTTCAAGCACGCGGTGAACCGTATGAAAGAAGCAGCGGAAACCGTGATCTCCCGTGCGGGCCTGCAGGCAGAGGACATCGCGTGCATTATCCCACATCAGGCCAATCTTCGGATTATCGATGCGATCGCCGATCGTCTGGCGGTGCCAAATGACCGGGTGTTTGTGAATTTGGATAAGTACGGCAACACCTCTGCCGCAGCCGTTGCGATCGCCTTGGACGAAGCGAGCCGCTCGGGAGCTTTCAAGCGCGGAGACAACATCATCCTCGTTGTTTTTGGAGCCGGTCTGACATGGGCGGCGGCGGCGGTTCGTTGGTAGGTTTTCGGCCGGGGTGAGAAAAAAAGATTATTTTCAATAAATCCTATTGACCCGGAGGCCGGAATATGGTTCTTTCTCCCCGTCGCAAGACAAGGCGATCCGACTGAACGTCCCTTTGGGTTTTTGGGTTTTTCCCGGGGATAATCGGTCGGATCGCTTCTTTTTTTTGTCTGCGATTGGGGTTTTCAGCGTTGCTGAATTTTTGAGGTTCCCCCTTCGGGTGATGCTACCGGCGTCTGCCATTGCCATCTGACCTCTCGTGTCTTGCTTGTTTTCCACTCGTTCATCTAGGGTGGTTCTGTGGCGACGATCTGGTACGACGGAAGTTTTTTGGATGAGGGGGAACTGCGGGTTTCCCCTTTTGACCGCGGGCTGTGCCATGGGCTGAGTTTGTTTGAGACCCTACTGGCTATCGATGGAAGGCCGCTGTTGTTGCGGCAGCATCTGGACCGGCTGCGTCTCGGTCTGGAGAGGCTGGCGGTGAGCAGCGTCGGGATGGACGATGACGGATTGAAGGGAGTGATGATCTCTTTGCTGGAAAGGAACGGGCTGGGCAGAGGCAGGGCGAGAATCCGCCTCTCGGTGAGCATGGGTGAGGGGGCGCTTGATGAGATCGACAGCGGACAAGCATGGGCCTGGATTACTGCCGCACCGGTGAGTGATCCGTCGAGGGCTCTCCGTCTGACCGGGGCGCCGTGGCTCTTCAACAAGGAGAGCGTGCTGCGCGGCCTAAAAGTTGGGAACTACGCGGAGCACTTGATCGCGCTCGATATGGCGCGCCGGGAGGGCTTCGATGAGATGCTATTTTTCAATACTGCGGGAGAACTCTGCGAGGCGGCCATGGCAAACGTCTTTCTGATTCGCAAGGGGGCTCTGCTGACTCCGGGGCTCGACAGCGGCTGCCTCGCCGGCGTCACGCGGCAGCTAATCATTCGCATGGCCAGAGAGCGCAAGATCGAGTGCCGGGAGATGCCTCTTAAGCTTCGGGACGTGGAAAAGGCTGAAGGGGTGTTCCTAACATCTTCTGTCAGGGGGCCGGTGCGGGTCTTGTCCTTCTGCAACGGCGAGTATGGGGAGCCGACGCTTTTCAATACGATCCAGCAGGCATGGCAGGAAGAAATGAATACCCTGGCGCGCGGAACCTAAGCCGGGTTTCTTTTCTTTTTCCTTTTACCACTTGCTCTGTTGCGGGCAACATCCGCGCGTCACTTCAATCTACCCCTACTCAGATCCATGTCACGTCCAGTCACTCTTTTCACCGGCCAGTGGGCCGATATGCCACTTGAGAAACTCGCACCGCTTGCAGCGGAAATGGGCTATGACGGCCTTGAGCTCGCCTGCTGGGGCGACCACTTCGATGTGGACCAGGCGGCGGGCAAAGAATCGTATATTAAGGAGAAGTGGGAGCTGCTTTCGGATCACGGCCTGAGCTGTTACGCGATTTCCAACCACCTCGTCGGCCAAGCGGTGTGTGACAACATCGACGAGCGCCACAAGTCGATTCTCTCTCCTGAGGTCTGGGGCGATGGTGATGCCGAAGGCGTCCGCGAGCGGGCGGCCCAACAGATGATCAAAACGGGAAAAATCGCGAGGGCTTTCTTCGATGCAAAGCCTGGTCGGAAGGATCAAGATGAGTTTCCGGCAGTGGTCAACGGCTTCACCGGCTCCTCGATCTGGCACGCGCTTTACGCTTTCCCGCCGACGAACCAGGAGTTCTACGAAAAGGGCTTCGAAGATTTTGCGAAACGTTTTACTCCGATCCTTGATGCGTTCGAAACCTTCAACGTCAACTTCGCCCTAGAGGTGCATCCGACGGAGATCGCTTTTGATATCGTCAGTGCCCAGCGCGCGCTCAAGGCGGTGAACAATCACAAGCGTTTCGGCTTCAACTATGATCCATCCCACCTCGGCTATCAGGGTGTGGACTACGTGAAATTTATCCGCGAGCTTGGCTCCCGTATTTACCACGTTCACATGAAGGATGCGTGGTGGGGCCACGGTGACGGCTCTGTCGGGGTCTTCGGTGGTAACACCAATTTCGGGGACCCACGCCGCTTCTGGGACTTCCGCTCACTGGGTCACGGCGATATTGAGTTCGAGGACATCATCGTCGCGCTCAACGATCTCGGCTACACCGGTCCGCTCTCCGTCGAATGGGAGGACATCCGCATGGACCGCGTCCACGGTGCGACAGAGGCGGCAGCGTTCGTCCGGAACGTGGATTTCCCAGTATCGAACGTCGCCTTCGATGCTGCCTTCGATAAATCAAATCAATAATTTAAAATCCAAATATTACAATCATATGGCAATCAAAGTAGGAGTTATCGGAGCTGGTTGGATGGTGAAGTATCACGCCGCAGGCTTTCGCGCGGCAGGAGCCGAGATTGTGGCAGTCGCCGATCCCGCACCAGGAGCGGCAGCCAAGGCAGCGGCAGAGTGGGGGATCGCGCAGGTTTTCGAATCTGTCGATGAGATGCTGGAGAAGGCGAGCGACTTGGATGCTGTCAGTATCATCGTTCCCAACAAGTTTCACGCGCCGCTCGCGCTACAGTGCCTCAAGGCGGGCAAGCACGTGTTCTGTGAAAAGCCACCGGGCCTGAGTGCTGCGGAGGTGAAGGAGATGATCGACGTGGCGGAGAGCACTGGGAAAACCCTGATGTTCAATTTCAACAACCGCGCGCGTCCAGAGTCCCAGGCGATGAAAAAGTACGTCGATGACGGCACCGTCGGCACGATCAATTCGGCGCAGGCCAAATGGATCCGCCGCACCGGTATCCCGGGTTTCGGCGGTTGGTTCACCACCAAGGCAATGGCTGGTGGCGGAGCTACGATCGACCTGCTTCACATGATCGATCTCTCCCTGTATTTCATGGGCTATCCGGAGCCGGCGCACGTGCTTGCCAACACCTTCGACACCCACATCACCGATCCCGGCTTCAAAGGGCCGTGGGGCATTCCCGACCGTGTGGGCGGCACGACCGACGTCGAGGCAGCGGCTCACGGCTTCGTCCTCTTTAAGAGCGGCCAAGTTCTCAGCCTGCAGGTTTCCTGGGCCGAGATGGTGAAGCGCGAGGAAGTTTCCGTTGTCTTCCAAGGCACCAAGGCCGGCGGCAAGGTCGAACGTTTGTTCGCCCGCGACGGCTACGATGAAACGGCTATCGATACCTGTGAGCTCTACGTTCAGGAGAATGGCAACAGCGTCGACCGCACGATTATCACCGAAGCCTGCGAGGACATGGGCCGGATCCATTCCGCCAGCAACTTCATCGACACGATCAACGGCAAAGCCGAGCCGTTCAACACACCCGAGCAAGCTCACAAGTTGATGCTGATCATCGACGCCCTTTACAAATCTGCTGAAACCGGCGCCCCGGTGGCAGTCTAGCCGACTCTGCGATCATGAAAAATGATCCTTCGGAAGCGGGCGGTCCGGGTGAATCCCAGCCGCCCGTTTCTTCTGGAATGATGATTGTTTTCTGCACCTTCCCTGATCTGGAAAAAACGCGGGCGGTCGGAGCGGCCATCATCGAGACCGGCTTGGCAGCATGTGTAAACCTTGTAACCGGAGTGGAGTCGATCTACCGCTGGGAAGGTAAAGTCCATCAGGAGCCGGAGGTGCTGGGGATCTTCAAAGTGAAAAGCGAGGGTTTCGGAGAACTTGAGGCCGCCCTCCACTTGAAGCACCCATACGATGTCCCGGAAATCGTTGGCATCCACACGGATTCTGTTGCTGAAAATTACCTGAAGTGGGTCAGGAGCACCGGCGATTCAACCTCCTGACATCGCCCGGGCAGTCACGCTGCATAAAATTCCCTTTCGTCGGGTAGCGTTCTAGCGGAAGCTGTATGATGCCCGAAGCTCCCTCGCCTTTCAGACCGCAGGTTGTCATTACGCAGGGTTTCCCGAGCGAAAAGAGCCGCGATGGCAGCGTCATCTTTGTTGTAAATCTGCTTTCCTTGTTTTTTGGCAACCGGGAAGGAGCGCGACTGCTGGAGGATGAGATTTCCTGCGTGGATTCATACGGCGGCAGGCTCTTGCCGGTGCTGGGGCTCGTCTTCGGCGGCGGAAGCAATGTTCTGGTTCTCGAACGCGAGCCCGACCCCGCCCTGATGGAATTTTTTCGCCACCTCGGGTTGAATCTTCCAGCGATAGAGATCCTCAGTCGCGCTGATTTTCTGGAACTAGGCAGGCAGCTCCAGGAAAGCTCCATCACCAGCCATCCCTTGCTCGATCGCCTACGCAGTTCGCCAGCCAAGAGCTTGGACGGATACGTGACCAACGAAACCATCGACCGCTTCGCTTCCCATCTCGGCAAACACACCCTCTCCACCCCGGAAGGAAGTCATCGAGGAAACAACAAACTGCTCTTGCACCAGCATATGGAGTCGATCGGTGCGCCTGTGTTCCTGACCCGGTTGGCCGAATCCAAAGAAGACATTGTCGTTGCCTTCCGTGCTTTCCGGGCGGAAGGCTATCGATTTGCCGTCGTCAAATCCCAGATCGGTGCCAGCGGCATCGGCTTGGTCAAATTTTCGACCGAGGAAAACATCCCCGAGATTCCGCAGGCCTTTTTCTTTGAAGGGCCTTGTATGGTCCAAGCTTGGCTCCGAACAGGAGAGCATGGCGTCGAGTCCGTATTCAGCCCCTCGGTTCAGCTTTTTCTAAATGACAAAGCGGCATATTTGTACGACATCACTGAGCAGATTCTTGAAAACAGCATTCACGAGGGAAACGAATCGCCACCGGGATATCTTGCGGAGGCTCCGGCCCTCCGGGAAGAGATGTTGCGCCAGGCGGGCGAAGCGGGGGTCTGGCTCCACGCCCAAGGTTACCGAGGTCCTGCCAGTGCCGATTTTCTTGTCACCCGCCATAGCGATGGCTCCTTCACGGTGTATGTGTGCGAGCTCAACGCCCGCTTTACAGGAGCTACTTATCCCTCGGTCCTCGCCCGCCATCTCCACCCTCACGGCGCATGGCTGATGCGGAATCTCGAACTCGCAACGCCTCTCGCGGGTGATGTCCTGCTCGAAAAGCTCCGCACGCATTTAGAACTCTTTGATCCCGGTCGCACAACCGGTATTCTGCCCATTAACTTCAATCTCGATCCCGACGGGATGGTTCGCAAAGGTCAGTTCTTGGCAATCGCCGATGATCCCCGTGATTGTCGGCAGTTTCTCGATACTGGCCGCAAGGACCTTTCCGTTATCTGGAGCTACACCCGCGACCGCTAGAGCATCAAATTTACAGCATGTCCTCCCTAACAGATCGCCTCGTCGCCCTCGCCCGCGACCTCATCCTTATCCCCAGCACTGACAGCCAACCGCAGGAGCGCGCACGGGCGTTCTCTTTCTTTCGGAATCACCTGGAATTCCTGCCCGGCGTTCGCCTCGAGAGCTACCATTCAAACGGTTATGAATCGCTTGTGGCTCTCCCTGAAGATCATGAACATGCCGAGATTTTGCTGGTCGGCCACCTGGATGTCGTCGAGCACGCGGCGCTTGATCTTTATCGCTCCCATATCAGAGACGGCCGCGTCTACGGTCCGGGCGCCGGAGATATGAAAGGCGCGTTGGCGATCATGTTGCAGCTTTTCACGGACCTCCACCGGACGCATCCCGGACTCTCGCTAGGCATGATTATCACCTCGGATGAGGAGCGGGGCGGGGAGGACGGCGTTGGATATCTGGTCCGCGAACCCGGTCTGCGGGCAAAGCACGCCATCGTGCCTGACGGGGGTTCTCCCCATGACGTTACAATCGAGGAAAAGGGAATTGCCCACCTACGTGTCCACACCAACGGTCGCGCCGCCCACGCCGCGCGACCATGGCTGGCTGACAATGCTGCGAAAACACTCATCGAGGGATTGTACAGGATCCACGAGCAATTCCCAATCCCGCGAGACACCGGTGCGGAGCACTGGGAGCCCACTTGCTCCCTTACCAGCATTCACACCCCAAATCGCACCCTCAACTGCATCCCAGACGCAGCCGAGGCCACTCTCGACATGCGCTTTCCGCCGCCTCACACGCTGGATGAAATGCTCGCCAGACTCCGTAAGGTCCTGGGCGACGGCGTAGAAATTGAAATCCTTGTTTCCGCTGAACCCTCAGTGCTCAACCCGGATCCACTTTGGTTCGAAGTCACCGAAGCTCTGACCGGCAGCCCCGCACGAACGGTTCGCGCCTCAGGCGGGAGCGACGCACGCTTTCTCTGCCAAGCGGGAATCCGCACCATTGTCGCACGCCCCCTCGTCGGCAACCTCCACGCCCCGGACGAATGGATCGACATCGCCAGCATGGGCCAGTTTTACGAGATCTGCCGCCGCTACATCACCACCCGTGGTGTTGGCGAGCGTTCGAAGTAGCCGAGGGAGCGCCAAGCTACAATTGATCACTCCACGATTACAGGCGTTCCGATCGCGACGTTGGCGAAGAACTTCTCCGACATGTGGTGCGGAAGGCGGATGCAACCGGCCGAGGCTGGATAGCCGGGAAGGTAGCCGGTGTGCATGCCGATAGCATCGTTGAAGCGCATGAAGTTCGGCATGGGAGCCGCGTAGAAGACTTCGCCGGGGCCCGGCTTGTGCTTCCGGTTGTCGGCGCTCTCATTCACTGTTTCACCAGTAGCTACGTTTTTGATCACTCCGTAGATGGAAGATTTGTGATCCTTGCTCTTCTGGGTGATTTTGTAGGCGCCTGGTGGGGTGCCATGGTTCTCTTTTCCAGAGGAAATGCGGGACACACCAACCAAGGTGCCACCCTTGTAGAAGTAGGCTTTCTGCTCGCCTCTGGAGATTTTAATCGATGGTGAGCCGTGGACACCATCGCCATCCCAGTATGATACATCATCTGGGATCGCCGGTGGCGCGTGGTGGGGTCCGCCCGAGGTCTGGCGGTGGATCGGGCCGCCGACTCCAGCTAGGTAATCCGAGCCAGGAGGCGAGGAAGGTCCGCAAGAGCCCAGGAAGAGCGCGCCGGGGAGGATAAAGCTAAGCAACGTGAAGTATTTCATGAAAGCGAACGAATAGTGTACCACCTCGCCGAGGAATCAAGGGCCAACATGTGCCGTTAGAGGTGTTGCGGAATGGAATGGCCTCCTGTAGAAGCGCGCGATGCCTCACGAAAACGTCATACTACCGGGTCACTATGAAATGGAGCGGGAGCTGCGCGAGCAGCTTAGCGGAAGGGCGGGACATCAACGTTGCGTGGTCGGTCATGACGAATTGCTTCTGGTGTTGCATGAAGTTCCCAAACCGGGAGTGCCAGAGCGGGATGCGCTGTTTTTCTGGCGCAGGCAGGACGGCCGCTGGCTACAACCGGGCGGACCGGGGCTTGATGAGGTTGATGCGCTGCTTGACCGCTACGCGAAGGTGATCGACGAAAAGGAGGAAATCCTTGAGCGGACGGAATCGGCGGAGGATATTTTTGGAATCTTGAAACATGCCGGCCCGCTGGCGAGGAGCTCGCGTAACATGGTTCAAGCACTGGAACAGGCGCTGGTGCAGGAGCCGGAGGATCGAGAGGTGAGAACGTATCGCGACCGGGCCCGGGAGCAAGAGCGAGCGGCCGAACTCCTGCAAGCGGACGCCCGCGAGACGCTGATTTACTGGCAAGCTGAGGCTTCCGAGCAGCATGCGAAATCGGCGGAGAGGCTGGGTAACATCCTGTTCAAACTCAATCTAGTCACCGGCTTCTGCCTGCCGCTGGTGGCCTTCGGCTCCTTGTTTGGAATGAACGTGGATCTGCCGAATTTCCTCGAACGGATGTTCTGGTTGATCTTCCTGGGCGGCCTGATGGTCGGTGGCGCGCTGCTCTGGTATGTTTCGAAGGAAAAGGAGTGAGCCCCCGGATGATGAAGCGGGTTGCAAAGCCCGATCACCTGATTATGATCCACACCATGAGCGACGCACAGCCGAAGATTACCGCCTATTTAAAAACCTTTTGCGGGTGGAGTGAGGGAGTGAGGGCGATCATGCGCAAGTACGACCTGCCGTTTGAGGAAAAAGACATCATCAAGAATCCCGCCTTTCGCTGGGAGATGGAACAGCGCAGTGGCCAGCCTCTCTCGCCCTGTGTGGAAATCAACGGCACGATGCTTCCCGATGTGAGCGGAGAGGAAGTCGAGAAATGGATGTTGGAAAACGGTGTTGTGACTGAAAACGAAGTGGCGCCGGATGCGCCGATCGACTCCGCCTGCACCGATGAGCAACACGAGGCAATGGCTGCGGGCAAACTTCCGGTGCCGGGGAAAATCCGCTTTTTCGAATAGGCGCTATCCTATTTCTCTCCGGCTCCTTCCATGCCCCTGCCAGTAAGCATCATCATCCCGACCCTGAATTGCAGGAATCAGGTTGAGCAACATGTTGCGGCTCTAAAGCGGTGGTATCACGAGGCGGAGGAGGTGATCGTCGTCGACAGTGAATCAGAGGACGGCACCGGAGATTGGCTACGCGAAAATGTGGACCATCCGCGAGTCAGGCATTTTTCGCGGCCGAGAGGGCTGTATGCGGCTTGGAACTTCGCCGTTTCCCAATGCTCCTCCCGCTACGTTTATTTCGCAACCGTCGGCGATGAGATTTGTCCCGATGGCGTGAAACGGCTGTGTGACGCGGCGGAAATGAATGACGTGGATCTAGTGATTTCCCCACCCAAGATTGTCGACGAACGGGGAGAGCCTCTGGTCGACCGCCGCTGGCCGATCCATCGCTTATTAGACCTCCTGACTCCCGCCGGGCCTTTCCGTTTGAATGATTGGCAGAAATTCGCCTTGGCGAACGCTTTCGACATCCAGGGCTTGCTCGGCAGCAGCGCCAGCAACCTCTATCGCCGCGAGATGCTGAAGGCGAACCCGTTTCCAGAGGATTTCGGTCACGCCGGCGACACGATGTGGGGAAGGCTTCACAGCAGTCGGATCCCGATCGCTGTCTATCCCGAGACAGTGGCGCTTTTCATTGTGGATTGCCAGTCTCAAGCAAAGCCAATGAGCGACATTGCATATTTGGAAAAAGTGATCGAGTTGGAAGCTGTTGCCCTGCAAAACATAGAGGCAGACTCCCCAGGGCTGCCTGGAACAGAGGCCGCCATGATCGTTTTAGGCAGGATGTTATTCACTGAATGGACTAAACTAAAGGTTCGAGACCTTGCACATCTCGAGGCGGTATGTGCGCAGCAACTGACGTATATCGGGGAGCTGGAAGAGGCGTGCGAGGCCAGACTAGCCCAGATAAGGGCTCGTGACGGGGAGATCCAGCGGCTTCGGGGAAAACTGAACAAGACAGTAATTCGACGTTTGCGGTCGATTTTCCGCTGATTCCAAGTCCTCGGCCTGGAAGAATATCAGAGACAATTTCAGCGTCCTGAGGCATTCTTTTCGTGGAGGATGCCGAACTTGTCAAAAATCTGGAAGCAATGGCTGGCCGAGCACGGCCCGCGCCTGTTGCTTTTCGCCCGTAGCTGGGGAAAATCTAAGGAAGATGCCGAGGATCTTGTTCAGGAGTCGGTGCTGAAGATGTGGCATTATCAGCAGGAGCGGGGCGGCGGCCCGCCCGATCTGCCACTGATGTTTTCGACCATCCGCTTCGCCGGTCTGATGCTGCATCGTACCGAGAAACGTCGCCGCAAGCGCGAGGAGTCCATCGTTTTCCTCAATGACTTTGCTGATGTCTGGCTGGACCCGGTGATGGAGGAAGATGAGGAGGCGGTGATCCTGCGCGATGCGGTGCAGAACCTCAGCGACAAGCTGCGTGAAGTGGTGGTGATGAAAACCTGGGGCGGGCTCACCTTCGCACAGATTTCCGAAACCTTGGCGATCTCGCCCAACACGGCGGCGTCCAGATATCGCTACGCGCTGGAGCAACTCGCGCAGACGATGCAACAACTGAAGGAGGACCGACGTGCGCACGCCTGATCCACACGAGGAAATCGAAGCTGCCCTCCGGCGCCTGATGCCGGTGCCCTTGAGCGAGGGAGCGCAGGGATCGATCGGGGGTATGATCGACGAATTGGCGGGCGAGATAACAGTGGTCCCATTCAATCTTAGTAGGTCGGCAAAATGGATGGGTTTGAGTGGGATGGCGGCAGCGGTGGCGCTTGGTATAACACTTTTTTCTAACAACCGTGTGAGTGAGAATCTGGCCGCGTTGTCGGGGGTTCCGGAAACGGAGCTGCCACCGGGGCTTTCCTTTCTAGCAGAATCCGATCGTGTGGAGGGAATGAGCGATGAAGGGCTTTTCGTGGACGCTGGTGGCTCGGCCCTGCGTAAGGTGCGCATCCGGGTGGTCGAGGAAAGCCAAGTGAGGGATGAGGAAACCGGGATCGTGGTGGTGCTCAGCGAGCCTCGGGAGGAAATGTTCTTAGTGCCTGTCAGCTCGTTCTAGCAGATGAGGTTCCTCCCATACATTTTTCGCGGCATGCTCTTGATCGGAACCCCCGTGTTCGCCCAGCTGGCGCAGCCGGTGGTTGCGGCAAAGGTGGCTGCGGGCGACGCTTGGCTGGGTCTCGATGTTTCAAAACCCGACGATACCACGGCCATTCATCTGCCAGCGCTCCCTCCGGGTATAGGGTTTGTCGTGGCGGCGATCGACAAGGATGGGCCTGCGGATAAAGCGGGGATTCGTGAACACGATCTGCTATGGAAAATGGACGAACAGATGCTGGTGAACGAGGGCCAGTTGGCGACCCTGCTGCGAATCGCGCGCCCCGGCGACGAGGTAATCCTATCGGTTTTTCGCGAGGGTCAGTCGCTCGATCTGAAAGTGCTGCTGGGTGAGGGCAAAGGAGATGGCGGGGCGGTTGTCCAGCGGATGCTCAATGATTCTGTGCTCCGCCGGGATGATGGCCCCCTCCGCATCGTCAACGTGGAGAAAAAGATGGCTGCCTTCGCCAACGAGCATGGACGGGCAGAGGTCTCACGCGTGACCGATGGTGACGCGGTGAAGATCGTCGATACCAAGGGTGAGGTGATTTTTGAGGGGGTGGTGCGGGGAGAGCCAGAACTTTCGGCAGTGCCGGATGGCTGGCGTCGTCAGGTGTGCGCGCTGCGGCGCGGTCTGGACCATGCGATGAATGCGACAGCCGCTCCTCTCCGACAGCCGCGGCCGCGTATCGTGACACCGCAGGAAAATCCGTAGGATCCTCCGGGCTCACATTTTCAGTTTCACCTTGGCCAGCTTGAGGATTCGGGTGAAATGCAATTTTTCGACGGGAGTGATCGAGAGGCGGGTGCCTTTTTGTGAGACGATCATTTCACTGAGAATGGAATCTGATTTCAAAGTCTCCAGCGGTAGCAGATTGTCAAATGTGGCGACGTGTTCGAAGTCCACGAGGTACCAGCGCGGCTTTTCTTCGGTGGCCTTGGGATCGTAATACTCGCTGCTCTTGTCGAACTGGGTCGGGTCCGGATAGGAGGCAGAGGCGACTTTTGCGACACCCGCCACGCCGGGCGGCTTGGCGTTCGAATGATAGAAAAGGGCGAGATCGCCGCTTCTCATGTCCCGCCACATGAAGTTCCGCGCTTGATAGTTGCGGACGCCGGACCAAGGCTCCTGCCCGACTTTTTCAAGATGATGAATCGAAAAAACGTCAGGCTCCGATTTGATCAACCAGTAATTTTTTTTCAGGAGGCGAGGGAGGGTTTGAGGGCTGGAAGCGGGAGGTGCTCCGGGCCGAGCTCGAGTCCGGAGGTGGCGCGGAGATCGGCTTCGACCGCCTGAAGAATATCCAGCTCGGGCCGGAAATCGGCTGCGTGGTAGGAGGAGCGAACCAGAGGCCCGGAGGCGACGTGGCGGAAGCCCTTGGCGAGCGCGATCTCTTTGTATTCAGCGAACTGGTCGGGATGGATGTACTCGACGACCGGAAGGTGCTTCGGCGTTGGCCGGAGGTATTGGCCGAGGGTGAGGACGGTGACGTCGTGTTCAAGAAGATCATCCATGGCCGTTAGCAGTTCTTCGCGACGCTCGCCGAGACCAAGCATGAGGCCGGACTTCGTGGCGACGTGGCCCCTGACCATCTGCTTGGCTTTTTTTAGGACGATTAGGCTGCGCTGGTATTTGGCGCGCGAGCGGACGAGCGGAGTGAGACGCTCCACGGTCTCGAGGTTGTGGTTGAAAATGTGCGGGCGGGCATCCATGACCATTTGGAGGGCCCAGTCACGATCGTTGAAGTCGGGAACTAGGACTTCGATGATAATTTCGGGATTCACCTGACGCACGGCGCGGATGGTTTCACGGAAATGTTCCGCGCCACCGTCTTTAAGATCATCCCGGGCGACTGCGGTAATGACGACGTGCTTGAGATTCATGCGGCGCGTGGCCTCGGCGACGCGGGCGGGCTCGTCGGACTCAAGAGCGTCAGGCCTAGCGGTTTTGACGGCGCAGAATCCGCACGCACGGGTGCACTTGTCACCTGCGATCATGAAGGTCGCGGTTCCCTGACCCCAGCATTCCCAGCGGTTCGGGCATTGGGCTTCTTCGCAGACGGTGACGAGCTTGAGATCGGTGATCAGCGATTTGGTGGACCAGAAGGCCGGATTGTTAGGCAGGCGGACCTTGATCCACGAAGGCTTCTGCTCGCGGTGGAGGGTGGGATCAATCTTGAGTTTCGGTCCGCAGGCTGACATGCCGGGACGTTGGCGTGGAACGTCGGAAGTTGAAACTGAAAAGTTCCGGCCATACGCAAGATTCGGGGGCTCTGCGAGATATTGGTAGTTGATGAAATTTTTCGAATCAGAAGGATTGGCGCCGTGAATAACGCTGCATTGGGAATTTTCGATTCGGGAGTCGGGGGATTGACCGTGGTGAGGGCGGTGCAGGATCTTCTGCCGGAGGAGGATGTGATTTACCTCGGCGATACCGCACGGCTTCCCTATGGCTCGAAAAGCCCCGAAACCATCCGCCAGTTTGCAGCGCAGGACGTGAATTTCCTGCTGGAAAAGGGAGTGAAGGCGATCGTCGTGGCTTGCAACACGGCCACTGCTCATGCTCTTCCGGCATTCTGGGATGATTGTCCTGTGCCAATCATGGGAGTGATCGAGCCAGGTGTGGAGGCGGCGCTGGCATCCGGTGATGCGGAACGGATTGGCATCATCGCCACCCGGGGAACAATCGGCTCGCACGCCTATCAACACGCACTGGCCACCCGTCGGCGGGGCCTGATGATCCATGGGATTGCGACGCCCTTGCTCGTGCCGCTGATTGAGGAGGACTGGATTTCTGAAGAAGTGACGCGAGAGGTGCTGCGGAAATATTTGGAACCTCTGATCGCAAAGGGCATTGACACCCTCATGCTTGCCTGCACGCACTACCCGCTGCTGGTGCCGGTGCTCGAAGAGCTGCTGCCGGACGACGTGCGCCTAGTGGACTCTGCCACGACCTGTGCGGAGCATCTTCAGCGGAAGCTCACCGAGATGGATCTGCTAACCAACAGAACGGAAGAGGGGAGCCTCGCGATCCACCTGACCGACCTTTCCGAGCAGTTCGAAGTGCTGGCGAAGCGCTTCCTCAGGAAATGCCCTGGAAAAGTGAAGCGCGCGATTCTGACCTCGGACGTCTGAGCCCCGCCTTTGACGCAACTTTTGCCTTCTTTCACATGAGTGATCGGCTAAAGTGCGCGGAGTGGGCTGTTAGAAACCTAGAAGCATGATGGAGAACGCTTTGAATCAACTGATACGCGACGCCTTCATGGATGATTCCACGGACGTATTTCTTGTCGAGGGCGAGCCGCCTCGCGTCAGGAGGGAAGGAAACGTGGTGGTCCTGCATCCCGGTCCGGTAACGCGGTCCGGGATGGAGCAGCTGTGGAAAAGCTGCGGAGTGGATTATGAAACAATTAAAGAGTCGGATGTCTCTTGGCAGGTGCCGGATGGCGGGCGACTCCGCCTCAACCTTTACCACACCCTCGGTCGGCTGGCGGCGGTGATGCGGCCGATCCGGAAGGAAATCCCTACCCTGGAGGAGCTTTTGATGCCTGCGGGCTTGCTGGAATCATGGGTGCAACGGTCGAATGGGCTGGTGCTGGTCACCGGGCGCACTGGCTCGGGGAAATCAACCACCGTCGTCGCATGCCTCGAGTGGATCAATCACAGGATGTGCCGGCACATCGTCACCTTGGAGGACCCGATCGAGTTCCTTTTCGAGAACGACAATTCGCTTTTTTCGCAGCGGGAAATGCGCTCGGACTCAAGCGGCTTCGCCGAAGGCCTGCGTTCGGCACTTCGTCAAAGCCCGGATGTGATTTTCATCGGTGAAATTCGCGATGCGGAGACGGCGGTGACGGCATTGCAGGCGGCGGAAACTGGACATCTAGTGATTTCGACCATGCACAGCGTCAGCGTTGTTGATACGATGGACCGTTTCATCCACCTCCTCGGCACAGGGGGTTCAGGAGCGCTGCACCTGCTTGCCTCGCAGCTGGTGGGCGTCATTTCTCAGCAGCTGCTGCCACGGAAGGGCGGCGGTCTTTTTCCGGCACTGGAATACTTGCAGAACGAGGCAGGAACGCGGCGCTGGATCATGGAAAGGCGCATGGCGGATCTACAGGATCATTTGGCGAAATGCGACGGAAGCCGCAGCTGCTGCGCGACCGATTACCTTGTGGCCTCGGTGAAACAAGGCTATCTGGATGTCGATGTGGCGCGTGGAGCATGTCCAAGACCCCAGGATCTCGACCGCGCGATGCGCGGCATCCGCTGATAGACGCACAAAACTATGCCTCGCGAAATCACCGACTACCTAAGAGAGACAATCGCCAGAGGAGGATCGGACCTGCATCTGAGCAATAACGCCCCTGCGTGCGCCCGAGTGAATGGATCGCTTTCGGCGATTGATGATGAAGTGCTCGATCCAGATACCGTCAGGCATCTGATTCTTGATACCCTGACGGAGGCGCAGCGGGCGGAGCTTGAAGAGGATTGGGAACTCGATTACGCTCTGCAAGTGGAGGACGTCGGGCGGTTTCGCGGGAATGTCCACATGGCTCGCGGACATATGGAGGCGGCTTTCCGGTTCATCACGCAGGAGATTCCACAGTTGGAAACTCTAGGACACTACCCGGTGATCCATGAGCTGTGCTCGATCCGCAGCGGCCTCATCCTTGTCACCGGAATTACCGGCTCCGGAAAATCCACCACGCTGGCCTCAATGATGCAGCGCATTTCTAACAACCGCAACGGCGTGATCATCACGCTGGAGGATCCCATAGAATACATTTTTCAGCATAGCTCCTGCCTGATCAAGCAACGGGAGGTCGGCACGGATACGAAAAGCTTTCCCAAAGCGCTGCGTCAGGCGCTGCGGCAGGACCCGGATGTCATCGTCATCTCCGAGCTACGGGATCTGGAGACGATCCGGATCGCGATGACCGCTGCGGAAACGGGTCACCTTGTTCTGGCGACACTGCACACGCCGGACGCACCGCAGACGATCGACCGGCTGGTGGATATTTTTCCGCCGGAGCAGCAGCCGCAGATCGTCACCCAGCTGGCTAGTGTTTTGGAGGGAATCATCTGCCAGCGGCTGATCCCGCGCGCCGATGGAAACGGCCGTGTCCTCGCCTCGGAAATCTTGCGTCCCAGCTACGGAATGCGCAACTGCATCCGCGAGCACAAGCTCGAGCAGATCGTCGGGCTGATGGAGATCGGGGCCAAGGACGGCAATCACACGATCGACCAGAGCCTTGGCACCTTGCTCGACACGCACCAGATCACACGTGAGGAAGCAATATTTAACAGCCGCGAGCGCCGCATCTTCGAGGAAAGGCCAGTCCCGGCTCAGAAAAAAACGAGGTCGATCTGGAGTTCATAAAAACGTGGGCGGCCTAGGTGAACGCTTGCGCGGGGAGTATCAGGTTGTAGGAACGTCGGAAAAGGAGCAGCCGCTGCGCTTCGGGCGTGTCGGAGGGGGCGCGCAGCAAAGGGCAAGAAGGGCGTTGCCGCAGAAACAAGAGCGGGTGTATGCTGTCGCTATCATTCTCAAGACTCATGGCACTCGATAAACTGACTCAGAAACTGCAGGAAGCGCTTCAATCGGCGCAGGGAATCGCATCGAAGTCCTCCCACCCCGAGCTCAAGAGCGGGCACGTGCTGCTGGCCCTGCTCCAGCAGGAGGGCGGTATCGCCGTGCCGATCCTACAGAAGGCGGGGGTGGACGTGCCCATGTTGAAAGTGGCCGTGGCCTCAGCTCTCGAAAAGGAAGTTCGGGTGCAGGGTGCCTCCACCCAGCCGCAGATCAGCGCCGGCCTGCGCGCGACACTCGATGCCTCAGACGGGGTGCGGGTATCGATGGGCGATGATTATCTGTCGGTGGAACATTTCCTGTTAGGAGCGCTGAAAGGCGATTCTCCCGCCGGGAAACTGCTGAAAGATGCCGGCCTGACGGAGAAGAGAGCGGAAGCCGCGATCAAGGAAGTGCGCGGTTCACAAAAGGTCGTCGACCAGGATCCGGAGGGAAAATATCAGACGCTGGAGAAATATGGCACCGATCTAACAGCACGCGCGCGCGCCGGGAAGATCGATCCCGTGATCGGCCGGGACCACGAGATCCGGCGGGTGCTGCAGGTGCTGTCCCGCAGGACCAAAAACAACCCGGTCCTCATCGGTGAACCCGGGGTGGGAAAAACCGCGATCGTTGAAGGCTTGGCGCGGCGCATCGTTTCCGGCGACGTGCCGGATGCGATGAAGGACAAGCTGGTGATCTCCATGGACATCGGCTCGATGCTGGCCGGCGCGAAGTTCCGCGGCGAGTTCGAGGAGCGGCTTAAAGCGTTTCTCAAAGAGGTCACCGAAGCCGAGGGCAGGATCATCCTGTTCATCGACGAGCTGCACACGATTGTCGGCGCGGGAGCGGCCGAGGGCGCTGCAGATGCCTCCAACATGTTGAAGCCACAACTCGCCCGCGGCGAGCTGCACGCCATCGGCGCGACCACGCTCGACGAATATCGCAAGCACATCGAGAAGGATGCGGCTCTGGAGCGGCGCTTCCAGCCGGTCATGGTCGGCGAGCCTTCCGTGGAAGACACGGTGGCCATCCTGCGTGGCCTAAAAGAGCGTTACGAGGTGCATCACGGCGTGCGTATTCAGGACGGCGCGATTGTCGCCGCCGCGATGCTTTCCGACCGCTACATCTCCGATCGTTTCCTGCCGGACAAGGCCGTCGACCTCATCGATGAGGCCTCCTCGCGCTTGAAAATCGAGCTCGACTCCATGCCGACCGAGATCGATGTGCTGGAGCGACAGATCATGCAGCTCGAGATGGAGAAAAAGGCGTTGGAGAAGGAAATAGACAAGGCCTCCGAGGTGCGTCTGGAAAAGGTGAAAGAGGAACAGGCGAACCTGAAAGAAAAGTCATCCGGCATGATGGCGCAGTGGCGCAATGAAAAGGGAATCATCGACCAGGTGCGGGTGGCGCAGGAGAAAATCGAAACGCTCAAGGGCGAGGTCGAGCGCGCCCAGCGCATCGGCGATCTCACCCGCGCCTCACAGATCACCTACGGCGATCTCCCGGAGGCCAACAAGGATCTGGAGAGCGCCCAGGAGCAACTGAGCCACCTCCAGAAAAACGGCGCGATGCTCAAAGAGGAGGTCACCGAGGAGGACATCGCCCGTGTCGTCTCCGCCTGGACCGGTATCCCCGTCAACCGCCTGCAGGAGGGCGAGAAACAAAAGCTCGTCACCATGGAGGCACGCCTTGGCGATCGCGTGGTCGGCCAGAAAAAAGCGATCAAAGCCGTCGCCAACGCCGTCCGCCGCGCCCGCGCCGGCCTGCAGGATGAGAATCGGCCCATCGGCTCTTTCCTTTTCCTCGGCCCCACCGGAGTCGGGAAAACCGAGCTGTCCCAAGCACTCGCGGAGTGTCGCTTCGATGACGAGGGCGCGATGGTCCGCATCGACCTGGCAGAATACATGGAGAAACACAGCGTCTCTCGCCTGATCGGAGCGCCTCCCGGCTACGTCGGCTACGACGAGGGCGGCCAGCTCTCCGAGCACGTCCGGCGCAAGCCATATTCCGTGGTGCTCTTCGATGAAATCGAGAAAGCCCACTCCGATGTCTTCAACGTCCTCCTGCAAGTGCTCGACGACGGCCGCATCACCGACGGCCAGGGCCGCACCGTTGATTTCCGCAATACCGTCCTCATCATGACATCCAACATCGGCTCCCAGTTCATCCTCAATGAGGAAAACGCCGAGCAGCGCGAGGCACTGGTGAACGAGTCCCTCCGTAGCCACTTCCGCCCCGAGTTCCTCAATCGCATCGACGAAATCATCATCTTCGACCGCCTCAACCGCGAGGACCTCACCACCATCGTCGATCTCCAGCTCGACCGCGTCCGCAAGCGCCTCGCCAAGCAGGGCCTCGCCCTCGCCATCTCAGAGGAGGCCAAGGACTATATCGCCACCCAGGGCTACGACCCCATCTACGGCGCCCGTCCCCTCAAGCGCGCCATTCAGCAGCATCTCCTAGATCCGCTCAGCCTCGATGTGCTTGATGGCAAGTTCGTCGATGGGGACGTGATCCAAGCAGAGCTGGATGCGGGGCAGGTCACGTTCGTGAAAAAGTAAAAAGAAGTGACGGGTGATCAGTGAAGAAAGTGATCTGTGCCCCGAGCCATACCGTCCCTTGGGTCGGCGATGTGCTCCTCGGAGGCGGCGCCGAGCCAAGGGTCGACGGCAGGGTAAACGAGCTCTGCGAGCTGCCGCCAGTCAGGGACACCGCGCTGCCGAACGCGGGAGCCTACCGGATCTGACGGAAAAACCCGTCCAAAGGCACTGACGCATTCGACACGATGAATGGCTTGTTTCGCAACCTTTCCCGTGCACCACTTGTGCGATGAGATTTCCTTGTTGTTCAGGAGTGACGATCGCCTTGATCGGGGGACTTTTTTCTTTGGTTGGCATTGCAGCGGCGCAGCAGGCGGCTGCCGGGCGCGCGCTCAAGCCAAGCTACGAAATCTCAGCCGGCGGGATCCCGCGCCAGCTTGTGGTATCGGTGGCCGAGGTCGCCGTGAAACAAGCGGACGGCCGACGCTCGATCACCCAAGTGCTGGACGGCGATCCAGCGGCCAAAGCGAAACAGCTGCGAACAAGGGTGGCGGCGGAAGTGGAAATCGTGCTCATGGAAAGCGGCGGCGGCCCGAAATCCCGCAAAGCCGCTGTGACGCCCCGCCATTTCGTGACCCGCGAGGTGCTGGTGAAACTGAAAGCGGGCGCAGCGGCAAAGGTCGTCGCCAAAACAGCCGGACTGCGGGTTTCCCGTGAGATGGATCACGCTCCGGGATTTGTCATCCTTGATGCGGGTACCTCCGAAGGGGCACTGGTGGCGATGGAGTCCCTGCGGCTGATGCCGGAGGTGGAAAGCGCCGATGTGATGCTTGCCACCCAGAAGGCCCGGAAAAAGATCCCGAACGACCCGCTGTTTTCCGAACAATGGCATCTCCGCAACACCACCCAGCTCGGCGGCGCACTCTGGGTGGATGCGGGTGTCACTTCCGTCTGGGACACGTTTGAAGGAACGGGCGTAATCATCGGCATCATCGATGATGGGGTGCAACACACTCACCCGGATATCCAACCAAACTACAACACGAGCCTCGACTACGATTACACCAGCACCGACTCGGATCCGACTCCAGTGAACCTCACCGAAGATTCGCATGGCACGGCCTGCGCGGGCGTGGCCGCAGCCCGGGGTGGCAACGGCATCGGGGTAACCGGCGCCGC
>JBGTDO010000024.1:0-4211 GCA_041748235.1 Akkermansiaceae bacterium | reverse complement strand
GTTCCGGAGTGTAGCGCAGGCGACCCTGTCGGTCGGTCTTCAAGATGGATTCGTTCATAGGTGTCATAGGTTGGTGAACTATGACGCCTATGAAATACGCCGCCCAGAATCTTCAAGCGGCGCTACAGACCCCGCTTACCTAGCAAGGCACCGGAATACTTCTGTGCGACTCGGCGGGGGTTTTGATTCGCCCGCCCCGCCCGGCGTCCTCACCCTTCGGCCTCCGCTTCGGTCCGTGAATGAAGCCTCGCCCAACGGCTTCATTCACGGCGATTGGGGATCTTGCGCTCATAAATGATTTTGCCAGTCGACTGCAAAGTCACGCAAATCGCGTGCTTCGCATTACCAAGATCGATCTCGATCACATGTTAGGTAAATGGTGTTTTTATAACAAGGCAGTGTAACACATTGCGCAAGCGCAACCGAACCTGTCTTCTCATCTACTTCTGTTTTCCGTCGGTTTGTTTAATTGTCTCCACCCTTGGAATGATGCCTGCCAATAGATCAGCTTCATGGGTAAAGATCTTCAACGCCTCCTCATACTCCTGATCGGTTTTGAAGTCATTCCGAACTACTCGTCCCGAATCCAAGGTGCTCAGAATAATAGGATGCGCTTGGCGGAGGTCGTATAGAAGGTGCTTTCTAAAGGAGCCGGTCCCAGACCACTCCAGAGTTGCCACATAGCCAAAGGCAACGTCTCTTCCGGTGGCGAACTGCCCACGATATAGCTCAGGCTGTGCACCAAAGAATGGAGAGAACCACTCCGAATCACGAGCAGTCTCGATCGCAAGAAGAATCGTTCCAATAGTCTTCCCGAAACTCCCTTGCTCGGGATAAACAATCTGAATGACCTTCCGCCCTTCGACCGTGGCGATGGTGGTAATCGCCGGCTCCGTCTGACGCTCGATCCATGTGAGAGCCTTCTCCGTCGGCTCGGAAAACCGGTCGTCAACGTATGGCATCTGACGATTCAGAAGGGACAGCCGGAACTCGGTCGAAACCTTGGCCGCCCAATTCGGTCCCTTGCCCCACGAATACAGGTAGCAGTCTTTGGGTGCCCCGGGGCGCAGATCATCTTCAGCTTTCGCGACTTGGGCGAACACTGCGATTAGGACGATGAAGAGAGCGCGCATATTGTCTGGCGATTAAGGTAGAGACGACGGCTGCCCACGCCCCCTTCGCAGATCTGCCTTCTCATCTACTCTTGTTCTGCTTCTTTTTGTGTTGGCATCTCGTCGCCGTGTTGAACCGGATGACGCGGAACGAGAGACATTGCCCGAAGGAATGACTCACTGGAAGCTCCCATTGCTCGTTCGGCAATTATGTCGTAGGTCTGCAAAGCAGAAAGCTTCTCGGCTACGGCTAGGCAGACGAATTGATTGATGGAAATATTATCCGCATCCGCCGCACTTTTGAGGTTGCGATGAAGCGATTCGGGAAGTCTCAGACTAAGGCTGCTCATGGTAGTAGTTGGATGAATTCGGCAGGCTTCACGACTGCGATTCCGAAGTCTTTGGCAGGGTGAAGATCCTTGTGGTTGAACGTGACGATATGGGTAGCTCCGGACGCAACTGCCACTTCCAGAACCATATCGTCCTTGGGATCGGGTAAAAGTGGCTGCGCTGCATACCGGCAACCTTGCGCTGACAGCAGATCTGTCAATATTTGCACACTGGTACCCCATTTCCACCCCATTTCTCCGTGCTATCACCTGCGCAGCTTTACGTGACAACAGCCGATAGCCATCGAGGTTCCGCTGCGGTTCACTCAAAGTTATCTGTGGAGTTTTCTCTCCTTGTTCACCGCTGAAGATATGCAATGGCGAGCTGTCTGTAATCATGGTTAGCAAGCTCTGACCTGACATCATCAAGCTTGGCTAAAAGTTCGCTACCAAGCCGCTCTTCGAGCATATATCGCTCAACCTGTTGCCTCTGCTGCAGTCTTACTTTGCTTTGCCACGGAGCCGTGAAAATCAGATGCAACTCGTCATGAAACTGTCGCTGCTTCAATGCTTCCCACTCTCCCTTGTCCAACCAGATACTACCAGAAGGTGATCGATCTAGATAAAACGAAAAGCCGTAACCAACCTTGAAGCGCTGCATTATAAGCCCAGTTTCGGGGCATATCTTTGCGCCCTCACTATCTTCAACCGCCTCCTCCATGTTGTCATTGCTCACCGGCAAATGCGGCAAGCGGTCTGATTGACGACCGAGCCATTGGAAATACGATCCTACAGGCAGGAATACCCCTTCTGACTCAGGACACTGATAAGCTGGCAAATTCTCAGCGAGAGAAATGCGCTTCATTTGATGATGGTTTGCTACTGGGCTGCGCATAGTATTTTTTGAGAGATTAAAGTAGAGACGTAGGGTGCCCGACGCCGCCCTCGCAGATTCCGGCGTGCGGAATTTCCGCACCGGGCTCCTCGAAAATGCGCGCAGGTAGAACTTCGATCATGTTGGCTTTCTATTGTCGGGTCTTTTCATACTCAACGGGCTTGGTTTTGTCTAGCTCACCCGAGGCCATGCCTCTCGATCACTATCACTTGGGGCTTGGGGATCTGCCAGCGTTCCCATGCGGCTTCATCAACACCCTCCAGAAGGAATTGCCCTGACCGCCCCTGCCCCTCCGCATCATACCCCCACCCGCAGATCCCGCAGGCTCCAGAGCACTCCTTTCGCCGCCGCACCACTGCCCCTCAGCCGCCGCGCCCCGTCCTTCCTCCTCTCCGAGAACCTGTCCCGCGCTCCGGCGAACGCCTCATTCACGAACTCCTTGCTTCCGATCACCGCACCGTCCGTAAAATACCTCACCCGGCACCGCAGCATTTTCGCAATGCCCAAGTCGGGCAGAACCGTTTCGTTATCCGTCGATGCCAGCATCTGCGCCTCGTTCTTCGCCACATGCTGGGGCGATCCCACCCCGGCGCGGCCGCTTCTCCTGCCCAAAGCCATCCCCATCGTCCGGCGGTAGATCCGCGAAACCTCCTTCCACCGCTCCGCCTCGAATCCCGCTCCGCATCCGCCCGTGCACGCCCGAACCAACCCCTCCCTCGCCTTTTTCCCGTTCCCCTTCTTGCCGCCTCCCACGGCCTCCCCGTAGCTGCTCCAACGGTACTCCGCCGGATCGGCAACCATCCCCGCCCGCACCGGATTGAGGTCGATGTAGGCCGCCATGGTCCGCGCCGCCACTCCGCTTTCAACGATCACGCTCTTGTAACGCTGCTCCCACAGGGTCCCGCTGCGCTCGTGAGTCCGGTTGAACCAGCGAGTGAACCGTTGCAAGAGCGTCTTCATGAACTCGCTCAGACTGTGCATTCGGTAGGTGAAACGGGCGTGGATCTCCGCCGCCAGATCTTCCCGCCCCGCCTTGCGCGCCTCGTCCAGCTCCTTCGCAACTCCTCCCACAAATGCCTCGGTGTTAGTGGCCGAAAGCCGCTTCAACAACTCCCCATCTGGAATTGCGCCCCCGAGCATCGGCGGAACCTCCAGCAAAATGTGAAAATGATTCGACATCACGCAATAGGACAGCACCCGGCAGCCCGAGAAATTCTCCTGCATCCGCATGAATATCCGGAAATGCTCCCGCTCCGCGTCCCCTAACACAAACCGCCGGTCAACGACCCGCGAGACGCAGTGATAAATTGCCGGCTTCACCGCCGAATCCTTCCAAGGCACCAGAAACCGCGCTTTCCTCATGCCCCACCCTACCCGCCATGATTCACAGCGCAAGCGGGTTCTCTGTATTTTGTCCGTCCCCTTATTATTTCCTTCGACACGGTCAATCACGACCGCCTTATGAGATCCCTGTTAGGAAAAGTCCGTTGTCGCAAGACACTCGGACTGATTCGCAGCTACCTCACGGCGGGCGTGGAACTGCCCGATGGCACCTGCGAGGCCACGCCTCAAGGAGTGCCACAAGGTGGTCCGTTATCACCATTGTTAGCCAACATCGTGCTCGACCCGCTCGACAAGGAATTGGAATCGCGTGGACATAAGTTTGCGAGATATGCCGATGACTTCATCGTGACAGTGAAGAGCGCGAACGCCGCGAAACGGGTGATGGCCTCGTTGATCCGTTACTGCGAAGGACGGCTGCAACTGATCGTCAACCGCGCCAAAAGCCGCACCGCGCCGCTAAAATCCTGCGAGTTCCTCGGCTACCGATTGAACAACCGGGCAAAGCTGGCGTGGACGGAAAAGGCACGCATC
>JBGTDO010000023.1:0-10710 GCA_041748235.1 Akkermansiaceae bacterium | reverse complement strand
TTCAATGCGGACTTGGACGAATGAAACATCGGCGACACGCCACGGCTTGGTGGTAAGACATCTGGACATCCGCGCATGTTGCCGTGCCGAAGCCATGCGCGCTAGAAATCACCGAGGGTCGCGTTTACCCCGCTTACGATAATCGGGCTGGTATGGACTTTGGACGCGGGTATTGCAGCAAAGCTGCGGAGGGTTAGGGGCACCTGAAAGGTGGCACTTGGCAGGCGACGCAGAGTGAAAGGGTACTCCGTAATGAAGGGGGGGGGGCCTTCATCACGGAGCTATTATGCGGGGGGAGGGTGCAAGGTGCTGGGGGAGATTGTTTCACATGCGGAAGACGACATGTGTCTTCCGCCGTGTGGCGGCCGTTTTGGGCGGGGTGTTGACTCGCACGATGTCTTCTTGTCTGGCGGGACGCATGCATTCACTCCACAGTTCGTCCCAGCTGGTGCCGAGAGCCGCAGCCCAGGCTTTGAAAATCCGCGATGTGGGAGTCACCCCGCTTTCCTCGGCGCGACGTATGACCTCTTCTTTGACGCGAGCCATTTTAGCAATGTTTTCGCGGCTCATTGCCTGCTGGTTGCGAAGTTGAACCAAGCGGGCAACCACCCTCCTCAGACATGTGGAATCGGAAAAGGCGCTTGAGGGGGACAAGGAGCATGCAGCGGGGAGATTGGGTTTGTGCATCGGGAACTTATGCCTTTTTCTAGAGCGACAGTCTATCCGTGGAAGCATTATTATTAGCTACGTGACACCTTTATTATTAGTACGCGCATCCCCTAGATCCCAAGCCACGGGCAGTTTCCTGCTTTGTGCTGGCTATACGACTGAGCACGAATAAACTTCTATTTCACATGCAGGAGATTCCAAAGGATCACGAGTCGGACTCACCCGCAGCACTCGTTGAAGATTTGGCTGTAACCGCTCAATTGGAGAAAAAGGAAGGTTTCCCGCTGCGGGGGCGGTTTCCAGTAGTCGGGCTCGGCGGATCAGCCGGAAGTATCGGGGCGTTGCAGGAATTTTTCTCGCAAGTGCCGACTGATTCGGGGATGGCCTATGCGGTGGTGGTGCATCTTTCGCCGGAGCACGACAGCATACTGGCCTCGATCCTCCAGCGGAGTTCATGCATCCCCGTGGTTCAGGTGACCGAGCCGGTGAAGCTGCAGGCGGATCATGTTTATGTGGTGCCACCTAACAAGCAACTCGCGTTTTCAGACGGGTTGCTCAAGACGGTGGGTTTGGATCGGCCCAAAGGTCGCCACGTGACCATCGACCTTTTTTTCCGCACCCTGGCGGAGGCCCACGGCTCGGCCGCGACAGCGATCGTCCTTTCCGGAGGAGACGGAGACGGAGCGGTGGGGTTGAAGCGGGTTAAGGAATGGGGGGGGCTAACCATTGTGCAAGACCCGGAAGAGGCGGAGCAAGCGAGTATGCCCCTCACGGCGATTGAAACCGGCCTGGTTGACTGGATACTGCCGGTTGCCGAGATGTCCGAACGTCTTTCCCAATACCAGCAGAACGGGAGAAATCTTCAGCTTCCTCCCGACTCTCCGGCGTCCGGGCCCACTGTTAGTGACGACGAAAAAGCCGAGAGCGCTTTGCGTGACATCCTGGCCTTCGTGAAGAGCCGAACGGGGCGGTCGTTCCGTTTGTACAAGCGGGCCACCATCCTTCGCAGGATCGGCAGGCGGATGCAGGTAACCGGAAACGAGAATCTCGAGCGATATCTTGCGTTCTTGCGGACCCACCCGGGTGAAACAGGAGCGCTCTTGCAGGATCTCCTGATCAGCGTCACCAACTTTTTCCGCGATTCCGAGGCCTTTGAAGCGCTTGATAACATAGTTCCAGAGTTCTTTAAACACAAAACCCCTGGCGAGGAGGTCCGCGTTTGGGTGCCGGCTTGTGCGACGGGCGAGGAAGCCTACTCATTGGCGATTCTTCTGTCGGAACATGCCGCCAAGCTCCCGTCACCGCCGACCATACAAATTTTCGCCACTGATCTCGACCGGACTGGCATTAATACTGCGAGAGACGGGCGCTATCCTCATGCGATCGCTGCGGATATTTCCGAGGAGCGCCTGCACCGGTTTTTTATCAAAGAGGGCGGGAATTACCGAGTACGGCGGGAGTTGCGGGAGACGGTGCTCTTTGCCGTTCACGACATTCTCGAAGACTCACCATTTTCAAGGCTCGACCTCATCTCCTGTAGAAACCTACTGATCTATCTGAACAGGCAGGCCCAAGGGAAGGTGTTCGATACAGCACACTTCGCATTGCGCCCGGGTGGACATCTCCTCCTCGGGACCTCGGAATCCGCAGAGGAGGCTTGCTCGATCTTCGATGTCGTCGATCGAAAGAACCGGCTGTATGTACGGCGGCAGGTCAAACGGGGGGTGAGCCTTACAGTTCCGACTGGCTCTGCCACCTTGGCCTTCGCCCTGAACTCCTTCGATTCCGAAAATCTACCCGTCCTGCCTAGAGCCCCGCAAAAGGTCGCAAACGAAGGGCAGAAAAAAAATGATTACGCCACCCGCAAAACCTGGGGCGAGCTGCATCTCAAACTAATCGAGCGGTTGGCACCGGCGTCGCTGGTAGTCAGTCGTGATCATGAGATCGTGCATCTGACGACGAGCGCGGGAAGATACCTGCAGTTCGCGGGAGGAGAGCCCTCTGCGAACCTGCTCCAGATCGTGCATCCGGCGCTCAGGACCGAGCTGCGAGCCGCGTTGTTCCGCGCTGTGAAATCCTCCCGGACAGCCAAGGTGAAGCCCTTGGCTATTGAAATCAACGGCAGCGTCCGTCATGTGGGTGCGACAGTCGAATGCGTGGAAGAGCTTTCGTCGGAGTTTCTTTTGGTGATTTTTCAAGAAGTCGATCCTGCCGAGACATCCACCGACAAGCTGGCGACAGGACCCGGAGACGAAATCGCTTCAAGATCGGTGATCCAGCAGCTTGAGGAGGAGCTGGACGAAATGCGGACGCGGCAGCGTGAGACCGTGGAGCAGTTCGAGCTTTCAGCCGAAGACCTTAAAGCATCCAACGAAGAGCTCCAAGCGATGAATGAGGAGCTCCGCTCTGCCACGAAGGAGCTTGAGACGGGGCGCGAGGAACTGCAGTCGATCAATGAGGAAATCATCACGATCAATCAGGAGCTTAAAAGCAAGCTGGAGGAGCTTAGCCGCGCCAATAGCGATCTTCAAAACCTGATAGCGGCGACGGACATTCCCACGATCTTCCTTGATCAGGATCTTCAGATTGCCCGCTTCACCCCGCCTTCGGCAAAATTGTTTAATTTCAACCTCAATGACATCGGCAGACCATTGGCGGATTTCACCCACCGTCTGCATTACCCAGAGATCATCAGCGATGCCGAAAACGTGCTCGACCGTATGATTCCCCAGGAGCGAATGGTGAGGGATAACCAGAACCGATGGTTCCTGGCGAGAATTCTGCCGTACCGGACGTCGGAAGATAAGATCGGCGGCGTTGTCATCACCTTTGTAGACATAACCGCGCGCAAGGAGGCGGATGATTCGCGGCGCTGGCTCTCGGTCATCGTCGAGTCCTCAAACGACGCAATCATCAGCTTTTCCATGGAAGGAAAAATTATCAGCTGGAATCCCGGCGCGGAGCGGGTCTTCGGCTACAGAGAGGATGAGGTGAGGGGGCAGGATCTTGAAATGCTTGTGCCTCCCGACCGATACGAGCAGCAGCGAGCCGTGCTCGACAAGCTCAACAAGGGCGAAAGTATCGAGCTGTTTGAGACATTTGGGGTACGGAAAGACGGTCTCATCCGCGACATCTCGGTCTCGGCGTCGGTGATGAAGCGCGACATGGATGGTCAGATCGGAGCCACGGCGATCATCCAGGATATCACCACGAGGAATCAAGCGGTTCGCGACCTCATTCAGGCGAAGGATGAACTTGAGAACCAGGTTACCCGGCGGACTTCGCAACTGACGAGACGCGCCAAGCAGCTCGAGACTCTCGCCTCGGAACTGACATTTGCGGAGCAGCGGGAGAGGAAACGGGTGGCGCAGATTCTCCACGACCAGCTTCAACAAATTCTGGTGACGGCCAAGATGAGGATCGAATCGCTCGATTGCACGAAGCAAAAGGGCTACGACTCGGAGGTCGAGAAGCTCGTGAGCCTGATGGACGAAGCGCTTTCGAGTTCCCGTTCCCTTGCCGTGGAGTTGTCCCCGCCGATCCTGTCAGAAGGACTCGGAAAAGCGCTCGAATGGCTCTGTCGGACGTGGATGAAGGAGAAGCATAAGATGAATATCGAAACGGACATCGACTCGTCAATCGACGCGCGTCATGAAGACATGCGGATTTTGGTTTTCCTGGCCGTTAAAGAACTTTTGTTTAATGTGGTGAAACATTCCACGGTCGATGAGGCGCAGGTTGAGCTCGATATTCACAACGGGGAATATCTCAGGGTGGTGGTTCGCGATCACGGCCAGGGATTTGATACCGAAGACCTGAAGGCGAGAAACAAAGGCGGCTCGGGCTTCGGCCTGATGAGCTTGCGCGAGCGCCTGGAGCTGCTCGGCGGCAGCCTGAAGATCCGTAGCAAGCCGAACGACGGGGTGGAGGCTGTAATTATCGCTCCGCGCTTGGCTGGTCCCGAAAGCAAATTTTGAAAGACCATCTCATCATGAAGAAAATATTTCTCGTCGACGATCACCCCATGCTACGCGAGGGCCTGCTCCGGATGATTGAAACCAAGGACGGCTGCGAAATCTGCGGCCAGGCGGTCAACGCAATACAAGCCTCCGAGGCGATACCTCGGCTTTCACCCGACCTCGTAATCATGGACATCTCCCTGCCCGACAAGAGCGGGCTGGAGCTGGTCAAGGACCTGTTGTGCGTGGTGCCCCTCCTCAAAGTGCTAGTTCTTTCCATGCACGACGAGATGCTCTACGCGGAGCGGGTGGTGCGCGCGGGTGCCAAGGGCTACCTCATGAAAGGGTCCAGCATGGAGCGGCTCAACGAGGCGATCGACCGCGTCCTCAAAGGTGGTCACTATCTCAGCGAGGCAGTGTCAAACCATCTGCTGAACAACCTTTCAGGGAATCGTCCTCCCGGCCAGACGGGCCCGGTCGGGATGAAAAAGCTGACCGATCGTGAGCTGGAGATTTTCGAGTTGATCGGTCGCTGTAAGACGACAGGCCAAATCGCCGAGCAACTGAACATCAGCCCTCGAACCGTTGACGCGCACCGGAGCAACATCAAGGCGAAGCTCGATCTAACCGACGCGCCGACGCTCCTGCGCAAGGCGGTGCTGTGGGTGGAGATGGCTGGAAAACAGGTTTAAAGGAGAGGTCTCAACGCAGGCTCAACCAGGTATCGAAATCCGGCGGAGGCGGTGCAGTGAAGTGCAACTTCTTGCTGGTGATGGGATGATTGAAGGTGAGCTGCCATGCGTGGAGCAGCAGGCGGGCCACGGGGAGGGGTGAGGCTTTGCCGTAGATGGGATCGCCTAGGATTGGTGTGCCCTTGTGATGGAGGTGGACGCGGATCTGGTGGGTCCGGCCGGTGTGGAGATGGCAGAGGACCAGCGCCGTCTGGCTGCCGGTGTCGGTCGCGAGGATCTGGTAATCGGTGATCGCGCTCTTGCCCCCGGGAGGATTCACGACGGCCATCTTCTGACGGTTGACGGGATGACGACCAATGTGGGTGAAGATGGTGTCTTTTTCTGGCTTTGGAACACCGTGGGTGACGGCGAGGTAGAGCTTTTCCATTGTGGAACGCTCGGAGAACTGACTGCTCAGGGATTGGTGGGCGGGATCTGTTTTGGCGACGACGAGGCAGCCAGAGGTGTCCTTGTCGAGGCGATGGACGATGCCCGGGCGCTCGACCCCGCCAATGCCGGAGAGCTGGCCTTTGCAATGATAGAGGAGGGCGTTGACCAAGGTCCCATCGGGATTCCCCGGAGCGGGGTGAACGACGATTCCGTGCGCCTTGTGAAGTACCAGCAGGTGCTCGTCCTCGAAGAGGATGTCGAGCGGGATGTCCTGCGGAGCGGCAGTGGCGGGAACTGCCTCCGGGATGACAACGGAGATTGAGTCGCCGAGTTTTACGGAATCCCGAGGCTTTGCAGGCTTTCCATTTAACAGGATGTATTGCTCGCGGATCAGCGTCTGGATGCGGGAGCGCGAGAGATCCTCAAGTTGGGCGGCGAGGTATGCGTCAAGACGGTCGTGCGCGGACTGTGCGACTTCGATTTCCATTTAGGCGGGTAAAGCGGTCTGGATGAGCACCTGGGTGATGGTCTGGACGTGCTGGAGAGGCAGAGATTCCGGCACAAGAGCGCCCAGCACGATCCGGCCGTAGGGAGTCTCGCAAGGGATTACCTCGAGGATCGAACCCGGGCCAATTTTTACGTGGATATGGCGGTTCTGCCGGGTCGAGGTTGGTGCGGTGAGGGCGAGATTGCGGGCCATGAAGTGCAGGCGGCCGTGGCCACTTTCGTCAAATATGACCTCTCCTTCACGGTCGAGGATGAAGATTTCCCGGGCTGAGAAGTTCTTCGCCAGCCAGTCGCGAAAGATGTGGATGCGTTCGAGGAAGCGGCTGCGGGAAGGCGGAGGAGGTGTCGGTGCGGGTTCGGCAGATCGGAGAGTCTGAGCGGGCGCGACTTCCGGGGAAGTGGTCGGCTGGGGCTGATGGTGGACCACCGGAGGAGTTTCATCTGCTGCGGGGGCTTGTCCCAGAGACGCAATTTTTACAAGTGCTCTGGGTTCCTCTTGTGGAGGAGTCGGGACCATGAAGCCGACGAACGACTGATCAAAGCCGGGGTCTCCAGACTTCAGCCGGTCGGGTGCGACGGGGCGCAGCAACTGCTCGGCGAGGTGCCGGACTTCCGCAGGATCGAGCCATGGGTTGATGGCATCCATTAAGGGGAGTGGAAGGAGTGATTATGACGGCCCTTTTCCAGCTTGTCCTGCACCTCGGCACGGAGGGAATCAAAAACGGTTGCGACTTCCCGGCCTTCTTCCATGACTCCTACCGGAAGACCTTTGGCGCTTGCACGGATGTAGATCTCATCCCGTGGCACGGCGGTCTTGAAAAGCATTTCCTCGGGCAGCAGCTGCCTAAGAGCGGAGGCGGCCTCGGTGCTTTCCACGAGGTTCTGCTGCAGCATGGTGAGGCAGACGCCGAGGACGTTGAGGCGGGGATTCATGATGCGCAGGCGGTTGAGTCCCTCAAGCAATTTTGGAACAGAGCGAATACCCAGGGGCTCCGCCTGCTGCGGGATGATCAGGGCGTCAGCGGATGCGATGATATCATTGGTGACGCCGAAAAGGCCTGCGGCGGTATCGATCAGGCAGACGTCGAACCTTCGCGCGGCGGTGTTCCGGATGAACGCGCGGACGCGGGCGAGGTGGGAGCCGGAGGAGCCGTTTCCTGTTTCGTAATCGCTGGCCTGGCCGGCGGCGACGAGCGAGAAGGTTTCAAGCCGCGTTGGCACGATGAGCCGCTCCATGGGGATTCCGGGATCGGCAAGAAAGTCGTAAAAACCGGAGAGCAGGCGCGACTGGCGGGTCAGCGAGAGGCCCACGGAACCCTGGGGATCCGCGTCCACCAGCACTGTGTTGTAACCGGCACGCGCGAAGGCGTGGGCGAGGTTGATAGAAAGTGTGGTTTTACCCACACCGCCTTTTTGGCTTGAGATGGCGATGCTGATCACGCGGAAAACGAGTGTTGGCAGAGGTTATCGGCAGCGGGGCTAATCGGAAGCCTTTTCTTGCATCTTCTACCTTGTTAAAGCCAAGCGTGCCATGAATGCTGAAGCATCAGAAGGTGAATAGACAAGAGCACAATTACAGAATTCTCGTCGGCGGATTGCTGAGTCTCATCGTGTGGTTGGGCAGCGGTTGCGGAAAACGGGAGCGGGATGTGGAAACACCGGAGAGCAAGCCTGTTGCGGAGGTTGAGACTTTTTCATTGGAAAACCGGCTGGAAGGTCTACCGGGCGAGATCCATCGTTCGCAGCGGGATGCCCCTGTGGCCTGGCATCCTTGGACGCGGGAGAGCATTGAGCTGGCCCGAAAGACTGACAGGTTGATTCTGGCGCTCATAACGCTGCCGCAGCAGCCGTCCTATCAGACGGTGCTTGATGAGCTTTATGCAGACGAAGTGGTGGTGCGGGATATCAACAATACCTACGTGCCGGTGATCATTGATGGCGATGCGGCAAGGGAGATGGGTCTCCTTACCGCCGATCTCAGCGCGGAGATCAAGCTTGGTTTGCAGTTGCCGTTTCTGGTCTGGCTGACTCCGGATGTGAATCCTGTGGCTTGGATACCTTTAACCGCAGGACACGGGTCCGTCCCGGAAATGTTTGAGCGCTCCCACGTTATGGTGAGCCGGTTGTGGCAGGAGGATCCAAGCTACGTTTTGAAAAACAGCGCCGCAGACCAAGCCAACAGACGGGGCCGGATGCGTGAACGCGCTTCCACACGCGTTTTGAGCGAGTCTCCTGCGACTGATTCGATCCGGGCGCTACGCCAGTTGACCTCACTCTATGACACGCTGACCCGAACCTTCGATGAGGCGGGGGCGCTGTTTCCAACAGGGGCGCTCGATTTGCTATCATTCGGCGTGCGCAATCCCGCCCTTCCGGAGGACACAAGAAAGAGGTGCGAGCTTGTACTGGGGTATCTGGTAGCCGATCTGGTCGTCAGCCCGATGTTCGATCCTCTGGATGGCGGAGCCTTCAGCTCGAGGTACGGTTCGACCTGGACGCTGCCGGAATTTTCCCGTGATTGTCCGAGCCAGGGCCGGGTGGTAATTAGTATGCTGGATGCCTACGCGGCGACGGGGGACAAGCGGGCTTTGGACCGCGGACTTGGCGTGCTTAGGTTCATCGAGCGGAACTACGCGACCGGGGACGGTCTCTACGCACGCGGTGACGGCGCTCCGACGGCCCCGGAGAAATGGCTCTGGCGCTTGGAGGATGTGCAAGAAACGCTCTCGGAGGAGGAAGCAAGGTTCTGGAGTGCCGCCGCAGGTATGAGAAGCGCGGGGAATCTACCTCCGGAGCTGGATCCGTCTCAACAGTTTGGAAGTACCAACAGCATCGGTTTTGCGAAGACGCCGGAAGAGGTGGCGCTGGAGACAGGAGCGGAGCCGGAGCAGGTGAAGGAAGTCATCGAGACCGCACGGCGGAAGCTTCTGAAGGTCCGCGCCGAGCGCTTGCGATCGACCGCACCCGCTGCTGTTTCAGAGGCAAACGCCGTGGCGACCTTCCGCGTGGCTTCCGCTTATGCCACAGCCTACCGGGTCACGGGAGAGCAGGAATATCTTGAGCGTGCGGGCAGGACTTTGGCTGCCGGAAGGAAGGCCTTTTCGGATGGCCCCATGCTGAAAAGCTATAGCGGCAGCGACGAACCGAGTCTGGTGGCAGGGCGGGCGTTTCTCTATGGTTTAGCGATCAACACGGCGTTGGATCTTTGGTCAGTGAGCTTGGATGAAAGCTGGTTGCTATGGGCGGACAATCTGGCAACGACAAGTTCGGAACTGTTTGCGGACGGCACCTTCTTGCGGGAAATTCCGCCGGAGGCGGATCTGCTGGGCCTCCCGGTGGCCGATCTCGCGATGCTTTTCGGCGAATCGACCGCCGGTCTCTTCTCCATGGCGGAGGCCCGGCTCGCGGCTATACGGCGCCCATTACTCAAGTCTTTCGGGAGTCTCTCAGCATTTTTGCCAATGGCGGCGATCGAGAGCCCGGTTCTCCACACTGATCTTATCCAAGCGAGCTTGGTGCGCGAGTACGGCAGGACGCTGGTTTTCGGCCCCCGGGTCGATGAGCTGCTGCCTGTGATTTCCAGAGCACCACTGAAGGGAGTGCACCGTTGGCGGATTTCCCAGCCTCCAGAGGAAGTACCTGGGTTCCAGTTGGATCAGGTATACATGATCGAGGCGGATAAGGAAGTGAGGCTGATCGAAGAGCCTGAAGATATCGCTTATCCTTCCTTGCAAAATGAGCCCTGATGGTTGTTTGTTTCTCCAGCTTCTTTTCCATCTCCCTTATGAAAACCCACTACCCCGTAATGCTATTGACCGTCGGCCTCTGCTGCCTGCAACCGGCCTCCGCCGACACGATCATCCTCAAGGATGGAACCGAACTGACGGGGCGCGTCCTGCGAGAAGAGGGCGATAGCTTCGTCGTAGAGGTTCAAGTCACTAAGTCGATCCGGGATGAGAAGGTGATACCGAAGGATCAGGTAAAATCGATGGAGAAAGAAAAGGCCGACACCAAAGCATATGCGGAGATAGAGGCTTTCGGCAATCACACGGAACCTCTTGAACCGGCGGTGTATGAGGAAAGGATCACGAAAATCGAAGAGTTCGTTACAAAGCATCCGAAGAGTGAGAAGCTTCCCGAAGCCAAGGCACTCCTTGATTCACTGCAGGAAGAATACGCAGTGATCCAAGAAGGAGGAGTGAAGGTGGGTGACGAGATGATCTCGGCCGAGGACTACGAAGCGAACGCATATGAATACGATCTGAAGATCGCTGAAAAGCAGATCAAGGACGCGATCGCGCGCAGGGATTTCCTCGGAGCACTTCGGCTTCACGAGGAGTATGAAGAGAAGTTCGGTCCTTCGGCCGGGCGGGAACAGGTCGACACGCTGATTCTCCAAGTTCTCACAACCTATGGGCAAAGCATCAACGAGAGCCTGGATACTTTAAAGGCAA
>JBGTDO010000022.1:0-2590 GCA_041748235.1 Akkermansiaceae bacterium | reverse complement strand
CGCTGCTGCTGCCGCCTCCATGCGAGACGGTGTCGGCTTCGAACCAACCCGGCTCGTCGAAGGCTTGAGGGCCGCAGCGGATCGGGACGAATTTTTTGATCCGGTTGCTGGCACGGCCGGTTTTGCGTCCGAGGCGACCGCTACCCGCACTGCGATGAGGGGCGGTGATGCGATCCAAGGTGCGCGGGCTGTAGCTGAGGATTTTCTCAAAATGGTGGCTTCGAGGGAGCCGTGGCGCGCTTGGTAGCTGTCCATCCAGAGCGGCAGAGTTTGTTTGAGACGCGTGCCGCAAGGCTGCTCGCTGTGCTTCCAGATGGCCACGATCACGGACTGCTCCGCCGGGCCATAACCGGGCTTCGATCCTCGCTTCTTGGCTTTCTTGCCCTGGGTGACTTGCCGGTTGAGCGCCTTGATGGTGTGTTTGCGATCCCAACCAAGAGTGTCGCTGACCTCGTCGATCATCGCACTTCTCCCCGCCCGGTTCCTGCTTGGATAACGCTCCCGGCAGCTCTCCAGATAATCTTCTTTGCTCGTATGACTCATGATCCCAGATAGTGTTTTCATCTGGGTGTCATTCTTTCTGGCGCAACGACCGACTAAAGCCGATTTCTCATCCTCTTCCCGGTGTCATTCTACTTGGCGCAATGCGGCTAGACGTTATCCAAGAAATTGGGACTTGCGCTAACTACGTCGATGGCGTATAGCTGTTTCGTAGATGAGATTCTATGAGGCCGCAATATTCACCACACAGATCACGAAGCTCATCAGCGACGAAGCGTATGCCGCACTCCAGCAGACGCTCATCGCTGATCCAGAATCTGGTAGTCTTATTCAGCGGTCAAATGGACTTCGCAAGATTCGCTGACGGCTCAGCGGGACAGGCAAGAGCGGAGGAATCCGCGCCATCTACTATCTCGTCGCCCAGGACGAGATTTTCTTTCTCTTCGCCTATCCGAAGAGCAAGCAAGAGAACATCACACCAGAACAGGCGCAGCTTTTACGCCGCCTAGTTGAAGACCACCTAAAATTATGAACGATTCCGACTTCGAACTCCTTTGCGAGAGCATCAAGCAGGCTGGAGAGATCCGGCGGGGCGAGCACAAGCCATCTAGGACATTTGTGCATGCCGCACCTGATCCATTGGCTATCCGTGAGCGCCTAGGTCTATCGCAGTCGCGATTTGCCGCGATTATCGGAGTGAGTGTCAGAACTCTCCAGAACTGGGAGCAAGGACGACGCCATCCAGATGGACCAGCCAAGGCGCTACTTCGTGTTGTTGACCGTGATCCGGAAGCCGTCCTACATGCGCTGCACACATAAAGGAAGAAGGATAACAAGATGCTGCGGTGAAAGCGCCCAGGTAGTCCGGCATTTTCTTTTTTGTTCCGGGTGCAGCATAAATTTCTCCTGCTGCTTCGTTAATTCTTCCTTCGTAAGGAGTAATTAATCCGGTGTTAGGAGTTTTTGTTCCGTCGATAGGAGATTTTTCTCCGTCGATAGGCGTATTTGTTTCCTGCGTTGATGGTATTTTCTCCTTCTCCAGGAGTTTTTTCTCCTCCTCCCTGAGTTTTTCTCCTTTTATTTTCATTTTTCTTCCTGAGGCGGGGTTTCCGGGTATGGGGGTGGGGAATGTGGTGCGGTGGGCGTAGTTGCGGGAGCTTGCGGGCGGGGAGCTGCTGCTGGTGCGGGACATGGCGCTGCGGCTTGGGAAGGCGGAGAGCATGGTTTCCAAACACCTCCAACTGCTGCTGGAGCTTGGGCTGGTGGAGCGGAACCGGGCGGGGATTTACTCGATCCCGGAAAAATTCGTGGTTTCCCGGGAGGAGGGTGGTGGATTACGGGCCTTGCGTGCTGCGGCTGCGGGGGGGATTAGGCGAAGCTGCCTTTGACGACTTCAGTCCTCGGGCGCCCGGTGGCGAAAACGCAGGTCGAGAAAATCCAGCAGCTCGCTTCTTGATTGAAAGCCGTGCCGCGCTTTTGCGGACGGATCGCAGGGCACGAGCCATGATGGCTCCAGGCTCTCCGTGTCGATGAGGCGTGCGGGGATGCCGAGATCGCACGCCTGGCCGACGGTTTCTCCGGTGCCGCCGGTGCCGCGCGGGGGTTTGCCGTCCCAGGCGAAGAGGAAGGCGTCCGCCCAGTCGATGAGATCGCGCGAGACGGCGCGGTAGACCCCGGGTGCCTCGTGGCCTCCGGGAGTGACGTATTTCGCGAGGGCGACTCCGGTGAGTTTTTCCACAAGCGCCCATTCCTCCGCGTCCTTGAAGTCCTCGGAAAACCTCGCTTGGGGAAAGGGCAGGATGACGATGGTGGGGATGCGGAGTTCGATGCAGCTTCGCAAAAAAAGCAGATCGGCTCCGGAGGCGGCGCTGGAGATTCCGGTCATGCCCTCGCCGAGGAATTCTTTCATTTTCAAAATCTCCCCGCGAATGGCCAGGCGCAGAGCCTCGGGATCAGTGACTTTGCAGTGACCGGCGAAGCCGAGCAGCTTCGGTTGCCGTTTCTCACTCATCGTCGAAGCGTTCGGGTTTCACCACCTCTTCCGCGCGGGCGGTGCCAACCTCGCGGAGGAAATCCATGCGCGTCCTGC
>JBGTDO010000021.1:0-11519 GCA_041748235.1 Akkermansiaceae bacterium | reverse complement strand
ATAAAGCCCGGTGACAGTTGCGTTTGTGGCAGCCGTGACCGTTGGCGTATCGGCATTGTTGAGGGTGACGTTGAAGACGTCCGACTCCAGATTGAGCGATTTGAGGATTTTATACAGCGCCAGGATATGGCCGCCATCGGGGTGCACGCGATCCCGGGTGTAACTGAAACCCGGCACCAGCGCCTGCTTGGCGAACATTTGATTTGTCATGTAGGTGTGTAAATCCACGAAAAGCAGATCGTTTGAGGTTGCAAGCGATTGGCCGAGATCGGCGTAGTTGGCTAGTTCAGCATTGTAGCCAACCGACACGGAGGAACTTTTGACGGCCCACTCATCATAAGGAGTAGGGGATAAGATAACCGGCTGCACGCCTTTCGCTTTCAGATCGTCGATCAAGCGCTGCATGTAACGGACATAGTCGTCGCGCCGAGCCTGCTTGGAGGACTCGCTGGGAGTGCCGCCGACATAGCCGGTGTAGCCTCCGTCGTTCATGCCAAACAAAATGAAGGCGACATTCGGGAAATCCGCCACTCCGGGCAGGACTTTGTAGATGTCCTTGTCATTCGCGCGCTCGAGAATGGCATCGGAAGCCTTGCCGCCGGAGAGACCCGCATTTTTTGTCCACAATTTGCGCCCCGGATGGCGCAGTGAGAAGTAGGCTTGGAGCAGACCGTGGTAATGATCGCCTTTAACAACGGTGCTATCGGTGGTGCCGTGGGTAATGCTATCCCCAATAAAGGTGATCTGGGTGCCTTGCGGGAAAAGTTCGGCGTAGGGATCAACCGGAGCAGCAGCCTGGAGCAAGCGGCAGAAGAACAGTCCGAGCGTGAGCAGCACTATAGGAAAGCCAGTTCGCACGAATGAAGGGGAGTATGGCTTGAAAGGGGGCATGGGGACTGTTCGACTACGATTTCGGAATGTAAAGCCAATCGGTGGTGGGCACCAGCGAATTGCACAACAGGTTGGGTTCCAGCCTCATTCTAGCCGACGAAAGGGGGAGGCATCGGCCTCTTTCTGGTTTCACGCCAATGAAGGGAGCCTCGGAAGTATTGACAAGGTTCGCGGCCCACGCGGCTCGGATACCGGGAGTCTGGCCCCAGTCCACTGCATGTCCTAGGCGGGCATCGTCGCTGCCAAAATTGTTTCCAAAGGCGGAGAGCACCGATGCCCCGCCGCCGATGTCCGGATTGACCAACTTGATCCCGATGGTCTTCAAGACGCCGCTGGGCGCGTCTTTCGCAGGACGGCTGACGAGGTGGCAGTGCCTGAGCATCGTTGAGGCGGGGTTGGGATCTGGGCGAGCCAACTTTTATGGACAAGCTTCGGGCGATCGTAGATCCCGGAAGGGGCAGGAAGTCAGGTAGCGATACGACGGAGCGTGCCCATGGCGTGGTCGGCGGAGAGTCTGGCAACGGGGCGCTGGAGGCACCCGGGGTGCCAACGGGAAGTGAGCCATTGGCGGGGCTGCGCAAAGGGGATAGCAAGAAGATCCTGGTCGCGGTCCTGCTGCGGGAGCGTACTTCTGTGGGGAATGTGTGGCTTGTGCAACGACTGGAAATGGGACATCTGGCGCGTTGAGTCGGCTGATCGGCGAATTTAGGAAGGTCAAGAAACGAATGAAGGAGCTAAGAAAGCTGGAGGAAATGTTAAACTGAGGCACCTGACCCAAACCCATTGTGACACAGATGGGAGCGAAGGCGTTCCTTGTTCACTGTGTTCGCGGATGAGGGTGTTTTGCGGTTCTCTCCTGGACGTGGAAAAGGCGCAGGTGAACCTGCGCCTTTTCGGAAGGGTTATAATATGAATTCCGGCCTAGCGGCGGAGGTTGCGGCGGAAGCAGAAAAGGGCCAATCCGAGGCCAAGCAAACCGGCGGAAGCGGGTTCGGGGATCGGGTTGAAGAGGTTCGCAGCGGCAGCATCGATGTAGATGTCGTCGATGTAGAGGTTTCCGAGATGGGCGACGTCATTAGTGCCGGCAGGGCCGGTCCTAATCAAAAAGCTCAGCAGCTCTAGCTGGTCTGTGGCTGTGCTGCGAAAATCGAACACGGATTGGGGCGTTGCATCCGCAGTGCTGAGTTGATCACCGTTCGCATCATCGAGGGAAGTGCTGTTTCGATAGACTTCAAAAGTTCCTCCGGCTCCTGCGGTATTGTTGATGACGAGCCAGATATTTGCCCAGTTGTTTGCCGGCTGTGAGAGGCTCACTGCATCAAAGTTGTTCGCATCGCGGACCCTGAGATTGTCGGTGTCGTTGTTTTGGTTTGCTTGAACTTTGTAATCATTAAAGCCGCCTGGAGTGGCGGAACCTGCGAGACCGAAGTTGTAATTCTGACTTTGAGTATCGAAGCGATAACGCAGGAAAAGCGTGGCCTTCCCACCATCAGCGACTTTCAAGCTCCCTAGGGCGTTGTAGATGTTGGCGGTTGTGGACGTGACTTGAAGGGCGTTCGTGGAGCCAGAATTGGTCGCGCCTGTTCCGGCTGAAAGGCTGGAACTAGCAATCACGGTTCCTGCAGTATCGTTACTGACCCAGCCGTTTTGGCCGTTGATGTTCCCTAGTGTGAGGGAATCGAAGTTTTCGAACAAGGTGAACGCAGCTTGGAGGCTGGTGCTGAGGGTGACTCCGGTGAGGAGGGTGAGGCCGAGCAGAGGCATAGACCTCCGGCAGAATGTGTTTGATGATGGGAGTTTCATAGTATCTTAGGGGTTGGTCGATCAGGGGTACCCGAGATCAAAGACTGCACTTTGCGAAATCGGGCGGTGATGGCAATAAAAAAATTAGGTTTATTGGTTCAGCGTGTTGCCTCGTTGAAGCGGACACCGAAAAGAATTCCCACATCGTGCCGGGAGGTCCCGTTGCCTCATAAATCAAGACACCATGGTGCCAGCCATGGGCATGAGTGAAAAAAGCACGGAAGAATATACCAGGAAGATGCGCACCAGATATGCGCGACTGACCGGCCGCAAGGCCCGGGGCAGACTACTCGACGAGTTCATCGAGATCACCGGGTGGGAACGAAAGCACGCCAACAAAGTGCTCGTGGGCAAGCGCCGGAGCAAAGGCCGCCGCGGAAAACGTGGCGCGCCGCGAAAGTATGGACCAGAGCTCACCAAGGTCCTCAATAGCTGCTGGCTGGCGATGGAACAGCCGTGTGGAAAGCGCATGAAAGACATGCTCCCCATCTGGACTAAGCACTTGGAATGCCCGGAGGAAATCCGCGACCAGCTTGGAAAAATCACTGCCGCGAGCATCGACCGGCTGCTGCACGTCTTCAAAGCCAGGGCCGGGAAAAAGATCCGCCCGCCCAAGCCCGCCAGTGCGGTCAAAGCGCTCGTCGAAGTGCGTGCGCAAAGCCGGGACACCTCCGAAACCGGCTGGACCGAAGTGGACACAGTGGCCCACTGCGGCGGGGACATGGGCGGGGATTTCATCTGGACACTCACCGGCGTGGAAATCTCAAGCGGCTGGACCGAGCGGCGCACCATATGGAACCGCGTGCAGCACGCCAGCTTCGAGGCGCTCGAATCCATCTGGGAAAGCCAGCCCTTCGACCTGCTCGGGGTGGACAGCGACAACGGCGGCGAGTTCCTCAATCACCACCTCTGCCACTGGCTGAAAAAACACGGCATCCACCAGACCCGCTCGCGCCCCTACTTCAAGAACGACCAGGCCTACGTGGAACAGAAAAACCACACCCACGTCCGCCAGTTCCCAGGCTACGAGAGACTCGAACACCGCGAGCTGCTGGACGGACTCCACGGCCTCCTCAAACTCTGGAGCCAATGGCGCAACCTCTTCTGCGTGACGATGAAACAGGAGAGCAAACGGCGTGAAGGAAGCCGCCAGATCCGCCGCCATGAGAAGAAGGGCCGCAGCCCCGCCCAACGCCTCATCGACAGCGGAGAGCTACAAAAAGAAGAACGCCTGAAGCTCGAAACCCAACTCTCCACACTCGACCCGTTTGCCATGAGAAAGGAAATCCGAAGACTGGAAAACGAAGTATGGAGTCACCGGAAAACCCTTTACGAAGAGGGGGAGCGGGAGAGCCTTGCCCTTGCGGGCGTCCCTCCGCTACGCTCCGGAACGTCCGCAAGGGCAAGCAAACCAACAACCAAAAACAAAGTCGCCATGGTGTCCTAATTATGAGGCAACGACCCCGGTCGTTCAGGAACCTTTTGATGTGCTCGATTTATGAGGCAACAGGTTGGTGGGTGGGCTTGTCAGGTGTATTCGAGAACCAAAGTCCGGCCGTCGTCCCATTGGATTTCGGCTGCCTGCCATGTTTGGCATTGGTCGAAGCTGCTTTATTTTTCTGGGAAATTGTGGTGGAAAATTGTGGTGTTTTCCCCGGCTTGGATTTCGCGAGCCTTGGATTACTTGAACCATCAATCAGAATCGAACTCCCGTTTCTCCGGAGCATCATCCGCTGTCCGGAGATCTGCACGGAGGTGATTTGGTTGGAGGAGGCTTCGGCTTTCCGATCAAGCGAAACGCACTGCATCGACGGCTTACTGCACTTTGTTCGTTCCGGACGGATGAACTTTTGCCGTCAATTTCCTATGCCCCGTGGAGGAAAGCGGGAATGGCATGGCCTCTGCGAAAGGTCTGCGACACAAACGATCATTACTATGAAAAACATTTCCATAACCGTTGCCCTCGCCCTTACCGCAGCTAGCGCCACTGCCCAGGAATCCCCGAAACCCGATGCACAGATGAAAGCCGTGCTCGACGAACTTGCCTCACTCGGTGGTAAACCTCTCGTCGAGCTCTCCGCTGAAGACTCTCGAAAGCAACCGACGCCCGCCGATGCCGTGATGAGTCTGCTCAAAAAGAAAGGCGAAAGCACCGCGCCGACCGAAGTGGGAAAAGTCGAGAACACTCAGATCCCTGTGGGTGATCACAAGATCGAAGCCCGGATCTACCGTCCGAAAGGCGACGGCCCATTTCCGGTCATCCACTACATCCACGGAGGCGGATGGGTCATAGCGGATCTTGATACTTACGATTCTTCTCCGCGCTCGCTTTGTAAGCAAACCGGCGCTCTGGTCATTTCCACACACTACCGCCAGGCACCGGAGCACAAGTTCCCCGCCGCGCACGAGGATACCTTCGGTGCCTATCAATGGATTCTGGAAAACTCCGGCAAATGGGACGGCAACGGCAAAAATGTGGCGGTCGTCGGCGAGAGCGCGGGCGGCAACATGGCAGCAGCCATCTGCCTGATGGCCAAAAAGGAGGGCATCCAAATGCCCGTCCACCAGGTGCTCATATATCCAGTCGTTGGAACCGATATGAACACCCCTTCCTACAAAGAAAACGCCGACGCCAAACCACTCAGTGCCCCTTTGATGAAATGGTTTTTCGACATGACCCTAGTTGAAAAATCCGATGGCAATGACCCGCGTCTCGCACTCCTGAAAGCCGAGTCGCTGGAAGGTATGCCGCCCGCCACCATTATCACAGCTGAAATCGACCCCCTCCGCTCGGAAGGAAAAGACTTCGCTGATAAACTTGAAGCCGCTGGCGTAGCTGTGACTTATAAAAGCTACGAGGGCGTCACCCACGAATTCTTCGGCATGGGTGCCGTGGTGGACAAAGCGAAAGAAGCCGTCGAACTCGCTTCAACGGAATTGAAAGAGTCCTTTGAAAAGACTTCGGAAAAGTAACACACGGCCCGTCCCCGAACTCAAGGCGCGGGGACGCGCCTGTCTCTTTGACGGCCGCTTGGAGGAATTCACCCGTAAGGCCATGGCGAACTACCGCCAGGCGAAATCACTTCCCGCCGACTGGATACCGGAAACCAGCAACATTGCCAGGCACACCGTTTACCGCATCACTTCAAGGGATCTCTCCTTCTTCGGCGCGAATGCGGAGGAACCCGGGGAGCAGGCGAAGCAGTCTAAGCGGCACTACACCACGCCCATCAAGGTGCTTTCCGAGCGTTTCCACACGACCCAGAAATATCTCCGCGCCCTTGATGCCGGCATCGATATCAACAGCGCCCCTCCCGGCACGTCCATCACCGTGCCCGCAGTACCGCGCCCATTCGACTACCACGCCTACCCCTCCTCCTACCGGCCTCCCTCTTCCGCGACCGCGAAGGCAAGGCATGTTTCCGTCGGGCTCAGGGAGAGAATCCTCAGCATCCATGAAAACGGCCGGCTCATCGCCACATTTCCCATCATTTACACGCTGGTAGGGACAGGCACCGCCGTCACCATCCGGTGAACCGCCTGCACTTCTTCTGCCTACTCTGAAAATGTGAGATAGCGGGAACTGACCCCATTTATGACCCCATTCACGGCCGGCTTTCGTGCTCACGCTCATTTCAATTTAGCCCGGAGGGCTTACGGATCTAAGCAACTATGATAAGTTTCACCGTCACCAATGGACGGCTCATTATCAAGCGCGACACGGGCGCGTTGAATTTCAACATTATCACCCCGGCCCGGATGGCGACTTTCTCAATCACGCCACCTGTACGGAGCCTCCACCGCTGCGGCGCTTTCTTTGCGCACGACGGCACACTTTCCTTCAAGCAAGGAGCTGATCAATAGTGCGCCCGGAACGTCGGGAGGCGAAGTTGGGCAGGCGGGTTGTGCGACGCATCCGTCTGAAAGGGAAAAACAAAAAGAGCCGCCCCTTGGGGTGGCTCTTCAGGAATGTTTCCGCTGAGGCGAGGGCAGCCTATGCCCGGCGACGGCGACGTATCAGCAGTGTGCCGGCTCCGCCGAGCAGCATGATCGCGGCGGAAGGCTCGGGGACGACGATGAAGCCCATGTCGTCGTAGTGTTGGGTGTTGCTGGGAACGAAGCTCGCCGAGACGATCCCGTTGCCGACCGCTGCCTGATAGCCGAAGAAGGTGTCGCCCTCGGCGCCACTGATCTCCACCGTGGTGGCATCCTCAAGCGTGAAGGTCAACGCGAGGTTGCGCGTGCCGGTTCGCTGAAGAATGGTGATCCCGAAAGCGGACAGGGTCTCGCTGAAGTTGAAGGTAAAGTTTGACTGACTCACGCCGAAGTGTTGGAGGCCAGAAATGGGTATGGAATTGGCCTCGGCAGTGAGTGTGGTCGGGCCGACAACCGTGACTTTGAGAGTTTTCGCCTGGCTCGTGCCGTAGGTCACATCGAAACTTCCGTTGGTGAGCAGGTTCCCAGTCACATCGTCGAAGTTGGCGACGCCACCAGTGTTGGCATTGAAGGCTGCGAGAACCAGCGGGGTGAAGCTGGTGGACGTGAGGTTCTGGTCGGTGTCACCAGAGGTGATGTTGTCCACGGTGTTGGTCTGTGTGGTATTTTCGTCGTAGGTGCCGACGGAAGCGATGGTGACAGCCTTGGCTGGCATCGCCAGGGCGGCGGCGGCGAAGGAGGCTGTTGCGATAGTTCTTATTTTTTTCATATTATGGGGATCGTGTGTTTATGGGGGGTCGTGTGTTGCCTGGCGGCGGGACGATAATCTTAGTTTGATCGGGATTGTGCAAGCAGAATCCGAGATATCTTTCGCATCCCGAATTGCGTCAAAATAGCGCACGGTGCGCCGTCGCCAGTTTGATCCAGCTATACCCAGATTGAGAGACAAACCTCGGCTTCCCGGGGACGGTCGGCATCATGTGTTGGGAAATTTCCGGGGCACGGGCAGTTCGACCGCGGCACCGCCGCACCGGTGAGCGCGTGCCATTCGGGTCAGTCCCCGCTAACTAACATTGAAAGGAAGTCTTTGGGAGAGAGGACTGAGATTGGGGATATGGTGAATCCGCTGGCATCATTGGTGAGTATGTGGTCTGCCTTGCTAGCAACGGCTGCGGAGACTTGGAGGGCATCTTCGAAATCCCCCGCGAGGTAATTTAAAGCTTGTTTGGCTTCGTCGGTTCCGGTGGAGGGGACGGTGAATGTATCCAAAAGGTTCCTGAGCAAAAGGTGGATGGCTTCCGATCCGAATCTTTGCCTGGCTATGTATTCGATGATGGAGAGGGAGTGCCATGCGCACGAGAGTTTGCAAGGATGTGTATTTGCAAAGTTCTCAAGAGCCAGCGCACCCTGGTGCCCGTCCCTGTCGCTGATGATCAGATCAAGGATGACGTTGGCATCGAGGAAGAGGAGTATCATCTGCCGTATTTCTGGTCGAGATGGTTTTGATAGGCGGCTTCATCATCTGCACTTGCTGCGGGAGCAAGAGTGGCGGTTTCCCGCCATTTACTAAGCCAACTTAGATCCGAAGTTTTTTTTGCCTCACCCAGGGCCTCCTTCATTTCCTGATAGGTATCGTGGGAAAGCATCACTGCTACGGGGCGTCCTTTCTTGTCGATCTCAATGGGCTCCCGGTTGACGGCTGCGAGTAACTCGCCGACAACATCGCCGCCAGCACCGGCACGGAGACCTCCCACCCCCTGGCGCCCCCGGGGGATCCCCCGAGGCTTTTTTACCGTGTGATGCTGAAATGAACCGTATGCGGAAGGCGGGCACGCGCTCATTCGGGAGCATTTTCGGTCACGTCCGTGGGAACGTGGCCTGAACTGCCGGGTAGGGCTAACACCGACCCGGAGCCCCTGGGAATGAGAAGGACATTGGGGGACGGCTCAAGCCCGGGTAACAGCTTGCGTGCTGGACTTCCCGAATTACCCTCTACCTAAATGGGGTCAGGAGCGAATGGCGCGGGATTAAGCAGTTTTTCGGAAGTATCGCGAGCGGTGGAAGACCCTACGTATTCGTGGCGCGGTGCATTGAGGAGCGGGTGGTTTTTAGGTCTTCGTCTCACTGCTCAGGGTTCGCTCCGGAAGGGTCGTATGTCGAAGGACTCCATGCCCAAGGTGGTTTTAAAATCGCGCAGCTTCAGCTCGATGTCCCAGCGACGTGCGTATAGACCGGCCAGTTCGATGCCGTCGAACCCCTGGTGATCGGTGAGTGTCGTGACCAGGATCAGTTCGCCTTTTTCCCCGGCGCGGTTCTCATAGGATAGCTTGATGAGACGGACTTCGAGTGTCTTTGGCAAGGCGTCCCAATCCGCACGGGCCATGGAACTCCCCGCAGGCTGATACGGGCACCTCCATGTCACCAGCCGTTCATGCGGGGAGATCTTTTTCCCATGGTTCCAATCCAGCGCATGGTCGCGTGCCTGGTGCAATCTCATGAGGACATGCGCCCCTTGCGCGAGGGTGCGGCAGATGAGTTCGTAGGAAGCGAAGGCGCGGACGCCCAGAAGCAGGTCGCTCTTTTCGAGGTGCCTGGTCAGGGTCGCCGCAGCAATGGTCTCGTGGCGGGACTGCGGGCAGGTTTCGACATGCTCCCAGCCGCCATGCCCAAGATTGAGCGGGCCCACGATACCCATGTGCGGGAAGCCGCAGCCTTTCTTCTGGCTTGAGGACTGGGGATAGGCTTCCTGGTTTTCATCCGTGTCCATGAGTTGGACGGAGCTGCCGTCGACGGCCTTGAGATTGGGTCCGTTCCACATGTCACGACCCGCTACGCGGGAGCGGAGATGCTTGCAGATCCGGCGGTGGATGTCCTTGAGGAAATCCGGACTCATGCGTCCCCGTGCCTTGCAGTAGCTGGATGTGTCCGAGGATGGAACAGGGCAGTCCGCAGGTTGCCGACCAGCTCTGGATATGACCGACGGCCTTCTGGCAGGAGGGTTGGCTTCAAGGATCTGGGCGAGCCACGCCCGGAAGACAGGCGGGTGGCCGAAGCTATGCTGGCGCTTGGTCGGATCAATGGCGGAGAGAAAATCCGGCGGGAGGACATCACTGAAAAGAAAAGCGTATCCGCGGAGGGAGCTGCGGGTGACGATGGCCGAAGCGTTGCGGATGGCGGCTTGCAGTCGCCGTCTGGCGGTGGCAAAAACGGTGAGCGGAAAGTCGGTGAGGAAGGGTTGTTCATTCACACATCCAAACCGTACCCGAACCGGCTTTTCGTCTAACAATTTTCGACGAAATCGGGCTTAACCCCGTGCCATTCGCACCTAACCCCGAAAAGACCCCGAAAACTGACCCCGAAAATGTGATCTTGGTATCCATCGGAAAATCCTTAGATCTAATTTGATCTCCACGTTTCATTCGCTGAATTCAACCTTCACCCGCCCGAACTGTTGCAAATCAGTCGCTGGATCAAGAGTCTCTTGATAAGTGACTAACTCCCAGTCATCGTTAATTGGGAAAACGTAGGATTCTTCTACCAAATCACGCCAGCCATCCGCTTCTAAAGTGGAGCTGATCTGAGGGGTGTATTTCAACCTGCTCCTTTTCTTCCGAAGGAACTCGATACAAAAATATCCGTAGTTGTAATAACTGACGAGAGGTAAGCCTTCGGGCTGGGAATTATCTCCCGATATCGAGAAATCCGCACCGGAGAGATTCATGTGAAACGCATATTTAATTAAATTCTCGCTCCCATCGTCAAAAGGAATTGCGTCGGGTTCTGAAAGATCGACTTCAAGGCCTGCAGCGAGAACTGCGGCATCGAACTGCTCTCGTGCCGGTAGGCTGGGCTTGAATACGAATGCCGTTCCACGACTGAAAGCAGAATTCGAAGCACTCGGAGCACCGATAACGAACGTTGATCCGTTTACCGCGAGAGAGGCATGATCGTAGCCAACCTGATCTGCAGGAGTGTGCAGAAACTGAAGGCTCGGCGTCTGTAGGGTTTCTCTAGAAATATCGTAAATGTAGCTATACTCACGGCTACCCACGAAAGCCCAATTCCCCGATATTCCAACAGCCCCGCCGAGAAGGGTCCCGGATGGAGACCTGTTGTTGAAATTGAAACGGTGCGTCGGTGTCGTGGGAGTATCCGTCGTCAGGTCAAAAATAAAAACGTTCCCGTTGGTAGTGCCGGGCGAAGAATCCGATGGATCTCCCACGATGATGCGAGTCCCGCAAATTCCGACGCTCGCGCCAAATCTCTCCCTTTTGCTCCGGGTAGGATTCTCAATCACCATTCCAGGCGTTTCCGGATGCTCGAGGTCAAAAACAATTGCGGCTCCAGAAAAAATATCCGGGTAGTTCTGGAAGCTGGGAGCTCCCGCGATCACCCGCCTCCCACTTATCGCCACGGATGTCCCGAGAAAACCTTTGCGCACCGGGATGGGATGTTCGAGCTGCAATGCCGGAGTTTCAGGATCAGCCCCAAGATCAAACAGATAAACCATCCCCGTATCTGTGTAAGGCTGCGATCCTGCGGGCGCTCCGATAGCTAGAAGGGCACCATCCATCGCCAGCGCGGAGCCGAAGCGATCGCCTGCGGTGGCAGCCGGACTTGTCAAAACACGGGTAGGAACGGATGCGTCGGAGGCAGTCAGATCATAGACATAAACTTTCGCAGGCTCACCATCCGAGCTACCCCCATACGTTCCGATAACCACCGCATCCCCGGAGACGGCCACTGAATGCCCAAAGCGGGCAGACGCATATGGATCGGGGTTTCTGAGCGTAACCAGGGGAATTGTAGGATACTGACTGCTTAGGTCGAAAACATATGCAGAGCCAGAATTGTTCGCGACAGTGTCGTCCTCCGGCGCTCCGAGAACG
>JBGTDO010000020.1:0-58325 GCA_041748235.1 Akkermansiaceae bacterium | reverse complement strand
CTCATCGGCTTTTCGCCGCGCCTGATCGAAGAATGCGGCGTTCTCTTTCTCAATAACTTCCTGTAAGTCGCGATCAAACGGTATGACTTCGACCCCCATCTGTTTAAGGTAGCGAAGACCCTCTCCGGCAACCTTGGGATGTGGGTCCTGACAGCCATAATAGACTTTCTTGATCCGGGCGTTAGTGATGCGTCGTGCGCAGCCGATCTTGGGTGGGTTGCGGGAGTCCGGGCCACAGGGTTCCAAGGTGGCAAAGAGCACGCAGTCGCCAAGGTTCTCGTGGCCGTTCTTCCGCTCGATGATGGTGTATTCAGCGTGGTCACCTTCGCGCAGTTCTCCACGACAGGCGGTCAAAGTCGTTCCGTCCGGTTTCCAGAGCACCGCACCGACCTTGGGCGTGATGGTGTCATCCGCACGATGCTCACGCACGGAAGCCTTCATCGCTTCAACAGCCTTCTCCATCAGTTTCCTCGGATCGAATATCGGATTCTCTTTCATACCCCAAGCTGTTTGAGGATTTTCCGGAGGGCCTTGTCGGTTTCCTTGACCTCGGCTTCGATGGCGTCCAGCTCGGCGACGATCTCGGCGATGGGCCGGTAGGTTTCGGCGTCGCTGGTGTGGATGTAGCGGCTGGGGGAGATGTTGTAGTCGTTCTTCTTCAGCTCCGCGTGATCGACGATGGGGCTGAGTTTTTCCTCCTCCTGCCAGCCGATGAGGATATTGGCAATGCGCTGGATGCCGTCGTCCGGGATGAAGTTCTTGGGATTTCCCTTCTCGAAGATCTGGCTGGCATTGACGAGGAAGACCTTGCCCTTGCGCGCCTTCGGCTTGGCGGCGTGCAGGAACAGGACGATGCCGGGGGCGCTGGTACTGTAGAAGAGGTTTTCCGGCAGGTAGAGCACGCTCTCGACGAGGTCGCGATCGACGAACCACTGGCGGACGGTCTTTTCCTTGTTGTCCCCGGCATTTCCCGAGCCGCGGGAGACGGCACCGGTGTCCCAGACCACGGCGGCGCGGCCGTCGGCCTTGAGGGGGGCGGCGATGTGCTGGGTCCAACCCCACTGCCCCGCCGCATTTGCGGCTCCAATATTTTCCGAAGTGCAGCGAAGGGTGCTCGCAGGTCGTCCGTATTCCGGAGGACAGTCGGCGGAGGATTTCCCGGGGAAACCGGCTCCGGCGGGGAAGCGGTCGAGCTCGTCGGCATCGTAATCCGCCTCGGTAAACCAGTCCTGGTTCCACATGGGATTGGCGACGACGCGGTCGAAGGTGCGGAGCTTGCCGCGCTTGTCCCGGAACTTCGGGTTCTTAAACGTATCGCCGATCTCGATGATGCCCTCCATGTCGTGGATGATCATGTTCATGCAGGCCATGGCCCAAGTATCGGCGACGTATTCTTGGCCGTAGAGCTTGAGCGGGGCGATGGTGCGCTTCTTGCCCTTGGCCGCTTCCTCCATGGCGATCTCGCACTTGATGAGCAGGCCGCCGGAGCCGCAGGTGGGATCGTAGATCTCCATGCCGGGCTCGGGCTGGAGCACCTTCGACATGATGGTGCCGACCTCCGGCGGCGTGTAAAACTCGCCCGCGCTCTGTCCCCCGCCCTCGGCGAACTTGCGGATGAGGTATTCGTAACTCTTTCCGATGATGTCCGCCTCCACGTCCTCCAGCCCGAGGCGCTTCTCGCTGATTTTTTCAATCAGGTTGGAAAGGCGGTCGTCATCGATGTCCCGCTGGCCGTGGGTCGTGGCATTGAAATCGACGCGGTCGATGATGCCCTGCAACGGCGGGTTTTCCTTGGCGATGGCCCGCATGTGAGTGGTCACGCCCTCGCCGATCTTGTCGGAGAGCTTACGGATGACAGACCAGACCGGCTGTTCGGGATCGGCGGGCTCCAGCGGCAGGAAGAAGCGGACGAGCTTGTGATCGCGCTTGGCAAGCTGGAACGCCTTTTTCCTCGACCCCACCTCGGCGGCGATGCGGTTCAACTCGTCATCGAAGACATCGCAGAGGCGCTTGGTGAAGATGAGCGGGAGGATGAAATCCTTGTATTTCGGCGCGTCCTTCGCGCCACGGATGGAGCAGGCGGCGTCCCAGATCCATTGTTCGAGGGATTTGTTTTTCTCTGGCTTGGGGGAAGTGGACTTGCGGGCAGGCATGGAAGGCTCTAACAGGCGATGCTAGAGGCGGAATAATAGGATGGAAGAAGGAAATGCGAATCCTGGCGGCGGGATCAGGTGACGAAGATCAAACCGCGACTTAACGCCAATGGCCGCAAATGAAGAACCAACTCGAGAACCCGTTCGAAGCCTAGACCGCCGATGTTCGCTTTCAGTCGCGGTAGCAGAAGCCGAAACTTCCTCCAAACGAGGTTGGACGAGTTGGTGGGCCTGCTCCACGTTGGGCGCGGAGATGCCGGATCCTGAATATGTTAGAAACGCCTTCGCGAGGATCGCGGATCGTTATGTAATGACCAACCACGTGCTCTCGATGGGGGCGGACTTCTGGTGGCGGCATGTTGTCACCAAAAGGATCAAGCAGCTGAAGCCGCGCAAGCTGATGGATGTCGCTAGCGGCACCGGCGACCTGGCACTGAAAATTCAGGACGAGATTCCGGACTGCGAGATTATTGCCACTGATTTCTGTGCGGAGATGTTGGAGCACGCCAGCTCCCGCGGCGTCCGGAAAACAGTGGTTGCGGATGCCCTGGACCTTCCTTTTGAAGCTGGAGAGTTCGATGTCGTCACCGTCGCCTTCGGCTTGCGGAACATGGGGGATTACGAGCTGGCGCTAAAGGAGATGCGTCGCGTCCTCAAGCCCGGTGGCCATCTCTTCATTCTGGATTTCTCCCTTCCCGATGGTCCTCTGCGAGCGCCCTACCGCTTTTACCTTCACAATGTTCTGCCCAAGATGGCGGGTTTTCTCACGAAGGAAAAAGATGCCTACGAATACCTCGGCGGCTCCATCGAGCAGTTTCCGGCAGGTGAAGCTATGATCGCGCTGTTGGAAAATTGCGGCTTCATTGAAGGTGAGGCGAGACCTCTTACTTGCGGAGTCGTGACGGTGTATGAGGCGGTGAAGGGTGAGGGCTGATCCGATGGAGCGTCTCTTTGCCTGAGAACTTCATTTATCATTTTGGGCCACGTAGGAACTGTGACATGGTGGATGATGAAAACTCGATTTCTTATCTCCGGCTTGGCATTGGCTCTGGTTGTTCCCTTGTCGTTTGCTCAGGAGGAGCCGGAGAGGGCGGATGTGGAGCCGCGGCCGGAGGGGATTCCTAGCCCGGCTGCTCAAGAGGAGGGGAATGAGGCCGCAGCGGAAGACAACGAGCGTTTGTTGAGGCTGCACCGGGAGTTTGACGACCAGACTTTTCGTACGAATGAAGAGGCTTTGAAGGAGATCGATTTTGAGTCGGTCGATTACGCGCTGTTGTCGGCGGCGGTGTTTCACGAGACGAACCGGCGGCGGATCGAGCACGAGCTCCCGCCGCTTCGCTTCCGCGAGAAGCTACGCGAGGCGGCGAAGATTCAGGCGCGATCGATGGCAGCGAGGGAGATGGTGACCCACGGGCACCCGGACGAGGGGAAGCGGGCACCGGTTGATCGCTTGGATCATGTCGGGCTGCTGGGCGCTTTCAGCGCGGAGAACGTGGCGCTGACATTCGGTATCCGTTACGAATCCGAGAGGCCTTTTATGACTCGTGAGGAGGATGGGACGACGGTTTTCAGCTACGAGCCGGGAGGTGAGCCAATCGCGCCGCATACATATGTATCGATGGCCAGTAGCCTGCTGGACGGATGGATGAATTCACCCGGGCACCGCAAAAACATTCTTCACCCGATGCCGGATGAGTTGGGGACGGGGCATGAACACGGCAAGAATGCGGTGGGGATGGATGTTTTCTATAGTGTGCAAGTCTTCTTTAAGGAGCTTGATGTGCCGGACGGGGCGCGGGTGATTGAGGTTCCGGCAGGAGAAAGGTAGATCACGGGTGTAGCCGCCAGTGGCGGTTGATCCCGCCGTCCTGTCCGAAGATGGGGTCTTGATCGGGCAGGGGCACCTGGGAGATCCGGGTGCGGACGGATGCCAGATCGGTTTCGCCGGGGCGGATGAGGTCGGGTTCCTTTCCTTCGGGATAGGCTCCGACGACTTGAAAATCATCCGAGGCGTCGAGGGATCTGTGGCCGGTGCCGGCTGGAAGGATGATGACGTCGCCGGGCTCCACTTGGAATTCCCGGCCGTCTTTTCCGCCGAGCAAAAGGGTTGCCCGCCCGCGTGAGACGCCGAGGACCTCGTGATTGTCCGAATGAAAATGGTGATAGTCATACACAACCCAGCGCCAGCAGGCACCCCAGCCATGGGCGGTGAACTGTTCCTCGAACCATGCGGCTGGGTCATTGTGATCAATGGCCCCGGTTCGGTGGATGATCACCAGGGGGAGCTTGGGGTTGTTCGGCGTCTCGCCGTCGTCTGCGAACTGGTGAGCCTCAATGGTGGATTCCATCTCAAACTATCCCGTGCTTCGGACGGAAAAGCAAAGGAGGAGGCGCGGATTCGAGTTCGGCGTGCGGGTGGGGTTGGTCAGTCGCCTAGGCAGATGCCCACGGCTTTTGCCGCCAGCACCAGTTCGCCCTCGGGCTCGACGAGGCGGAGCTGGTTGACGGCTTCTTCGATGGGGACGGAATCGACGTGGTAGGCTTGGTAAGACACCATGCGGCCGAAGGCACCCTCCTCTGCGAGCTTGACCGCCATGACGCCGAAGCGCATGCCAAGGATGCGGTCTAGCGCGGTGGGCGCGCCGCCGCGCTGCAGGTGGCCGAGGGTGCAGGCGCGGGTGTCTTTCCCTGTGAGCGACTGGATCTGGGTGGCTATCTGATCGCCTATACCACCGAGGCGGACTTCTCCGGCGGAGTTGGCGTCGATCGTGACGAGCCCCTGGTCCGGAAGGGTGGCTCCTTCGGCGACGACAACGAGGGTGGAGTGGTAGCCCTCGGCATCACGCTTGCGGATGAACTCGGCGACTTTGCGAAGATCAAAAGGAATCTCCGGCAGCAGGATGACGTCGGCTCCGCCAGCGATGCCGCCCCAGAGGGCGATCCAACCGGCGTGGCGGCCCATGACCTCGAGAACCATCACGCGTTTGTGGGATTCTCCGGTGGTGTTCAAGCGGTCCAGGCCATCGACGACGGTGGTGACGGCGCTGTCGAAACCGAAGGTCATGGCGGTGGCGGAAAGGTCGTTGTCGATGGTTTTCGGCACGCCGACTATGGGCCAGCCTTGGCGGAAGAGCTGGAGCCCGGTGGTGAGGGAGCCATCGCCGCCGACGATGATGAGGGCGCGGATTTCCATGTTGTCCATGGTTCGCTTGGCTTTGGCGACGATGTGGGCGGGGACTTCCGAGACGTCGCCTTCACCGATTTTGGCAGCGAAGTTTCCTTTGTTGGTGGTGCCGAGGATGGTGCCGCCGAGCTTGAGGATGCCTACGGTATCTGAGGGTTTTAGAATTTTGAAATCTCCGGGAGGAAGCAGGCCCTCGAAGCCGTCTTTGAATCCAATGACTTCCCAGCCGAGCTTGTGGGCCGCGCCGACGACTCCGTGGATGACGGCATTGAGGCCGGGGCAGTCACCGCCGCTGTTTAGAATTCCGATACGCATGATGTGATGGTTGTTAAAGAGTCGGAGTGGTGCGGCTTATGTGCAGATGGACGAAAAATCTATTTCGGTGCTGGAGTGGCAAGGATTTCACGTTTGGGATCGCGAATGGGAGCTCCGGCAGCGAGCCAGGGATCGTAAACGGCCCAGCCGGCGCGGATGAGCTGGCGGGTGCGGGCGTAGCGGTCCGGGCTGTTGAGGACGACAACGATGAGGCGGCGCGGGGTGACGCCCTTGGTGCCATCCTCCTTGGTGCGGACGACGGGTTCCCTGTCCATGCAGGTGGCGAGGCAGGGCCCGGCGGCATTGGTGGTGCCGGTCTTGATGCCGAGGATTCCAGGCTCGCCGATGAGTTCGTTGGTATTGGTGAGTGTGTAGGTGCGGCGGCCGGCCGGGCTTTCGACGGCGACCTCACGGCTTTTCTGGCGGACGATGAAGTTCAGAGGGTTGCGCCGCATCGTGTGGATCGAGAGGCGGGCCATATCGGCGGCGGTGGAGTAGCCGGGCTTCGGGCCGGTGCTCAGGCCGTGGGCGTTGGTGAAAAGCGTGTTGTTTGCCTGGATGTATTTGGCGAGCTTGTTCATCTCGTCGACAAAAACGAGGACGGGATTCTCGCCGGTGCGGCCGCGGCGGGCGAGGATCTGTGAGCCGACGTGGTGGGCGATGGTGAGAGCGGCGATGTTGTCGGAGGCAAGGAGAGCAGAGTAAAGCGCGTCGCGAAGGGTAAGGGTGTCTCCGGGTGCCAGCTGCATGGCACTGGGGCCGCCGAGCTGGGTGACGATCTCCGGTACCCGAATCATGTGGGTGGAGATGTCGGTATCGGTGGCTGTCGCCCAATCGACAGCGACGACGGCGGTGGCCATTTTTGCGAGTGAGGCGACAGGGCGTTTCAAGGAAGCGTTTGCGCCGGAGAGAACTTTTCCGGAGTAGGCCTCAACGACCATGTGGGCCTCCTGTGCGGAGAGCGGGACGATCAGAGAGAAGAGAAGAATGAGGAGCTTGCGCATGGGCGGCATGCTACGGCTTAAATCGGATTTTCAAATTCCAAACTTCAGATTTGCGAGGAGCCCAACGGGAGTGGTGCCGATCGGTCTGCGGCTGAAGTTTTTGCCCGTATCGAAAAAAGCCCCCGGCCCGGATGGGACGAGGGCGGTGCAATGAGTCGCGATGAATGCCCTATTCGAGGATGGTCACTTGCAGGGGCTTGAGCTTGTCGCCGTCTTTTTCGACGCGGACCTCGAGCTTCTGGCCTTCTTCCAGTGCTTTGAATTCAGCTTCCTGATCACCTTTGGTAATCTTGGTGTCGTCCTTCAGGTAGAGCTCGATGAGCTTGCCGTCCTCGGTTTTGAAATAAATTTCTTCTTCCGTTGGATCGACCTTGTGGGCGGTTCCTCGGTAGGTGCCGGATTCAACCCTTTCTGTTTTGGCGAGTTCGGCCCCTGCAGATGTTTTCTTTTCCCCAGCTTCCTCGGCGTGGAGCGGGAGAACGGATGCCACTGCAAAAGTGGCCAATGCGGTTGTGGTTATAAGTGTCTTTTTCATGGCCATCCACGATACGCCTGTTCCGGAATCTCGCAAGGATCGGTGGGATTGGATCAGCCGGAAGTTTGGTGTTTCCTGCGGAGTGAGAAGCAGTAGCGTTCGGGTATGGTTGAGATTCTGCAGGACGGAGGGATCTGGTTTGTCACCGGATCTCTGATGCTGGTGGGGCTGGCGGGCTGCGTGTTGCCGGTGTTGCCCGGGCACTTGCTGATCCTGGGAGGGGCGGTGGGTTACCGGCTCATGAAAGGCGCGGAAGCAGGGATTGGCTGGTGGGGTTTCGGGATTCTGGTGGGAATGCTGGTGCTGTCGCAGGCGTTTGAGATTATCAGTGGCTCGCTGGGATCGCGCTGGTTCGGCGGGAGTAGGTGGGGGGCCGTAGGGGCGCTTGTGGGGAGTCTGGTCGGGTTACTTTTCCTGCCTTTCGGGCTGTTGATCGGACCGCTTGTGGGAGCATTTGGCTTCGAAATGCTTTTTGCGAAGAAGAAGACCAAAGCTTCCGCAGCTTCAGGGGTTGGGAGCGTGGTGGGGACGGTGGTGGGGATGGGATCGAAGGTGGTGGTGGGGATTTTGATGGTGGGATGGTTTTTTGCGGATGTGTTTTGGCTGCATTGAGTGAAGAGTGGCGAGTGCCGAGTGATCAGTGATCAGTGGAAGAGCGTGAGTTTTTGGGCTTTGCGGGGGTGGGAAATTGGGATTCATTGGTGGGGCCGTCTCCCGGGCGGTCGCAATGGGGCGCAAGCGCCTGTTGAGGAAAGTCCGGACACCGTAGGGCAATCTGCCTTGTGAAAGCAGGGAACGGAAGCCGTGAGGCGACCGGATGGAAAGTGCAGCAGAAAAGATACCGCCGATGGCCCGCGAGGGCACAGGTAAGGTTGAAATGGTGGGGTAAGAGCCCACCGCGCCGAGGGCAACCGGAGCGGCAGTGCAAACCCCAGGTGGTGCAAGACATAACAGGGAAAGGGCTGCCCGCCCGTTCACTCCCGGGTATTAGTCGCACTCCGCGCAAGCGGGGCGGCCCGGCTCCGGCCGGGTTGAGAGAAATGGCCGTCCAGCTCCGGATCAAACCGGGGTGGACAGAATCCGGCTTACAGGGGGGCGGCACCCCCTTTTTTTCGTTGGCCAGTTCGCTGGGCCGATGGCTTCCTGCGGGAGATCTTTTTTGGCTTTTATTGAATCGGGTGATGACTCAGTTTCCGGGTATATGAGTGAAGATTTTATACGACCGGAACTGCCTGCGGTCGGAATTGTAGCTGGCATGGATCCGGAGGATCGTGCGCTATTAGGAAGCTACGGCGAGTATCTACCGGCGCAGGCTGGACAGATGATCATCGAGGCGGGGGACGATCAGGAATATCTCTATTTGGTCATTTCAGGAATGCTCCACGTCACGATCCAAGTGGATGGAAGATCAAAGCTTCTGGCGAGGGTCGAGAGGGGGGAAAGCTTGGGAGAGGTGGCCGTTTTTGATCCGGGCAAGGCCAGCGCCACCGTGACGGCCCAGGAGTTCACCCAGATCTGGAAAGCCAACCGAGCGGACATCGATGCCTTCGTGAAAGCCTACCCCGACGCGGGGGCGGCTTTTCTAACAGGAATTATCGCAGTGATGTGCCGCAGGATCCGGAACATGAATGAGAAGCTGGCCGAGGATCAGAGCCTCGAGATCTTGGGTAAATTCTGGTAGGTTCACGGGAGGTAACTGCTTCGAATGGTATCGGAATTCGCTGCTGAAATGATTGCCCGGGGGGGGGCCACGGGCTTTGCTCTTTTGTTCTTCGCGCTGCTGATCGGGCATGCCTTTGGTGATTATCCGCTTCAAGGTCATTTCCTCGCTGCGGGAAAAAACCGCCACCTTGATTCGAGCACGCTTTTCGGCGGTGCCGCTGGGCCGAAGTTCTTGTGGGTGCACGCGCTGACGGCGCACTGTCTGGTGCACGCCGGGATCGTTTGGCTGATCACCGGTTCGCCGGTTCTTGCTCTGGCGGAGCTGGTTCTGCATTGGGCGATTGATTTCGCCCGCTGCGAGAGCTGGACCAGTTTCACGATGGATCAATCGCTGCACATGACTTGCAAGCTGATCTACGTCTCGCTGCTGATTTTCGGGTGGCTTTAGGAGCGGGAACTTCGTATTGGATACAGCATGAAAAAGACATTCATGCCTTCGCTACTCGCCGGTTGTTCAATGCTGCTGATGACCTCCGCCACTCTGACAGCGGCCGATGGAAGCGAGGAGGTAGCTCAAAAGGCCGCTGAAGCCTGGCTCCTTCTCACGGACCAAGGAAAATTCGAAGAAAGCTGGAAAGCCGCGGCGGAAGTCTTCCAGAAGTCGGTGACGAAAGAGCAGTGGGAAAAAGCGCTTGCCATGGCCCGGGAGCCGCTGGGTGATCTTATTTCGCGTGAGCTCAAAAGTGCCGAGGCGACGGACACCCTTCTGGGCGCACCGGAGGGAGATTACGTCGTCCTCCAGTTCACGACTTCGTTTGCCAACAAGAAGGAAGCTGTTGAGACAGTCACCCCAATGCTGGGTGAAGATGGCAAGTGGAGAGTCTCCGGCTACTTCATCAAGTAGGGGTGGTGAAGGGCGGAGCTTGTTCTGAGAGATTCCACCGCAGTTACAAGAGGCGCTAAGGCGCTCGGAACTGTTAATTCTAAACAGCTCTCGATGCCCCCGGCTCTATAAAGCGAGTCGGCAGACAACCGGGGGGGAATGTCTGCCGACGCTTTATTTCGGGGGGATGTTCTATGAGGGGAATATCGTTTGCCTTCGAGTGGGGGGCTCGTCGGCATCGACATGACCAGATTACCGAAAACCGGCCATACCACAATCACATATTCGCGAGATTTTTAAGAGATAAGCACTGCCACCATGCAGTCGATACTCAGCGTCTCCCACGCGAGGAATAGGACTTGTCCAAACGGGGAGCCGAAAACATCTTCCCAGCGGATGAGTTTTTCGGGGAAATGGAATTATCCGGTGGAGCTACCGGTGGTGGAGCGGCGGGAGGAAATACTTAGCGCTGTGCTAGATCACCAGGTGGTGGTGGTTGTCAGCGACACGGGATCCGGCAAAACCACCCAACTGCCTAAGATGGTGGCGGAGGCGCTGGAATCACAGGCGAAACCTGGAGCGCGCCAGAAGCTGGTCGGTTGCACCCAGCCACGCCGGATCGCGGCCGTCAGCGTGGCGAAGCGGGTGGCGGAGGAGCTGAACGTGCCGCTCGGGGATTTTGTGGGCTATCAGGTGCGCTTCGACGATAGGACGAGCCGGGAGACGCGGATCAAATTCATGACTGATGGCATCCTGCTGGCTGAGACCCAAGGCGACCGGGATCTCAGGCGGTACAGCGCGTTGATTCTCGATGAGGCTCACGAGCGGTCGCTGAACATCGACTTCCTCCTCGGCTATCTGAAAAGGCTCCTAGAAAGGCGGTCGGATCTGAAACTGGTGATCTCCTCGGCGACCTTGGATGCGGGTGCCTTCGCGGAGTTTTTCAAATGCGAGAAGGGGCGTTCCGTTCCGGTGATCGAGGCTCCCGGGCGGATGTTTCCCGTATCGGAATTTTTCCTCCCGGGGAAAGACGATGAGGAGTTGGCGCAGCATGTGGCGCGGGGCGTGGATTATCTGAATGACATGGACCCCGCTGGTGACGTGCTGGTTTTCCTGCCGGGGGAACGGGAGATACGCGAATGTGCGGACGTGCTCGACGGCCGCCGCTACCGCAACACGGAGGTGCTGCCGCTGTTCGCGCGGCTCGGTATGGGCGATCAGCAGCGGGTGTTCCAGCCGGGGCGGATGCGGCGGCTGGTCCTGGCGACAAACGTGGCCGAAACCTCCCTAACTATTCCTCGCATCGCCTGCGTGCTCGATAGCGGACTCGCGAGGGTAAGCCGTTGGAATCCGAGCAAAGGTGTGCAACGCCTGCAGGTGGAGCCGGTCAGTCAGGCTAGCGCCAGGCAGCGCAAGGGTCGCTGCGGCCGCGTGCAAAACGGCATCTGCCTACGACTTTACGAGGAGGAGGACCTGCTGGAGCGGCCGGACTTCACCGAGCCGGAAATCCGCCGCAGCTCGCTCGCCGGGGTAATCCTGCGGATGAAGTCGCTGGGCCTGCCGGAGATTTCGGAGTTTCCGTTTCTCGATCCGCCAAATCCCAAGGCGGTCGCCGAGGGCTACCGAACGCTGCGGGAGGTGGGGGCGCTCGACAAGGACAGGGAGCTGACGGAGATTGGGCACGAGCTCGGCAGGCTGCCGGTCGATCCGCGGATGGGCAGGATGCTGATCGAGGCGCGTTACGAGAAGTGCCTGGAGGAGGTCGTGGTGATTGTCGCCGGCCTGGAGACCAGCGATCCACGCGAGCGGCCGGCGGAAAAGGCACGGGAAGCGGATGCGGCCCACGCGAAGTGGAAGGACCCTGACAGTGATTTTATTGCGATGCTGAACCTGTGGAAGGACGTCTCGCGTTTTCAGGAAAAAGGCCGTTGGAAATGGAATCAGCTGCGGAAATACTGCGGCGCGAATTTCCTCAATGCCAAGCGCGTCACGGAGTGGGGGAATGTGATGGAGGAGCTGATGGAGGTCGCGGGCGAGAGCGGCGGGCGGGGTATGAGCAAGCCCACCGATGGCTCCGGCAACTACGCTGCGATACACCGTTCACTACTCGCCGGAGCGCCGCGGCAGTTCGGGCTGTGGGACAAGGAGGCGAAAGCTTACCGCAGTGCCGCAGGCGGATTCTTCGCCGTATTTCCCGGCTCCGGCTTGTTCGGCTTGAAGACACGCAACGAGTGGGTGATGGGCCTCGAGGTGGTGGAGACGACGCGGCTTTGGGCCCGGCGGGTGGCCATGATCGAGCCGGATTGGGTGGAGGTGGTCGCGCCGCATTTGTGCCGCAGCCGCTACGGCGAGGCGCATTGGGATGAGAAACAGGGCGCGGTCTATGGCAAGGAAACCGTGATCTGCGGCGGCCTCCACGTGATCGAGAATCGGCGGGTCCACTACGGTAGGGTCGATAAAAAAGCGGCGCACGAGGTATTTATACGGGAGGGTATCCTTGGCGGCGGCCTGCGCCGAAAAACCATTTTCCTGCAGCGGATGGAGGACCTGCGGGAGGAGATCAAAGGCATCGAGGACAAACTGCGGAGGTCCGGCGCACTGTGGAGCGATGACGCGGTGGTGCGGTTTTTCGAATCCCGCATCCCCGCTGACATCAGCACAGCCGCGGCCTTCCACAAGTGGCGGGAGGCGAATGAGGATTCTCTGATGATGGGAATGGGCGATGTGATATGGGAGGATCTCGTCGGGCTTGAGTTTTATCCCGACGTGTTGCGGCACGAGGGCGAGGAGTATCCGGTCTACTACCACTGCGCCCCCGGCGAACGCGATGACGGCGTCACCCTCGGGGTGCACGTCGACCAACTCCCACGGCTTCCCGAGTGGCTGCCCGGCTGGGGCGTCGATGGCAATCTCGAACAGCGGGCGGAGCTGCTGCTGCGCGGCCTGCCAAAGGATTTCCGCAGGCTCTGCCAGCCGATCGGCGAGGTGGCGAGATCGTTCGCGGAGCTTTGGGCTGGCGCTCCCAAAGAGGCATCCATCGAGGAAACCTTGGTGGCCCACATCGTCGAGCGCACCGGCGGGGTGGTTCCGGTGGCGGAGTTCGATCCCTCACGGCTGACGGAGGAACTGGTGACGAAAATTTGGGTCTGCGATGACGAGGGCGGGGAGCTGGCGATGGGCACCGATGTCGCGGAGCTCAAGCTTCAACTCGCCGGTCGGATGCGCGAGCGCTTCGAGGCCGCGGCGACCGCCGATGTCGAGCGGCGCGGCATGAGCTCCTGGGATGGCGAGAGCCTGCCGGAACAGGTGATGACCGCCGGTGGCCCCGCCTTTCCCGCCCTTGTGGACGAGGGAAAAACCGTCGGCGTCAAAGCTCTGACCGATCTCCAGGAGGCGCGGGAAGCGCACCGCGAAGGCGGCGCGCGCCTGCTCGTGCTGGCCGCAGAGCGGGAGGTCGATTACCTGCGGAAAAAATTCCCCATGGGAATGCTGGCAAAGGTGGAGCTGGCCCGGCTCGGTGTTGGCGGGACGGGCATCGAGGACCTTATATTATTAACTGCAGAAGGAGTGGCAGGAGGTGAGTTCCCCCGCAGCCCCGAGGCCTTTGCCAAGCTGAATGAAAAGGTGCGGGGGAAATGGTTCGAGGCCGCCGCCAAGATCGGCGCTGCCCTCGACGCCATCGTGGAGGGCCAACGGGAGGTGGGCGAGTGGATCGCCGCCAAGCACGGCGACCGGAACTTCGGTGGCATCGCCGCCGATCTGGAGGAGGAGCTCGCGTGGTTGCTGCGCGGCAGGTTCGCGTGGCGCGCTGGCTACGAGCGCTTGATCGATTACCCCCGCCGCTTCCGCGCCATCCATTCTCGCCTCGGACGCATTTCATCCCTGCCCCTGATCAAGGATTTGGAGAAAATGGATCTCCTCCGGAACCACTGGGAAGGATGGTTTACCGAGTGGCATGCCCAACCGGAAAACCCGAACCTCTGGGAAGCTGGGTGGCTCCTCGAGGAGTGGCGCGTCAGCCTCTTCGCCCCGGATGTGGAGGTGAGGGGAAAGGTCTCCGAGAAGCGCGTGGAGGCGGCTTTGAATCGGAGGTTGTGAAGGTGAGGTAAACGTTGGGCGCACGGTTGGGCCGGGCCTTCAGCCCTCCGATATGCAGGATGCGAATTCCCGGGGCGATGCCCCGGGCTGGCTTGGGTCAGGGCGTTGCCCTTCAAGAAAGCCCTGGTTGGGCGGTGGGGCACCTGCTTTTGGAAATGGAGATTGTCGATGAAATGCCCGAGGCATAAATTCTTCCGCCCATAGGGGCAAGCCAAGTCAGCCCAAGGCAACGCCCTGGGTATCGATCCGTAAACAAATTCGATGCCCCGACGGGGCGTTCTAACGTTCGGCGCACGGTTGGGCCGGGCCTTCAGCCCTCCGATATGTAGGACGCGCATACCCGGGGCGATGCCCCGGGCTGGCTTGGGGTCAGGGCGTTGCCCTTCAAGAAAGCCCTAGTTGGGCGGTGGGGCACCTGCTTTTGGAAATGGAGATTGTCGATGAAACGCCCGATGCATAAATTCTTCCGCCCCAAAGGGGCAAGCCAAGCCAGCCCAGGGCGACGCCCTGGGTATCGATCCGTAAACATATTCAAAGCCCTGAAGGGGCGACCGAACCGATGCCCCAGTCCCTCGCCCGCCTCCACATCCATCTTGTCTTCAGCACCAAGCACCGCGAACGCTTTATCACAGATTCCATCCAGCCCACCCTGCACGCTTACATGGCCACCGTCCTGCAAAATCTTGGTTGCGCACCTGTCCTTATCAATTCCGTTGAAGACCACGCCCATTTGCTCTTCGATCTCGCTAGGACGGTCTCCATCAGCCAGGTCGTCGAGGATGTTAAGAAGTCCTCTTCAAAGTGGATCAAAACCCAGGATCCCAGCTTCGCAACGTTCGCGTGGCAATCGGGCTACGGCGCATTTGCCGTCTCGGAATCCAACGTGGAATCAGTCCGCGAATACATCGCCAACCAACGCGAGCACCATAGGAAGAAAAGCTTCCAGGATGAATACCGCAGCTTTCTCAAAAAGCACAACGTCGCGTATGACGAGCGGTATGTATGGGATTGAAATCCTGATAGCTGCATCCACCTACCGCACAATGGGGCAATCCACGCAAGCCAGGGGCGCGCCCCGGGAGGCACGTCCGCGCGTGAATCGAGGGCGAACGGTCCGGTCAAACGTCGGCATGAATTGCGCGGTTGGGCCGGGCCTTCAGCCCTCGGATAGGTGGGATGGGGATACCCAGGGCGTTGCCCTGGGCTGGCTTGAGGCTGGGCTTTGCCCTTTGAGAGAGGGAGCGCCTTATGGATGGAGAATTCATGATAACACCGACCATATCCATCTACCGCCCCAAAGGGGCAATCCACGCAAGCCCGGGGCAGCGCCCCCGGGAGGCACGTCCGCGCGTGAATCGAGGGCCAACGGTCCGGTCAAACGTCGGCATGAATTGCGCGGTTGGGCCGGGCCTTCAGCCCTCGGATAGGTGGGATGGGGATACCCAGGGCGTTGCCCTGGGCTGGCTTGGGGCTGGGCTTTGCCCTTTGAGAGAGGGGAGCGCCTTATGAATGGAGAATTCATGATAACACCGACCATTTCCATCTAGCGCCCCAAAGGGGCCATCCACGCAAGCCCGGGGCAGCGCCCCGGGAACATCACCGTGAAAGCATCACAAGCCCTGAAAGGGCGGTCGAACATCAGCACCACGGTGCGCTACGCAGGCTGACGGGGGTGAAGGTGCGGGAATGGTGCCCTTCTTGTCGTATTCTTTTGCGGGAGAGTTGAGGACGATGGGAGTTTCCTTACGGTCTTTTAGCGCTTAACGAACGAACTTCTAACGTCCAATCTCATTTCTAATGAAGGAAGTGCTGCGAGAGGTTTTCGGCTTTGGCGAGCTACGGGCGGGGCAGGAGGAGGTGGTGGAGATTCTGATGGAGGGGCGGGGGGCGCTGGCAATTTTTCCCACGGGAGGTGGAAAGTCGCTTTGCTACCAGCTTCCCGCTCTCCTGCTGGAGGGGACGGCGCTGGTGGTTTCGCCCTTGCTGGCGCTGATGAAGGATCAGGTGGACGGGCTGGTGGCTAAGGGGATCGCGGCGGCGAGGCTGGACTCTACGCTGAATGCTGCGGAGTTCACAGAGGTTTTGGAGAGGCTAAAGAAGGGGGAGCTGAAACTGCTGTATGTTTCTCCGGAGAGGTTGGGGAATGCGGAGTTTATCAAGATGCTAAAAAGCGTGAAACTCTCCCTGATAGCGGTGGATGAGGCACACTGCATCTCCGAGTGGGGGCACAATTTCCGGCCCGATTATTTGAAGCTGGGGAAAATCTGCCGACAGCTTAAAGTAACGCGGCTGCTGGCTCTAACCGCCACGGCGACGCTTAAAGTGGAGGCTGACATCCGGCGGCAGTTCCGGGTGCGGAAGGAGGATGTGCTGAAGCTGAGCTTTCACCGAAGAAACCTGGATCTGCGGGTGACGCCGTGTTCTGCGGAGGAGCGCAAGAGCCTCTTGTTACAGAAGCTGGAGGAGTATGGGAGACCGGCGGTGGTGTATGTGACGCGGCAGGAGACGGCGGAGGAGGTGGCGACGTATCTGGCAAAGGCAGGGCTTTCGGCGCGGGCTTATCACGCGGGCTTGCGAAGCGAGCTGAGGCGGGAGATCCAAGAGGAGTTCATGGGCGGCGGGATCGAGATCGTGGTAGCGACGATTGCCTTCGGGATGGGCGTGGACAAGGCTGACATTCGCGCAGTGATTCATTACAATCTGCCGAAGAGTCTGGAGGGATACACGCAGGAAATAGGGCGGGCGGGACGCGATGGTCGGCCGGCGGTGTGCGAGTGGCTGGCTTGCGCGGAGGATCGGACGGTGCTGGAGAATTTCATTTTCTCGGATACACCGGGCGAGAGGGCGGTGCGGAATCTGCTGGAGCGGGTTTTACGGCTAGGTAGGGAGTTCGATGTTTCGCTGTATGAGCTTTCGACTACCTGCGACATCCGCCAGACCGTGGTGTCGACCATTTTTGCTTATCTGGAGCTGGCGGGGCTGCTGGAGGCGCGGGGCAGCTTCTTCGATGGCTATCGTGTGAAGCTATTGCAGCCGATGCGTAAGGTGCTGGCGGGGCGGGACGCGAAGGAAAGAAAGCTTTTGGAGGCGGTTTTTGCTGAGTTGGATGCGGAGTGGAAATGGCTTGCGATCAAGATCAGCGAGACGGCGGAGCGGCTGGGGGTGGCACCGGAAAAGCTGCGGCTGCTTGTTGAAGAGCTGGAGGCGGCCGGCGATGTGGCGCTCAAAAAATCGGGTTGGAGGCAGGCATACAGGGTGAAAAAAGAGCCGGGGGATCTTGCTGAGCTGTCGCGAGGGATGGCGGACGGCTTCCGAGCGCGGGAGATTTCCGATCTGAATCGGCTCGAGCAGGTTCTCGGGCTTTCATCGACGCGGCAGTGTTTGACGAAGGTGCTGCTGAAACATTTTGGTGAGAAACTTGAGGAGCCATGTGGTCACTGCGATAGGTGCCGGGGTTTGCCGCCGGTGAAGTTGAAGCGGAAGAAGCTGAGGAAAGTGACGGATGCGGAGTTGCGCCGAATCCGAGCTCTACATGATGAGAAGCTGGCGGCGCTGGGGACGGAGCGGCAGATGGCGCGGTTTCTATGCGGGATGTCCAGCCCGGCATCGATGCGGGCGCGGCTTTATCGGCATGATGACTATGGGCTTCTGGGGGAGCTGCCGTTTGAGGAGGTGAGGGTGCTGGCGGAGAGTCTGTTTTGACGGGTGCAAGTTCTCAGAAGGGAGAACCGTCATCGCGTAGGGGGCTCGAGCAGTCGCTTCAGACGGTTCTTGACGCTGACTTTTCCGACGGCGGAGAGGCGGTCTACGAATAGAATCCCGTTCAAGTGATCGATCTCGTGCTGGAGGGCGCGGGCGAGAAGACCGTCGGTCTCGATGACGAGGGTGCTGCCGTCGAGCTGCGGTAGGGTGGCGCGGACTTCGGCAGGGCGGCGGACCTCGCTGCGGATTCCCTGAATGCTCAGGCAGCCCTCGAAGGCGAATTCCTTTTCCTGCCCATACTCCAGAGTGGGATTGATAAAGACCAGTGGCATGATGTCCTCGATATCCGCATCCTCGCCATTGACTTGGAGGAAAGAAATGCAATCCGGATCATGTGAGACGTCCACTACCGCGATCTGCAGGTTTGAGCCGATCTGTGGTGCGGCCAGTCCCACGCCGTTGGCAGCGACCATGGTCTCAAGCATGTCCGCAGCGAGCTGGTGGAGCTCTTCATCGATTTTTTCGACCCGGCGGCATTGCTGGCGGAGGATGGGATCGCCATACTGGACGATGGAAAGAAGCATAAGAAGTGAGGTGTGGCGGGAAATGCGGATGAAAGGGAAGAGGAAAATGCGGAACGGCAGATGGGTCGAGAGGAAAGTGTGCGCAGGACGCAGGAGATTCGTTGTGTTGCGCGTGGTGGAAGGTGGATTAGCTTCAGCCCGTGAACGGAAAACAGGGGCTGGTATTGAAGGCGATTGGAGTGCTGGCGGTCGTGTGGATACTGGTTTTTGTGGTGCGTTCTTTTGCAGCTGAAAAAAAGGTTACGGCGGAGCGGCTGGACCGCGAGGTGCGGGAGCTGGGTTTGGAGGATTGGTCGGAAAATGCAGGCCCCCAAGCGGAGCGGGCAAGGCGGGAGCAGGAGATCCGGCGGGTGGCCGGGATGATCAACCAGCTGGATTTCAGCGAGCGGCAGAAGAATCGCGAGAGCCGCACGGGCGAGGATTTTTTCGCGAAGCTCAGCCCGCCAGAAAAGGATCTGTTCGTTGATTTAACCGTCGTGGAAACGATGAGCCGCTTCATGGAGGCCCTGGATCAGATGCCGCCTGAGCAGAGGAGAAAGTTCGTGGAGCAGGGGCTGAAGGACGTCCAGGAGGGGCGGACGGAGGAGGAGATGATGCGGGCGGAGGAGATGGATGGGAATTTGCTCAAGAAGATCAGCGAGGAGGGGATGCGTGCGTATTTCGAAAAGGCGAACGCGGAGACGAAGCTGGATCTTGCGCCATTGATGCAGGCGGTAAACGAGCAGATGCAGGGGCTGCGGGGAAATGAATTAGGACAGAGGTAAATCAGAGATGCAAAGTAAAAAAGGTTTCACCTTGGTCGAGCTGGTGGTGGTGGTGGCAATCATCGCGGTGCTGGCGGGGGTGGCGGTGCCGGTGAGCATGTCAATGGTGGCCAAGGGGCGGGAGGCGGCCTGTCTTTCGAACCTGAGATCGATCGGCGTGGGGCTGCAGGGATACCTTGACGACAACAGCCAGCTGCTGCCGACGCTGACCCTGGGGCGGTCTGACAGGCAGTCGGACGAGCCCGTTCTGGAGACGGTGCTGCTGCCTTACATCGGCGGCGCCGATGTTTTTCACTGTCCGGCGGACAAGGAGCAGTTTTTGAAAACGGGCAGCAGTTACAACTGGAACGTCACACAAAACGGTCTGCATATCACTAAAGTGGGGTTTTTCGGGATCGAGGATCGCCCGGAGGCGGTGCCGCTGGTGAGTGACAAGGAGGCGTGGCATCCGGGTGGTACCAATTTCCTTTACGCCGATTCCAGCGCCTCTAACAAAGTCCGGTTCGCGACCGGCGGAAGGTAGATCGATATGCTGGAAGCACGTGGATTGAGCAAAGACTTCGGCGGCAAGCCCGCGCTGCGGGATGTTTCCTTCAAGCTGGAAAAGGGCGAGATCTACGGGCTGCTCGGGCACAACGGTGCGGGCAAGAGCACTTCGCTCGGAATCATTTTGGGGATGGTGCAGCCGGATGCGGGGGAAGTGAAAGTTGGCGGGATCTCGGTGCAGGCGAATCGCGGCGAGGCGCTGCGGAAAGTGGGGGCGATTTTTGAAGCTCCGGCTTTCTATGATTACCTGAGCGGCTGGGATAATCTCAAAATTCTGATGAGTTACTCGGGTGGATTTGATGTAAAAGCGGCGAGGGAGGTGATTGACCGGGTGGGGCTGACGCGGCGGGTGGGTTCCAAGGTCAGGACCTACAGCCACGGGATGCGCCAGCGGCTGGCGCTCGCCCAGGCGCTGCTTCCGGAGCCTGAATTGCTACTGTTAGACGAGCCGACGGACGGGCTGGATCCGGAGGGGATCAAGTGGTTTCGCGATTTTATCCTGCAACTGCGGCAGGAGCGGGGGATGACGGTGCTCTTCAATTCCCATTTGCTGGCGGAGGTGGAGCTGATGTGTGACCGGGTGGCGATTCTGCGCGAGGGCAGGCGGGTTTTTGAAGGCACGGTAAAAGGGCTGCAGGATGAGGTGCCGGTTTATCAGGTGGAGCTGGAGCCTTGGGATCTGGCTATAACCATCCTCCGCCGGGGTGGTGGTGAAGTCGTGGGCGAAAGGCGGATCTCGCTGCCGCGCGAGATTGATCCGGCGGATGCGGTGGCGGCGCTGGTGGCGGCGGGGGTGAGGGTGCGGGAGTTTGCAAAGCTGCGGCGCTCGCTGGAGGATGTCTATATGGAAATTCTAAACGGCGCAGGCAGTCCCAACTAATGATTTTTTTCCAACAACTTAGGGGGGAACTGAGGAAGCTGTTCGCACGGCCGCGGACGTGGATGGGCTACGGGGCTTTCCTAGCGATGGAGGCGCTGATCCTTTTCGTTTACAAGCTTGAGTCGAGCCAGCGGACGATGAAGGGGCTGCTGGATAGGAACGCGCTGGAGTTCAATACCTACTATAGCTCGCTGACGATCACGTTCACGATCATGCTGCTGAGCATGTTCTTGTTAGGCTCGATTTATTTCGCGCTCGTGGCTGGGGACATCGTGGCGAAGGAGAATGAGGATGGAAACCTGAGGATGGTTTTCGCGCGGCCGATCAGCCGGCTGCGGTTGCTGCTGGTGAAGTACGCGGCGGTGTGTCTCTACACGTTCAGCTTTGTGTTCTTCGTTGGAATCAGCGGCTATGCGATGGCGGTGGCGGCGGTGGGATGGGAGGGCGGACTGTTTGTGCTCGAGCCAAAGATGAAGGTTTTCGCGGCGTATCCGGAGTGGTGGGAAGGGGCGGGGCGGCTGGCGCTGGCGGCGGCTGGGATCGGTGTGAGTATGGTGACGCTATCGTCGATCGCGTTCATGTTCTCTTGTTTCAAAATCAAGCCTGCGGCGGCAACGATTATTACTCTCACAATCCTGTTCGTAGATATGATCCTACAGGGGTTCCCGTTTTTCAGGCCTTATGAGAGCTACTTCGTCACCTGGCGGATGAGTGCGTGGGTGTTTCTGATGGAGCAACATATTTCCTGGCCAAAGATTGTGGAGAGCTACGCACTGCTAATGGGGCTGAACGCGAGCTTGTTCACGATCGGCTGGCTTGCGTTTCAGAGTCGGGATTTCAAAACGTAGGTGATAGAAAAGAGGTAGTCATGATCCCCAGCGCGAAGAACAAGCACCAGTTTTACATGGAGATGGCGAAACTGCTGCAGGCGGGCTTCGACATCCGGCGGGCGGCTGGGGTGCTGAACAATACGCGGCTGCCGCGGGAGCAGGTGGCGCTGTTAAAGGATTTGAACGAGGGGCTGGAAGCGGGGGATTCCATCGCTGGTGCGTTCGCAAAAGATACGCGGGCGATCAGCGAACTGGAGCGCAGTATCATCACGGCAGGTGAGCGGGGAGGAAAACTTGCGGCGGCTTTCCATCATTTGGCGGAGTACTTCGGCTTGATGGCCTCGGCGCGGCAGGAAGTGGTAAAAGGTATGATCTATCCGCTGATCGTGCTCCACCTAGGGGTTCTCATTGGGACGATCCCGCTCTCGATCACCGGTGAGGAACGCACGGGTGGTCAGATCGCTGGCGGATTTTTTGGGACCCTAGCGGTGATGTATCTGGTGGCGTTGGTCCTGTTTTTCGCGGGGCGGGCGGTGCTAAAAATGGCACCCGAGAGTCCGTTGATCGACGGGATGATCAATCGCCTCCCGTGGATCGGAAAAACCCGGCGTAACATGGCGATGTCGCGCTTTTGCAAAGTCTATCACTCGTGCCTGCTGGCGGGAATCTCCATGCGGGAGACAGTGCGGGTGTCGGCAGATGCCTCCCAGAGCGGGCGGATCCGGCGTGCGTGCGACAATCTGGTGGCGGTGGCAAACGAGGGAAACGCGCTGGGCCCGCAGTTCATGGCGGAGGATGCTTTTCCTCAGGCTTTTGCGCGCTCCTACCTGACGGGCGAGGAGGCTGGTATGCTCGATACGGATATGGAGAGCTGGTCGCGGCTGTTCCAGGAACGGGCGGAGAGCTCGATGAAAACGGCCGCAGTGATGATCCCCAAGGTGATGTATTTCTTCATCATGCTCTTCGTGGCGTGGAAGATCATCGGCTTCTTCACCGGCTACTATTCCGGGCTTGATACGATCGGGGAGTGAGGATGAAGGGATTGATGGTGGGCCTTGCTGACCGGCTGCTTGTCGGATGGTCGGCGGGCCGTTAGGATTCCGCCATGACAGATCATTATCGATCCGCCCTCCGTGGTGCTCGCGTCCTGATTTTCGCTCTGGCGTGGCCGGTAGCGCTGCATGCCGAGGCGATCGACGATTCGGGTAAGGTGTTGAGCCGCATCGCGTTCGGCTCCTGCGCACATCAGGACCAGCCGCAACCGATCTGGGACGCCGTAGTGGCTGACGAGCCGGATCTGTTCATTTTTCTGGGAGATAATATCTATGGCGATACTGAGGATATGGAGGAGATGCGCGAAAAGTATGGTCTGCTCGGAGCGCAGCCAGGATATCAACTGCTGCGGGATACCTGCCCGGTGATCGCTACTTGGGACGATCATGATTTCGGTGCGAATGATGCCGGGATGAGCTACCCGATGAAGCGTGAGTCACAACGCGAGTTCCTGAACTTCTTCGGTGCGGCAGAGAATGATCCGCGGCGGCGGCGGGACGGGGTGTATATGTCGTGGACCTATGGCCCCAAAGGGCGGAGGGTGCAGGTGATTCTGCTGGACTCGCGTTTTTTCCGAAGCCCTTTGAAAACTGGATTCACTGAGGGAGAGCCCGGAGAAGGCGTCCCCGGGCGCTATCTGCCCGACCTTGATCCCACGGCGACTATCTTGGGAGAGGCGCAGTGGAAATGGCTGGAGGAGCAGTTGCGGCAGCCGGCGGATGTGCGGATTATCGGCAGCGGCGTGCAGGTGGTGGCCAACCAGCATGGCTGGGAAGCGTGGGGGAATTTCCCGCTCGAACGGAAGAAGTTGTTAGGTCTGATCCGTAACACGGCGGCCAACGGCGTGATGTTCATCAGCGGCGACCGGCACCTGTCTGAAATTTCAATGATCCGGGCGGATGAAGAGGGTGGCGTGGATTACCCCGTGTATGATATCACCAGCAGTAGTCTGAACCGACCGAGCGGTAACTTTACTAGAGCGGGCACGCGTTTCACCAATGAGATCAATCGGCATCGGATCGGGACGGTTTATTTCGATATCAACTTCGGGATGATCGATATCGACTGGGACGAGGCGGATCCGGTGATCCGCATGCAGGTGCGCGACGGCGAGGGCGGCGTCGTATTGCAGCAGCGCGTGCGGCTGAGCGAATTGCAGTGACTCTCAGAAACAAGAGGTGACTCAACGCACGCGCTGGATCAGCCATGGCAGCAGTGAATCGATGTGCAGGCGCTCCTGCTCCATTGAATCCCGGTGGCGGATCGTAACGGTGTTTTTCAGCTCTTCGCCTGCTTCGCCGAGGGTCTCAAAATCTATGGTGACGCAGAAGGGGGTGCCGATTTCGTCCTGACGGCGATAGCGTCTGCCGACCGCGCCACCATCGTCGTAGAAAACGTTCATCCATGGCTGGAGGGTCTTTTGAATCTCGCGGGCGATGCGCACCTGGTCGTCGTTTTTCTTCATCAGCGGAAAAATGCCGACCTTGATTGGAGCCATTGCTGGAACAAAGCGCATCACTGTGCGGATGTCACTCTTGTCGTCTTTACCAAGTTCTTCTTCGTCGAATGCCTCACAAATGAGGGCGAGGACGGTGCGGTCGCAGCCGGCGGAGGGTTCGACGACGTGGGGGAGAAATTTTTCCTTGGTCTCCTCATCAAAGTATTCGAGCGGCTTGCCGGCGCCTTTCTGGTGCACGCCGAGATCGTAGTCGGTGCGGTAGGCTACGCCTTCTAGCTCTTGGATGCCGAAGGGAAACTCGTATTCAATATCGTAGGTTTTCTTCGAATAGAAGGCGCGCTCGCCATCGGGAACGTCGAGGATGTGGAGTTTTTCGCGCGGGATGCCGATTTCCGCATAGAAGCAGAGGCGAGTTTCCAGCCATTCGTCGGTGAGGCGCATGCCGTCCTCCGGGCGGCAGAAGTATTCGATTTCCATCTGCTCGAACTCACGCGAGCGGAAGGTGAAATTGCGGGGGTTGATCTCGTTGCGGAACGATTTACCGACTTGGGCGATGCCGAAGGGGAGCTTGATTCGGTTGGAATCGAGAACGTTTTTGTATTGGCAGAAGATCGATTGGGCCGTTTCCGGACGGAGGTAGGCGATCTGTTCACCGGTTGCGCCGAAATTGGTCTGAAGCATCAGGTTGAACTCGCGGGGCTCGGTGAGGAGCGAACCATTCTCCGGATTGTAGGAGGTGCTATCGGTGACCTCCTCGGTGGTCTCGCCGGTGAGCTGGAGAGATTTAAGCGCTGCTTTTTTGTCTTGGATCGAGTTATTGAAGAACTGGGAATAATACTCGCGAGCGGTCTTGCGGACCTTGGCCTCGTCCATGCCTGTGGTCTGAAGCACCGAATATGCTTTCTCCATTTTCCAAGCGGTATCAGGGAGAGTGGCTCCGGCGAAGTGGTAAACCTTGCCGGACTGTGCCGGGATCTGGTCGGCGCGGAGGCGGGCTTTGGAGAGGAGGCAATCGCACATCGGGTCGGAAAATCCGCCGACGTGACCGGAGGAAACAAGGACCTGCTCCATGGTGAGAATTGAGCCATCCATGCCGAGGACATCGTCGCGCTCCTGGACGGTTTTGCGCCACCAGAAGTCTTTGAGGTTGCGTTTCAGCTCGGTGCCAAGAGGACCGTAGTCCCAGCAACCGTTAAGGCCACCGTACAACTCGCCCGCTTGAAAAATGAAGCCTCTGCGTTTGCACAAGGAGACAATTTTCTCCATCCGCACCGGGTCCGTCACATCCTTGTTCGCCATAATAAAGTTTTCCTGTTGGGGGGCGCGGATGAAACCACGGCTTTACTGGCGCGGCAAGAGAAAGAAGGACGGGGTGGGGCATCTACAGCGGCTGTGGAGAGGAAGCGGGGGGAGTGGCTGGCGGCACCTCGGAGCGGCGTGGGTCCCGCGTCCCGGCGCGAGCCGACGGCGAGCGATCCTGCGAAGTTTGTAGGCGGGGGAGGAACCTATTGCAGATTGCGGTGGGAAGGGCAGGGATTGTTGTGTCTTGCAAGGAGCCGAGATTTCCCGCCCGTCCGTGATCTCTTCTGGCCCCGCGCCCGCAGGCTTTCTGATAACGTGGTTTAAGCGCACATGGCCGCGGTCGGCGGATGTTGGCCTGGAACCTGCAAGAGTGTCGCCCATGCCCCCCTCTTGCGCTATGAAAGTAGCGGCCCAGCCTGCTCCGTTCAGTTCCATCTCCCCCGATCAGCCTCTTGTGCGAGGCTGCGCGTCTTCTCGGGCGACTCCGGGACATCCGCTGCCCCCGCGCAAGCGTAGCTCTTGGTTTCGCCACCGAGCTTTTCGGTAGAAAGCACGCAGACATGTGAAGTCTGTTAAGTCACCCCCACACCCCCACACCCCCCCTGTGAATCTGATTGATAAACCAACGCGCCCCTTACTATTAACCAAGCTCACTCGAAGGCGTTCCCGAAGTCGTCCAGTAGCTGGACCGAGAAAAGCTGGTGGCCGCTTTTCTTCCTTCCCGAGGAGCCAGACATGCCAAGTAGAACGAGCAGGTGATACTGCGGGCAAAATAGCCGTCTCGCCAATTCCGGCGTGGAAAAGGGCTTCGGACTTGCTCTGGATCTTGCTCGCCTTGCCGGGAGTGCTCCTTGTCGCCCTCGTGGTTTACTGCTGGATAAAAAAGGTCTCTCCTGGACCCGTGCTGTTTCGGCAGACCCGGATCGGCCGCGGAGGGAAACCATTTACGATCTATAAGTTTCGCAGCATGATTCCAAAAGCGCCCACTACTCTACACCAACAGCATGTGAGGCGATTGGTGAGGTCCGGGCACCCCATGACCAAACTCGATCTGCTGGGCGATCCCAGATTGATTAAAGGAGGCTGCGTGCTGCGGATGGCCGGGCTTGATGAAATCCCACAGCTGATCAACGTGTTGCGGGGCGAAATGAGCTTAATCGGCCCGCGTCCCTGTTTACCCGAAGAGTTCACGCTTCATAACGCCGATCAACGCCGCCGCTTCAACGTGCAACCGGGACTAACCGGGCTCTGGCAGGTGAGGCGAACCCAATCCACTACGTTCACCGCAATGTTGGAGATGGATGAGGAATATGTGAAACGGATGTCACTGTGGCTGGATCTGCAGATCCTAGCCAAAACTCCGGCGGTTCTCTACCGACAGATCAACTCCTGCCCCCGCCAGAAGATTGGCAGCGCAGCGGGAGCTGGGACCCAGATGGGGCCCTCGGTGCCCGTCGAGGTCTTCGTGCGGAAGACAGGCGCGACTCAGATGGCGGCAGATTGACAGCGCCTCTCCAGACCGCATCCACTCTTGCCATTCACGGCGCTGCCCGCTACCACTCGAAACATGTCACCCTTCGCCCCCCAGAAGAATGCATGGATTCTCTGCATTTTGCTACCGCTCGCCTCAACCTGTGCGAGCGTCTCCGCCCAAGATTTTTCCCTGAGGCTGGCCGGGGCCGACCGGATGCTACGTGAAGGTATCGTCCCCGACGGCCTGTTAAGCGCGGTTCTGGACCCGACCCTCGAAGGAGCAATCAAAGGTCAGGTGGCATATTCACTTTCGACTGTGGCAAGCTACACCTCTAACGCCTCGTTGAACGACGGAGGTGATAGCGATCTAATTTTGTCGATAAACCCAGCCGCCTATTACACCACAGATCCCGAAGGAGGTGCAAGAAACGTTGTTACCGCCTATTACACGCCGAGCTATCAGCATTATTTTAGCGATTCTTCGCGCGGCGGCTTCGACCAGAGCGGCGGAGTTTCCTTCTCCACCTCCGGCGCTCGCGCCTCGGTCGGTGCTTTTCTCAATATCGCTCAATCCTCTGGTGCCGACCGCATCACCGGCGACTATTCGGAAAGCACCATTATCAGTGGTGGGTTGTCAGGTTCCTACCAGGTGGCTCCCAGGACTAGCTTGACGGCGGGCCTGACCGCAGCGCGCTCAAGCTTCTCGACCGAAGGCACGGGTGGCGACGTTTATTCAGCGCAATTCGGCGCCTCCTGGGCTGCCACCGAGCGGCTGAGCGTTGGCCCTTCGCTGCGATACTCCCGCACGGAGGCTGAAACGACGGGAGTCCGATCGGCCACCGGCCTCCTGTTCAACGCAAGCTATTCTGCCACCGACCGAATCGACCTAAGCGCGTCGATAGGCGCCGAGATGGTGGATCATTCGCGGCTCTCTGGGAGCGAGGGGCCTAGTCTAACAGGCGATCTTAGCTTGGGATATCGCATCAACGAACTGTGGTCCACGAGTGCGTCTATCCGCTACGCCAACATTCCTGCGCCGAGGGATGCCGGTTATGTGGTAAATGATCTCTCGTTCAGTGCCGCCGTCACCCGTGAGTTGCTACGAGGCTCTCTGAGCGCAGGGGCCACTTACAGTTTTTCAAGTTATGAACTGGTTGTCCCTGCGGCCGCCGACCGGGATGACGGCAAGACCCTGAATTTATTTCTTAGCTATAGCCGACCGCTGCCGTGGCAGCGCCTAAGCTTCTTCAGTTCAGTCAATTATTCTCAGTCGTTCTCGGAAGAAGATTGGACCCAGTGGAGCGTTTCCACGGGACTCAGTATCGCCTTTTGAGCAGTCCGCCTCACGCCTGCGTGTGATGATCTTCCCTGAAGACGCTGAGTGGTCTGGAAAAATTGAGAACGAGCGACAGGATTTTTTCGGAGGCGCAGGGTGCGAGGGGAGGGCGGATTGGCAGTCGCAGCAGATGCGCAACGTACAACGATCTGATCTGTCAGAACTCGAGTTGTAGGTCGTCAAAGGTGGGTGATTGAGAGATCACCGGATGATCGGGGGGATGTTTTTTAACGGAAGTCGTCCAACATCACCTGAATATTAAGCTTGTGGTCCGATGCCTGCTTCCATAGAATCCGCAGCGCGGAGCCCGAAGTGATTCGGAACTGACTCCCTTCCCCCAAATTGCCTCCTCGCCTTAGGTTAGCTGATCCCACTCGGTCGGAACTCTAACCAAGGGCGGCAGCGTGCAGTTTATCAGGGAAGTGTGCCATCTCAAAAAACTGCTAGTCAATACCGATAATAGTTGTATGTCTTCCAATAGTTAGCTTCCAGTATACAACAAATATTGTTCCTCCTTTGATGGAGTCACCCAAACGCTCTGTCATTCCACCCATTTTCCGTCACCTCACCCCAATGTTCCCCTCATCCCCCACCCACTCCCCCCGTGGAAACAACATCAAGACACCGCAACCGTCGCTCTAATTCACCCGCCCTCAGGAAACGCCTCTCAAGCCATCGCCCGGGCCGCCCCTACCGTCGTAAAGTCGGGAGGCATTCTGTCCAACGGGCATCCGACTGCCTCCGGTTACAAATTCCCGGAGACTTTGGTCAGGCATGGGAAATACCCGCATGGAAGCGAGCTTTAGATATCGCTTTAATAGTAGCCATCCTACCAGTGATTCTGTCCATGGCCCTGCTGGTCTATGGTTGGATCAAAGCGGTTTCTCCAGGTCCGGTGCTGTTCCGGCAGACGCGGGTAGGTCGCGGCGGCGTACCTTTCACGATATTCAAATTCCGCAGTATGAAAGTGATGGCGGAGACCTCCTCGCACGAGGCCTACACCGAGCGCCTAATAAGATCAAATCAGCCGATGACCAAGCTGGATCTGGCGGGCGACCCGCGCTTGATTAAGGGCGGCTGCCTGATCCGGATGTCCGGCCTCGACGAACTGCCGCAGTTGCTCAATGTCCTCCGAGGGGAGATGAGTCTCGTCGGCCCACGGCCCTGCATGCCGAATGAGTTCGCCCTCTACAATAAGAATCAGATGGGACGATTCCGCGTGGCACCAGGGCTGACAGGCCTTTGGCAGGTAAAGCGCGCGGACTCCACAACTTTCCGCGAAATGGTGGCACTCGACGAACTCTACGTTGACCGCCTTTCCCCCGCGCTCGATCTGAAGATTGTGCTGGAGACGCCCGGTGCGCTGATCAGACAGCTCCGCGCCTGTGTAACCGCGTCTGTCTCCTGGTGCAGGCTTCCCCGCAAGAAAGGCGGCCAGCATACCCCAGGACCTCATCAGCACGTTCCGCTGCGGACGATTCCCCGCTCGTCCTTTGAGAGCGGCATGAACGAGACACAGACGGTGGGATGATCCCGGCAATGCCAAGGGGTCGGGTGACCGAAGGTCGTTTGAAAGAACCCGAGCAGTATGTCGCATGATCTGTCAGTTGGAGTTGTGGGCCTCGGCTACTGGGGACCCAACCTGGCCCGGAATTTCAATCAGTTGAATGGCTTTCGACTCGGAGGCTTGTGTGACACGGACGAGGCAAGGCTTGAGAAAATGCGGTTGCTGCATCCGGAGGTGCCCCGCTACAGGGACTTCGGCTCGATGCTGGAAGATCCCTCCCTGGATGCAGTGGCGGTCGCTACTCCTGTTCGTCAGCACTTTCCTCTCGCCAAGGCGGCGCTGCTCGCCGGGAAGCATGTGCTCGTGGAAAAACCATTTGCCGCCAGCTCTGCGGAGTGTGTGGAACTTATAGAACTGGCCGCCGGGCGTCACCTGACCCTGATGGTAGGCCACACCTTCCTCTATTCTGCGCCCATCCAGATGATCCGCAAGATCATCAGAGCCGGTGACTTGGGCGAGATCCGCTACATTAACACCCAGCGTCTCAACCTGGGACTGTTTCAAAAGGATATCAACGTGGTCTGGGACCTCGCGCCCCACGATCTCTCGATCATTCTTCATTTGCTCGGTCAAATGCCCGTATCGGTGAATTGCCAGGGCAACGCACATGTGACCCCCGGGATCGAGGATGTTGCAAACCTTTCGCTCAACTTTGTGGACGGGGCATTCGCCACCATCCAGAGCAGCTGGTTGGAACCCCGCAAAGTCCGCCAGATGACGATTGTCGGCACCCGAAAGATGGTCATTTACGACGACATCGAGCCAATGGAGAAGATCCGGATCTACGATGCCCGGGTCGAACGACCACCGCACTACGACAGCTTCGGTGAATTCCAGTATTCCTATCATTATGGCGATAGTTACATCCCGCGCATCGAGCAGGGAGAGCCTCTGCGTCAGATGTGTCGGCACTTCCTCGAGAGTATCTCGAATCGTACCACTCCCATGACCTGCGGCGAGCGTGGGCTGGAAGTGGTGAAGATTCTGGAAGCTTCTTCGGCTTCCCTGCGGGCCAATGGCGGGCCGGTCGCCGTTTCCCCCGCTTCACCGGTGACACGGATGGCTGAGACATCGCTTCACTCAATACATTCCAATGGACGCCACCCTTCGAGTTTCATCTGACGTCGTGCTCGGCAAGGGGGTGAAGCTAGCCGGCTTCTCCAACCTCTACGGCTGCGTGATAGGTGATGAAACCAAAATCGGCACCTTTGTGGAGATCCAGAAGGGTGCCATAGTCGGTGCCCGTTGCAAAATCTCCAGCCACACTTTTATTTGCGAAGGGGTGACCCTTGAAGATGGTGTGTTCGTAGGACATGGAGTTACTTTCGTCAACGACCGCCGCCCGCGTGCACTGAATGCTCACGGGCAGCTCCAGAGCGAAGAGGACTGGACATGCCAGCGCATTCTCGTCAAGCGGGGATCCTCAATCGGCTCCGGGGCAACTGTGCTGGGCGGGGTCACAATCGGAGAGGATTCGATGGTTGGAGCCGGCAGCGTCGTCACAAAGGATGTCCCCGCTGGCGCGACTGTTGCAGGAAATCCGGCACGTCCGATCGGTTTGACTCAATCCAACCCATAATGGAAGTTCCTTATCTTGATCTCGAGGCGCACCACGCTCCCCTCCGCCAAGAAATTGCCCGGGCGATCGAGGAGGTAATCGACGCCGGTGCTTTCGCTGGGGGGCCCTTTGTCAGCCGGTTTGAAACAGCTTTTGCCAAATACTGTGATGTGGGTCATTGCGTGGGGGTCGGGAGTGGCAGCGACGCGCTATGGTTGGCGCTGCTGGCCCTCGGGATCGGGCCAGGTGACGAGGTGATCACTGTGCCAATGACCTTCATCGCTACTGCGGAGGCCATCAGCCGCACCGGTGCACGCCCGGTGTTCGTGGATATCGATCCCGTTACCTACACTATGGACTGCGCAGCGCTGGAGCAGGCGGTGACCCCCCGCACCAAGGCGATTCTGCCGGTTCATCTTTTCGGTCAGATAGCCGACATGGATTCGATCATAGCTTTCGCTGGCGATCGCGGGATCCCAGTGGTAGAGGATGCAGCTCAGGCCCACGGTGCCGAATATCGACGCCGACGCGCCGGAAGCCTCGGCGAAATCGGCTGCTTCAGCTTTTACCCCGGCAAGAACCTCGGTGCTCTCGGCGAGGCCGGGGCGGTGGTCACGCGGGATCCGGAACTTGCTGCGAGGATACGGGTGCTGAGGGATCACGGCCAGGGGAGCAAGTATCACCACTCGATTGTGGGTTGGAACTGCCGCATGGATGGCATCCAAGCGGCAGTCCTGGAGCTGAAACTGCGCGATCTCGACCGCAACAACCAGCTCCGCCGGCAGAACGCGACCTTTTATGCCGGCGTCATGGCGCAGGAAGCCCATCTGCTGCTTCCGGCGACGGATCCGCGCGGCATCCACGCCCACCATATTTATGCCGTCCGCGTCGCAGACCGGGTGTCCTTCATCGACCATCTCACCCGCAGGGGCGTGGGGTCCGGTATCCACTACCCGGTGCCGGTCCACCTTCAACTCGCCTACTCGGATCTGAGACTCGGGCCCGGTTCATTTCCCGTCGCGGAGCGCTGCGCTCATGAGTTTGTATCATTGCCAATGTATCCGGAACTCACCACCGCTCAGCTCAATACCGTAACCGAAGCCGTTGCGGAGGCCGTCGGCGAACAAATGGTGGCCTGAAAGCATGCTGTCCGAGACCTGGAAAAAGGAAACTCTGGCACCATGATCAAGCTGGAGCGGATCGATCCTCTTGAGGGAAGTGCTTGGGACACGCTGGTCACGGGCCGCAGCGGTCATTCGGTATTTCATCGTTCCGCGTGGGCACGGGTGCTTACCGAAACGTATGGTCACAGGCCGATTTATTTACGGATTTTAGCGGGTAACAGGGAGGTAGCGTTAGTACCCCTGATGGAAGTCAGAAGTTCTCTCACCGGTCGCCGAGGGGTGTCGCTACCCTTTTCGGATTTTGGAGGGCCCCTCTGGTCCGATCTCGCCCATTCCGATGAAGTTTATGACGCCCTCGCCAATCTGGCCCATGAACAGAACTGGAAACACCTTGACCTCCGCGGCGGCGGCGCTCCGCCCGGCCGCACGTCCGCGTACAGAAGCTTCAAGACTCATCAGCTCGATCTCCGCCCCGGGCTCGAATCGCTCGAAAGAGGCGTCGATGCTTCCGTCCGCCGCGCCCTTCGTAAACCCGAAGGCCGGTCGCTGCGCCTTTCGATCGAAACCGGCGAGAACGCAGTCAATGGCTTCTATTCGCTCCACGCCCGCACCCGCCGCCGCCACGGCCTGCCGCCACAGCCGGTGTCCTTCTTCCGCTCAGTTTTCAAGCACTTGTTTCAACAGGGCCATGGCATGGTTGTGCTCGCCCATCTCGACGCGATTCCCGTTGCCGGAGCCCTTTTCTTGTGGTCGGAGGGCCACGCGGTCTACAAATTTGGCGCTTCAGACCCGCTCTACTGGCCGTTGCGACCGAACCAGCGGGTTATGTGGGCTGCCATTGAGCACCTCGTCGGCTCCGGTTGCCGCACTCTCGATTTTGGCAGAACCTCGGAAACTGACGAGGGATTGGCACGCTTCAAACGCTCCTGGGGCTCTTCGCAAGAAAAACTGTGCTATGATCGCTACGCCACCGGAAGCCGGACCTGGCTTCCCGCAGGTCCCGCCCGATCTGAAAGCCACCCGCTAATCTTCGGCCATCTGCCCATCTCCCTCAACCGCCTGGCCGGACGATTGATCTATCCACATCTCGACTGATTTACCCCCCCACATCCTAATGAAACCAGCCAACAAGATGAGCTCGGCATCCACGAGCGGCATCAACCTTCAGGACATCCTGTATGCCCTTTTCAAGCACAAATGGAAGATCATCATCCTTACTTTGCTGGGCATTGGGGCCGCAGGTGCTCTTTACAACCATTACAAGCAGTCACCCACCTACCAGACCCGCGCCAAATTGATGGTTCGCTATGTCGTCGAGCGGACTGTGACTGACCCGGACGCGCCGGCTAATTACGGAACGGGTGCCGGTGGCATGGATGCTGAGATGCAGATCGTAACCAGTGCCGACCTCTCCATGGCTACGGCGGCTGCGCTTGGACCGGATAATGTATTGGAGGGCTCGCCCACACTTCGGGAAGCTGCCGCGCACATCATGGCCGGGTTGACTGCGAACGCCAGCCCCGGCAGCGTGATCGAGCTGGTCTACCGGGACAAGGATCCCGACACCGCGCTCAAAGTGCTCAGACAGTACATCCAGAGCTACTTCGCTCGTCACCTTGAGATTCACCGGTCCACCGAAGCTTTTGATCAGGTCAGGGTTCAAGCTGATCAGGCTCGCAGCGCTCTGCGCGTCACCGAGGACCAGATTAACACCCTGAAGTCCAAATCGGGCGTCCTCTCCATCGACGCCACTCTCACGGAGTTCGAGACTCGCCGCCAGCTTTCCCGTAGCTCCCTCATGGAGGCTCAGGCTGCCCTGGCGCACCAGCGGGCAAAGGTGGCTGCTCTCACCAACAGGCCTCCTGGCGGGGACGAAGCAGGGCTTGCCAATGCGGATGAAGAAGATTCCGCCACCGGTATCTCCGATCTTCCTCTAGATGGGACGGACGAGAAATCACGACGGGAAACTGCGGAGGCTCTTTTCGAATTTCAAGGATTGGCTTCGCGGCTTGCCCTGTTGCGGCAGGAGCGTGACAAGATGCTGCTGCAGCGCCCCGCCACACATCCAATGATACAGTCTTTGGACCGCCAGATTGCTCAAGTGCAACGCCAAAGCCTGGATCTGACTGGGCGCTACCCCGAATTCGCGGCGCAGGCTGCGGAAGTGCCGGGTCAGCAGATGGGGCCCGTCACCACCATCGCCGAGGAACGCGCACTCGAATCGGCGCTCGAGGCAAGGGTGAAGTCCATCGCAGACGAGGTGGAAATGATTGAAGGGCAGGTCGAGAATCTTTCGAAACTGGGTTTCCAGCTCGGCGATCTCGAGCGAAGGCGCGAAATGGAAGAGGAGCGATACCGTTATTTTCAATCTAGCTTGGAGAAGGCCGAGGTCGATGAACGGCTAGACCCCAGCAAAATTCCGAATATCAGCATCGTGGAGAACCCGGCTATCCCCGTGAAGACGGTTGGAGAAGACACCATGAAAATTGTAATGGGTGTTGCCGCCTCCGGCCTTGCTTTCGGTTTGGGCTTGGCGTTTCTGATCGAATTCGTCGTCCGGCGTCGGGTCACTAGACCGGGAGACATTCGGAACCGGTTGCAGCTCCCCCTGTTGATGTCCATCCCCTACATCCGCTCCCGGGATGGGCTCGGCAAGCTTATGGATTCGGGGGCGAATGCCGGCCATATCGGTTCTGATAACGCCCCTTCCTCTGTGTCGGAAAGACGGGCTGGCTCCAATGACAAGGCGACGTCCACCAAGCGGAATGAGAAAGAACATTTTATCACACCGTTCGCACGCGCCATCCACGACCGGATTATCTTCAACTTTGAGATCAACAACATCGACCACAAACCGAAGCTAGTTGCCTTTGCGGGGCTCACGACCGGGGCGGGCACTTCAACTGTCGCCGCCGGGGTGGCGAAGGCTTTCTCTGAAGAGGGGAACCGGAAGGTTCTGCTGGTGGATCTCAATACTTCCGCCGAGGGTCGGCAACAATCCCATCCCGCCGATTCGCTGCGCCGCGCGATCGAGCATTCTCAGAGCAGTGATTTCCTTGGGAACCAGAAAAACCTCCATTTCGCCAGCGCTCCCACCCGCCGTAACGGCAACGGCAATGCCGCGCTTGCACCGATCGCCCTCCAGGAAATCATGCCGCACCTTCAGGCAAGCGACTTCGATTACATTATATTCGACATGCCTCCCGTTGATCCGATGAGCCCGACGCTAGCTATGGCGGGATTCATGGACAAGGTGCTCCTCGTGGTCGACGGTGAATCCACCACTCCGGAAAATCTTCGCTGGGCCTATACGGAGCTTGAACGAGGCAGAGCGGATGTGTCCTGTATATTTAACAAAGCAAGAAACCACGCTCCCCGGTGGGTGCTTGGTGAAGCTTGAAACGCAAGGTCTGCACTCGCTCCCACTCGTCGGCTCTCGCATTTCCTGTAATGATCACCGCCAGTTCCGGATCCTTGTTCACAAGGTTTTACTACAACGTTAAACCTTTCGTCCCCCGTAGGCTACGATGGGCTCTCCGCCGAAAGCGTGCTCTTGGCATTCGTGAGCGGAACACCGCCACTTGGCCGATCAATGAGGCCGCCTCGGCCGTCCCGGTCGGCTGGCCGGGCTGGCCCGAAGGAAAACGCTTCGCGCTGGTCCTTTCTCATGATGTCGAAAGCGCGGAGGGACTCGAGAACGTCAGGCACGTGGCGGAGCTTGAACGAGAGTTCGGCCTACGCTCTTCCTTCAACTTCATTCCTGAGGGAGGGTATCAGGTGTCTGACGATCTGCGGACTTGGTTGGCGGACGGCGGCTTTGAAATCGGCGTCCACGATCTCCATCACGATGGCAAGCTCTACGAGTCACGTGATAGCTTCCGGAAGAAAGCCGGCCTCATCAACGGTCACCTCCGCAACTGGGGAGCGGTGGGTTTTCGCTCGGGCTTCATGCTTCGTCAGCTCGATTGGTTGCACGATCTGGATACGGAGTACGATGCCTCGACGTTCGATACCGACCCTTTCGAACCCCAGCCGGATGGCTGTCGCACGATCTTCCCATTCTTTGTTCCAGACCGGGAGGGAGCTTCGGGGGAGGGCTACGTAGAACTTCCTTACACCTTGCCCCAGGATTCAACTCTGTTCCTACTCCTGGGCGAGCGGACAGCGGACATCTGGCTGCGGAAGCTCGACTGGATCGCGGAGAACGGAGGCTTAGCGCTTGTGAACATCCATCCGGATTACATGGACTTTCATCGCTCGGATTTCGCTCAATACCGCTACCCGGCCGCTTTGGTGAAAGAGCTCTTAGCATACGTGACCCAGCGCTATGACGGGACCTTCTGGAATCCGCTGCCAAGAGAGCTTGCGAGCTGGTTCCGCGCCTCCCGCGACACCTCGACCAACGGTTGTGCGGATGTTACGAGCGGCGGAAACGCCGCCACTTGCGCTCCTCTCCAGTCACCTAACTTATGATCCGTCTTCGGCACAAGATGTTGATCCGCGCTACCCGTGCGCTGGATATTTGCATGCTGGTCGCAACCGCGATCGCAGTGATCTACTATCGGCCGGGCCTTGGCGAACTAGCCGCCCGTCACCCCGTCCCCACTCCCAACCGGGAGACGGATGCCGTTGCCACGCTAATCCTCGCCGTCGGCTGGATCTTCATCTTCGACTATTGCATCCGCTACAAAGGCGATCGCCTCGTGGGGATGCGCCTGCAGCTCAAGAACCTGATAAAGGCCACAACGCTCGCCGCCTTTTGGTTCCTTATCGTCAGCGCCGTGTTCTCGATCCGCAGCGTCGACACCATCGGCGTCGCCGTCTTCTGGGTTATTGTCACAGCTGTCGGCATCCTCACCCGCCTAGGACTTAGAGGGCTTCTGATGAGTGCTCGCAAGTCGGGTTACAACTATCGCTATCTTGTGATGGTCGGCACGAACTCTCGCGCGGACGAGTTCGCCCGGAAGATCGCGGCCCGTCCGGAACTCGGCTACAAGCTGGTCGGTTTTGTGGCCGAATCGGAGGAATCCCGGAGGGAGTGGGAAGAAAAGGGAGGGAGAGAGCCGGTGCTCGGACTGATCGATGACCTTCGGGCAATCTTGGAGCGCGAGCGGGTGGACGAGATGCTCGTCTGCCTCTCTGTGGAAGCGAAATTCAGGACTGTGGCCGGGATCATCTCTCACGCCCGGGATCTCGGGATCGTCCTGCGTGTCGTTCCCGAGGCGTCCGAGGGGACACTGCTCAGGAAACTGCACATTGAGGAATTCGACGGCGAATATGTGGTTACCTTTTTCCGCGAACAGCTCCTGCTCCAGTTGCTGGTCAAGCGTTTGCTCGACATAGGGATCGCCGCGACGGTGCTGCTAGTGTTGTCGCCGCTTTTTGCCGCCATTGCAATCATCATCAAGTTGACCAGCCCGGGGCCGGTTCTCTTCGTTCAGGATCGCGTAGGCATGAATCAGCGGCGCTTCCGTCTCTACAAGTTTCGCTCCATGGTCGTCGATGCGGAACAGCGGAAAAAGGAGTTTGCCCACCTCAACGAGCAGGATGGGCCCGCCTTTAAGATCAATAACGATCCTCGGATCACCCCCGTCGGTCGCTTCATTCGCAAAACCAGCATCGACGAATTGCCGCAGCTTATCAACGTCCTCAAGGGCGAGATGAGCTTGGTCGGTCCGCGCCCACCGCTGCCGGACGAAGTCAGCCAGTATCAATGGCTCTTCCGGCGCCGTCTCTCGGTCAAACCGGGTATCACCTGTGTCTGGCAGATCAGCGGCCGCAATGGCGTTAGCTTCGACGAGTGGATGAACATGGACAGACACTATGTCGAAAACTGGTCGCTCTGGCTAGACATCAAGATCCTCCTGCTAACCGTGCCCGCAGTTCTTTTCTGCCGGGGAGCCTCGTGATGCAATGAACGCGGCTCGCCCCAAAATACTCGCGATCTCCTCTGGCGGCGGCCACTGGGTGCAGCTCCTTCGCCTCCGCCCCGCTTTCGAGGGCGCGGACCTCGTCTTCGCCACCGTCCACGACGGCTACAGGGCTGATGTTCCCGGCTGCGAATTTCGCGTCATCCAGGATGGCAACCGCACCCAGAAAGTCGCCCTGCTCAAGTCTGCACTCTCCATCCTGTTCCTCCTGCTGGTCGAGAAGCCCGACGTGGTCATCTCCACCGGCGCGGCTCCAGGTTACTTGGCCCTCCGCTTCGCCAAGCTCCTCCGCCTGAAGACAATCTGGGTTGATAGCGTCGCCAATGCCGAGGAGCTCTCGATGTCAGGCCAAAAAGCTGGCCACTGTGCCGATCTCTGGCTCACCCAATGGCCGCATCTCGCCAAGGAAGGCGGTCCACGTCACTTTGGAAGTGTGCTCAGTTGAGGGCAGGTTGAGGGCTGAAGCTAGAAATCTTCATCTTCCTCTGATTCAGCCCTCAAGTCTCAGCCTTCATCCCTCAACAGCATGATTTTCATAACTGTCGGTACCGACCAGCCATTTGACCGGATGGTCAAAGTCATTGACGCTTGGGCCGGCGAGCGGGGGCGTTGCGATCTTTTTGCTCAGATCGGCGCAGGTGGATGGGAGCCTCGCAACATGGCGTTCGCGAACTTCCTCAGCCCCTCGGATTTCAAAGAACACTTTCAACAGGCGAGCGTCATCGTCGGACACGCCGGCATGGGGACCATTCTCTCCGCTCTGAACTACGGCAAACCTATTCTCGTCATGCCCAAGAAGGCCAGCCTCGGCGAGCAACGCAACGAACACCAGCTCGCCACCGCCAGACACATGATGGGTCTCGGCACCGTCACGGTCGCTTTCGACGAAACGGAACTCCGCGAAAAGCTAGACCAGCTCGACACCCTAATCCCAAGGGAAAAAATTCCCCCAGTCGCCACCGGACCACTCATTGACGGACTGCGCCAATTCATCTTCCGATAGGTGGCGCCCGAAGCGTCGGGACGCCGTTTCTTCCACTGATCACTCGGCACTCGGCACTCGGCACTCGGCACTCGGCACTCGGCACTTCTTTGTCCCTTCCTCTTCCCTCCCAATGCCAGTTTCAAAGTGGATCCACGCCCTCGTATCCGTCTGCGACCCGCGGTCCTACCTTCATCTCTTCCGCATGATCCACTACTACGGATACAGCCATGTGCAGCCTCGTCGTGAAATGCGGATGGGGGACGGAAGCGCCATGGCTCCGAACGTTTCACTGCGCAACGGGTCAAGAATCTCAGTCGGGCGCGGCTGTCACATCGGTGAAAATTGCTTTCTCTGGGCTGGTGACTCGAGCGGCAGGATTCATCTCGGTGATCATGTCTCTCTTGCACCCGGCGTCTTCATTACGGCCTCCGATTACCAGTTTGTGGCCGGTATTCCATTCCGTGATCAGCCGAAACGCGAACGGGACATTCTCATCGGCAATGATGTCTGGCTCGGTGCCGGCGTAGTCGTCACCGCCGGCGTGAAAATCGGGGATGGATGCATCGTCGGAGCAGGAGCCGTGGTGACGAAGGATATCCCACCCGCAAGTATCGCGGTCGGCGTCCCCGCGAAAGTGGTGGGTCAAAGACCGGGCGCGGGGCAGATTCACCTACCCACAGCCAACCCCCCCCTCTGAATGCAACCCGACGTCTCCGTCATAATTGTTACTTACAACTCGGAAAAAGATATCCGTGCGTGTTTGGAGAGTGTTCTCAAGGAACGCGATCACGTAACTCAAGAAGTGATTGTCCTTGATAACCAATCCAGTGACCGGACGGCTTCCATCGTTCGCGAGGAATTTTCGGGGGTGAAGCTCATCATTCCCAATAAAAATCTAGGATTTGCCGGTGGGAACAACGAAGCCGCCCGCCACGCCGCCGGCGAGTTCCTGCTCCTTCTCAATCCCGACACCATCATCCTGCGAAACGCCATCGACCGCGTCGTCGACTTCGCGAGGGCGCATCCTGGGCACGGACTCTACGGCGGAAGGACCCTCAAGGTGGATGGCAGTTTGGAGCCATCCTCCTGCTGGGGATTGCCAGGGCTCTGGAGCCTTACGATGTTCGCTACCGGATTGAGCACCCTTTTCCGGCAACATTCCGTCTTTGATCCCGAATCGCTAGGGCCTTGGGAACGCAACAGTGTTCGTGAGGTCGGCGTGATCACTGGCTGTTTCCTCCTCACCAAAAGCACTTTCTGGAAGCAACTCGGGGGTTTCGATGAACGGTTCTTCATGTATGGCGAGGACACCGAACTCAGCCTCCGCTGCCGCCAGGCAGGACACCGGCCGATCATCTGCCCGGATGCCGAGTTGATCCACGCCATTGGGCAATCCTCCAGCCTCCCCATTCACAAGGCACTTCTGCTCCATGCCGGCAAGGCCGAATACATCCGGTGCCGGTGGAGTGGTATATCCAAGGCGCTGGCCCTCACGCTGCTGGCAGCAGGAGTTCGCCTCCGTGCGCTCGGCACCCAAGCTGCCCGGGCCCTCGGCCGTTCGCCCTCCTCACCATGGGTCGAACTCTGGCTGCGCCGTAAGGAATGGATTGGCGGCTACGAAACAAAGTCCAAGGTCCTCAATCACCTGAAACCTAGTGGAGAAAATCTAAGGGCGAAAGCCTAAGAGGCTGTCTGGAAATTCTAAAACTCTCCAGTAAGCAAAACTGGCAAAAGTGTTTTGAACCGCAGATGAACAGAATTTACGCAGATAAAAGAGTTTTATGTTCCCTAGAACTTCTGAATTCACATTCCTCTAATCTCTTCATCTGCGTTCATTCACGTTCATCTGTGGTTGAATTTCTTTTTTCTTGATTTTTAAGACTGCCTCTAAGCAATCCCCAATCCCCTCATGGTCCCTACACCAAGGAAAGTTCATGGGAAAGTTGAGATTAAGAGATTTTTCACCGCCAAGACAAGGAATGTCAATTCTGTGATGAGGAAACCCGGAACGGGTTCGAAGTCACCTGTTTGGGGCTTCCTTGGCGACCTTGGCGTCTTGGCGGTTCAACTTCTTTCCATTGCGTTGGCATTCTCAACCCTAGTGTAGCCACCCTGCCGATCCCCTCAGCCCTTGGCCCTCGAGTTTCAACCCTCTCTCCATGATCTCCATCGTCATCCCCAGCTACAATCGCCGCGACTTGGTCCTCTCCTTGTTGCGCGACGTCTATGGGCAGGAAGGTGCGGATTTCGAGGTTATCGTGGTGGACGACCGCTCCCCTGACGATTCCGTGGAGGCCATCCGGCGGGAGTTTCCTCAAACGTTGGTTCTGGTGAATGAGGATAATTCAGGGCCCGCCGTGGCCCGCAACCGCGGCGTCCGCGCCGCCAAGGGAGAGTTCATCGTCGGCTTCGACAGCGACGTCACGATCCCCGACAGGCACCTGCTAAAGAAAATTGCCGCCACCTTCAAGGTCGAACCCTCCGTCGCCTGCCTCGCCCTGCGCATCCTCAAGCCGGACGGCATCTCCGATGATGTCGAGCGTTGGTGCCACCCGCTCCCGCTGGCGTCCGCTGACCAACCCTTCCTCAGCTCCTACTTCAGCGGCACCGCCTATGCCATGCGCAGGGAGGCCATGGTCCGCGCCGGCCTTTACCCCGAAATCTTCTACATGCACCACGAGGAGGTCGAACTGGCGTTCCGCCTCCTTGACCAAGGTGACTCGATCCGCCACTGCCCCGACCTCTCCGTCCTCCACCACGCCAGCCCGATCTCCGCCCGCGGCTACGTCGAAACCTTTTACCATCCCCGCAACCAGATCCTGCTCGTCCTCCTTTCCTACCCGTGGTTGAGAGGAATCACTCACCTCCTTCCACGAACGGCTTACCAATGCGGCCTTGCCCTCAAGGGCGGGCATCTGAAAACCTATCTCAGCGCGTTGCGGGATGCCCTTCGGCTTGCAGGCCCCGCCCTCAAGCTTCGCAAGCCGTTGAAATCCGAAACATTCCGGGGATTCTCGAAGCTCAAAACCCAGACGATTGCTCCTGCTAGAAGGAGCCTCTCCGGCCACCCGCAGAGGGAATTCTCATTAACGGACCCCTCCTGATTCTCGACAGCGGAACGCTTGTTGAGACTTCCTTGAGCATTTGATTGTTCATTCTTGCAACTCTACGGGTCAGATCATGGGAAAAACTCTCCAAATTACTTCAAGTCCACGAGACCTCAAAGAAGGTCTTTTCGGGCAGGTGATGCTCTTCATCTTCGAAGTTCTACCCTATCTTGACGAGCGCGACCTTATGCCCGATTGGGCGATCCGATCCAAGCTCTACGGGGACCCGAAAGATGACTTCCTGGTGGTTCCGGGCCTTCTTGAGTTGAATTATGAACCGGGGCACCCGGATGGGGGGTATCAAAAAATCGGATTGAAAAAACTTCGGCGGTATGCCACTTCCACCTTGGGAAATGACTGGCGGTATCTCAACGGACTGTTGCTGAAATACTTTCGGATTCCCCAAAGGATTGTCGACCGCGCCGATGCGTTCCCGAATTTGGGTCACGCGTTGGGGCTGCACTACCGAGGCACGGACAAGAACAAGTCATCCAGCGAAACGAATTACGTTTCGGAAGCGGACTTCATGATGCTCACGGCAGATTTCTTAGGACGCCATCCCGAGGTTCGAGTGGTTTTTACGGCCAGCGACGAACCCTCGTTCATTGAAAAGTTGCGGGTCGCTCATCCCGACCATGAGATCGTCAGTTCCGGAGAGGTCGTTCATCATAAGAATCTCAAGGCACAGGACAATTTTGCCAAAGGAGACCACGCGATGTTGGATTGCCTGCTCCTGTCGCGCTGCATGTACTTGTTAAAGTGTCAGTCAGCCCTCTCCGGCTTCGCAAAAGTTCTGAATCCCGAGATCGAGGCCTACCGGATCTCTGCGAACAAACTGGCACCTTGGGCACCCGAAACCCCTTACTTTCCCGATGCCTACCTGCCCAAATACAGCAGTGACGACCCCGAGTGTCAGAGGCTTCTCCAGAGACTCTTCAAAGAGGATTGGACGGAGAACGAAGCGGTGGTCAGGAACCACGGAGATTTGTTCACTCACAAGAAGCGTGCACCCGATCCTCCGGAGAACATCCTCAACGGATTGATGCAAGTGCTGGGGCGAAAGTTGAAGCGGATGAAGACCGCAATGGCTGCTAGATAGCTTTTTAGAATCCCACGCAGAATGACCGGATTAGGAATCACATTATTAGTGGCGGCTTCGCTATGTGTCCTCATGTTGCCGCCGCGATGGGCTTTGGTGGCGCTTATCGTTGGAACGGTCTATCTGACCAAGGGTATCGGAGTTGATCTCGGAGCCATCATGCTTCATCCGCACCGGATTCTGTTGCTGGTGGCAGTAATGAGAATGATCGCGAAAGGCGAGTTGACAGGACTCAGCTTGCAGTTTGTGGACAAGCTGGTCATCGCAAGCGTGGGATGGCTGCTGTTCGCAAATCTTTTCCATGAGCAAGAGCCGGGCTCTGGCTTGGTTTATTCAGCCGGTACCGGATTCGAAGTGCTATCGTCATATTTCCTTATCAGGGCTTGGTGTCGGGGATTCGAAGATGTCCAACTGCTGGCCGGGAGTCTCGCAATTTTATTCGTTCCGATGGCCCTGTCGATGCTCGCCGAGAAGACCCTGATGACCAATCCTTTAGGTGCTATTGCTGGCGACGATATGGTGAATATCCGGGAAGGAAGTGTTAGGTCCCGCGGCACCTTCACCCACGCAATTCTCGCCGGTTCGGTCGCCGCCGCCTGTTTTCCGTTAATGCTCTCCATTTGGAGAAGCAACCGGTTTCTGTCTCTTGTGGGAATCGCTGCCACTGTAACCATGATTTACACCTGCAAATCAAGCGGCCCCATGGTATCTTTCATCGCCACTTGCGCGATCCTCTTTGGTTGGCGGTTGCGGCACCATACTCGAAAGATGGTCTGGGGGGCCTTTATTGGCTATATCGCGATCGAACTTATTTCGAATCGACCGGCTTACCACGCAATCGTAACACGACTAGATTTTACGGGAAGTAGCACCGCCTATTACCGTGCCTTGTTGATCGATACCGCAATCGCACATTTCAACGAATGGTGGCTGATTGGGACGGATCGCACGAGTCACTGGATTCAAGTAGGGGTGGGAAGTATCATTGAAGGAGGAAAGCACATGGATATTACAAATATGTTTATAGCCACCGGGGTGAACGGAGGATTCCTCTCCACTCTCTTTCTGATCGGAATTGTTGTGTTCTCCATTAGAAACGTGGTAGTTATGGCGACGGACGAAGATATCCTGGACTCAGAGGCGGAGCGTTTTTCGATCTGGTGCCTTGGCGCGGCGCTTGGTTCGATGGCTGTCTCCGGGCTGTCGGTTGCATTCTTTGACCAATCCGGTGCGTTCGTCTGGTATTTCGCAGCGTTCATCTCGTCCAGTATGGAAGGGTTCAAACGGGCTTTTCACGAGTCGGAGGAGCTAGTGGATGTTGTGGAGGACTCCTCGCCCCGCCAGCCCGATTCCTTGTGGTTAGACCGAGACTTACGAGCAAAATAAACACCTACCCACCCTTGAGGAACACATCGGTTATTTACAAGCCACTTCCGTGAGAATTCCATCCTTAGACATATGGAAAGCAAAATCTGTCCGTCACAATTCCGCTACTCTCTCAGCTGTCTCGGCCACAACCGCCAGCGTCTGAACACGAAAAGTTGAGGCGGACCATGGCCGGCACACATCCGGCAAGCCGCTGAATGCCTCAGTGCCCCGCCATTGACTGCACAAATTTCTTCAAGATGGACCTGAAGGGTTCTTGCAGCCTCGAAAGCGGGCGCCGCCATTCACGTTTGATTCGACCTCTCACAATTCATCGCGCTCCCCACCTTGGACAACAGGCATGAGGGGCGGCTTTTTTCATTGACTCACTGGCTTTGATCGTCATTATAACCGAAATATCAACAACAATGTATCGTTCATCTGCTATTTTTCCCCGAAAATTTCTGCTGTCGCTGCTGTCCGTCTTACTGGGTGCAATCCCGTCATACGCAGCGCAGTTCGTAAGCCACTACGGCGTCACAGTTCATTTTGCTGATGACCATTCGGTGGGTAAATTTGCCAATGGAGAGCCTTGGATTATAGGCCCGGTAACCGTGACGGGCATAGACAAGCCCAGCATACCGCTCACCTCTCCTTACACGGGGGGCGCGATGATCAATCCAATCCCTAGTGGACCTCAAGGGTTCTGCCCTAGAAATTCTCAACCGACTGAAAGAGCTGTCTATGATCCCACTCTGGATGTTTCTCTCAAGTATCCGTTCAAACTGGCTGTAGGGGACTCACTGATTGTCGCGCGATCCATTGAGCCTCCCAACGATAATGCGAACTATATCGAGTCGATAGTGGGATTCACGGTTCTTGGCGAAGTGCCTCCCGATGGCAGTTTCCGACCTGGGCTCTACGGAAAAGAACGCAAAATTCGCTTCAATGTGAGCGACATTGACTGGTCCGTTCTGAAGAACTTGGAAAGTGTTCCGGCCGCACCATCGCAAGCGTGGATTGAGGCTGAAGCCCGCCTGCCCGCGCTACCTTGGTGGGAGTGGAGCGAGGAATGGTCGGTTACTCGTTTGCGTCCGTTCGCCAATTGTGGTGCCGGAGATGGCGGAAATTTCCGATCGAATTACGGACGGGACATCGCTTCAAAATGGAGCGTCGTCGCCTTGTGGTTGAACTTGAATTTGCCGCGAGAGGTGAAGAAGAAAACTTTGATTCAGACTATCCAAGCTGGAATCGATTTGGGTAGCTATTTCGACAACGGAGGTTCGCTTAGAGCCTCCGGCGGCCACCAAGTCGGTTTCAAGTTTCCGGTGTTCATGGCCGCTGCGGCTCTGAAAGCTCCCGACCTCACAGTCTACGCATCCGATCCCACCCGTTTCATCGAGGACTTTACGACCTTCATTGTGCAGGAGAGTGACGTTGGGAGAAGCGTTGAAGGCGGCGTGGCCGCCCAATACCTCCCGGAGGATGTTGGGTTAGCGGATTGGGGGATACTTCACGCCCTTCAACCTTCGAAAGATGATCGGAGATGGCGGGATGGCAATCCTTACCGATATGCGCAGTGGTCTTCGATGTCTGGTCAGGTGATGGCAGCCGAGTTGATGGGCTTAAAGGAGGCTTGGGGGCATCCGCCTATCTTTCTCTACAACAGGCGGTTCATCGAGAAGGAGGGCCTCGGGAACGGCTTTGAGGCGCAGATGTGGGAGAAATATTTCAAAAGCGATCGCCCTTCAGCACCTCGTCGGTTGAGGGTCAATCAGTGACCGGGTTCGAGACATTGAGGCCTGTAGCCACGTTGGATGTTCTACGCCAATAACACCGATCTCCGCCTTCCAAACGAGGGCCTTAGCAATACATGCACACCGGCAGCCAATTGTATATACAGCCCATAACCTTCTCTCCGCGTAATTCCCACCTTCAAGAATTCTTGGGGCACCGGAAGGCTGTCTCGCCTCAGCATGAGAACTACAGCGACAGCTGGTTTGGGTAAAAGGTGGCTTAGCGATCAGGCTGGGTGTTCACGGCGTCAATAAGATTAATCTAGTTCTCCCGTCTCCGTATGCTTTGAGGAAAAGTGATGGGGCACCCAACGGTTTTACTAGTTAACAAACAGATATCACATCCAAGGCCAATAAATGAATCACAATACACTAGAACGTGTGGCGCAAATACTGCGAAAGATGGTGGGGCCATTAACCTTTAGTAAGCGACTTCCCCAGGAGTTCGGCGGGGGCAAGATGATTGTTGCCCCGAGCAGTGATATTAAATTTTTAATTCCTGGATTTTCACGATTTTCCCAAGATCTCTTCCTAGTGGCGAGTCGGTACGTAAAGCAGGGGCAATGTGTTTGGGATCTAGGGGCAAATCTCGGGGTTTTCACCTTCGCTGCAGCGTGGAAGGTTGGTAGTGCTGGCAAAGTCTATTGCCTTGAGGCAGACCCATTTTATGCTCACCAAATCCATCGGACCCGCACCAGTTTGCCTGACGGTTACGGTAAAGTGACTCCACTTTGTGCGGCCGTCGCGGATCGGACCGGCCTGCTAGATTTGTGTGTGCCTTTCCGAGGTCATTCCAGAAATCACCTCGCCGAGGTGTCGGGAGTTGCACCAGGTGAAACCGCGGCAATAAAGCAAGTATGTGCGATTACTGGGGACTTTCTGGTTCAATCCTGGCCCAAACCAGACTTCGTTAAAATCGATATCGAAGGGGCGGAGCATCTTTTCTTTCGCGGAGCCACTGATTTGGTGAAGATCATCCGCCCGATCTTCTACGTAGAAGTAAGTGAGGATAACACCGAGGAAATATCCAGCCTGCTTCGAGACAATGATTACGACCTGTTCAGCCTGTCTGAAGACGGGAGCGAGCAACCGATCGACAAGTGTTCCTTCAATACTTTGGCACGACCAAGGTAAGAATGCACAACTCGATCAGAATATCTCATTAGGCCAGCTTGTTTTATAATTATGGAAGCGCCATCAAGAATCAAGTTGTTGCTGATTGCGCCTCTTTTTGACGCGAATGTCCCAGGCGAAAGTTGGAGCACCTACAAGTGGGTTGAAGGCCTCAGCCGACATTGCGATGTAACGGTTTTAACAACCCACTCCTCAGGCTGGGACATTGCGAATTCACCCTCCGAAGCCCTCGAGGTGATTGACTGGCCGGATGTGACGCTTCCCAATCGCTTTGCTCGCGTCAACCATGAGATGAACCCGGGTTATATTATATTTTATCATCGCGTTCGAAGGTGGATTAAAGAGAGACTGCGTGATGGTTGGGATTTTGATCTAGTGCATCAGATCAACCCTCTTGCCCTGCGCTACCCATCTCCAGTCGCTGGTTTGAACATTCGCTATGTAATGGGCCCTCTGGCAGGAAGTCTTACAACCCCAAGAGGATTTGCTGGAGAGGGTACGGACAAGCAGTGGTTCCGGCAACTTCGTCATTTGGACAAGTTCCGATTGCGTTATGATCCTCTTCTCAAACGAACCTACCGCGATGCCGAATTAATTTTAGGAGTGGCTCCCTATGTGCGCGCGCTTCTGGAGCATTGCAAGATCAAGAGGTTTGAGATAATGAGTGAAACGGGAGTCGATTCGGTCTCCAAGGCCAAAAGGGTAGCTCTTGTTGCAGGAAGACCCCTTAGGCTTTTGTTCGTAGGGCGGGTCATCCGGACCAAAGGAGTGATAGATGCGATTCGAGCGGTGGCGATTGCGCTAAGAAAGTATCCTTTGCGATACGACATCATCGGTGATGGCGATCATAAACAAGCGTGCGAGGAGGAGGCTACGCGTCTCGGAATCTGCGATCACGTCCACTTTCACGGGTGGCTTCCCCGCGCGGAATTGGATAGCTGGTACCAAAGTGCCGATATCTTTCTTTTCCCAAGTTTTCGCGAGCCAAGTGGAAATGTGGTTTACGAATCCCTGAAGCACGGGCTACCTGTGATCACCAGTAATCTCGGAGGCCCGGGATATGTTGTCGACGACACCTGTGGGATTCGAGTGGTTCCGAGCAATCCCGCCGAATACGCGGAACGGCTGAGTTGCGCGATCCAGGAGTTGGCGTCGGACCTGGAGCGGCTTATGAAAATGTCGGATGCTGCTTCTGATCGGTTGGAAAAGTTAGCACTTTGGGATACTAAGATTCAACAAATGTTGCGTTGGTACCATTTAATATTGGATCCGAATAAAAAATTCTCCTGTTGAGACTGAGGAATGCGGATTCCTTAGTGTGAACCAATCCGGCAATCGATAGAAGATAGGATTTTGGCTAGCCCGTAGAGCGTCGCGCTTCCTGCTTTTTAACCAGGTGTAGCTATCCGCAGAGAAAGACATTTGAAGAAGCTGGTGGCTTCAACGAGGAAATGCGCATCCTTGAGGACCACGACCTGGCTTTCCGCTTGGCGCTGCTTGGAACCTTGGGCGTTTATCTCAGATCCTCTGGTGACTAAGTTCGATGAGGCGGACGGGCTCGGAGTTCAAGGCCGCAAAGACGCGGCGAGACATTCGGCCGCTTGGAAAAGGGTGTTGGAAGGTTTCCTTGATGAGCAACTTGAGGAGAGAGGACCACTGATACGTCACGTCCACCGCAGCTGAGTGACGCAGCCTTGGAAATCAAAGCGATTTCAATGCAAGACAAAGGAATCGTAAATCGGACTACGGCAAGATTTCTACTCTTCTCGTTACGGGTTGAAGGAGCGCTCCGTCGCCGCATGCCTTCATGGCCGCAAGCCAAGGTGGTGGAAAGCCTTGCTGTTTAGAAGATTATGCGCCATCCGAGCACAGCAGCTGACTCCTAAGAAATACAATTTTCTCTCCTATCCGTCTCATGTTCCGTTCACTCACCAACACCACCGACCTGGCTCGAAAAGTTTATGACCTGGCACGTCCTTACGGGCGAAAAAAGTTCCTGGCCGTCGCAGCCATCACCATTTTTCAGAGCGTTTTTCAAGTCATCGGCGTCGGCTCGATTTTCCCCTTCCTCGCGCTAGCCTCCGACCCCGGGCAGGTCCGCGATTCCACGATCGGCGTACAGGTTCTAGAGTGGTTGCCTGTGATGTCCGACCGGATGATGCTGGTTTGGACTGGCCTATTCGCGATCACAATGTTATTGCTCGCGAATGGTTTACAACTGTTGGGCGAGGTTGTTCGGGTTCGCTACAGCGAAGGCCTGGGGCACTGGCTGCGCCACCGGCTGCTCTCGCGGATGACCGGCAATCCCTACTCGTATTTTCTCAAGCGGAATACCGGTGAGATGCTCAAAAAAGCAGTTACTGACGTTCCGTATATGATCCAAGGTGTGCTCCTTCCGGCACTCGATGTCATAAGCCGGCTCCTGACGACTTTGCTGCTCTTTGGAACGCTGTTGTTCATCGACCCTGCCATTGCCGTCGCGGCAGGTTTTTGTTTAGGCGGGTTCTACGTTGCCGTGTTCGGCTTTCTCAGGAACCGCTACGAGCGGCTGTCGAACAGGATGGTGGTCGCGGATCGCGGGGCCATGCGCGAGGCCCAGCAGTTCCTTGGAGGCATCAAACCGGTGAAAGTCCACCAGTGCGAGGACGAATTTCTTGCCCGTTACAGTCGGCATTCGGCCGAGCAAGCCGCGCTTAAGAAATGGATCCCGGTTTATCAGAACACCCCGCGCTACCTCGTCGAGCCTCTTGCCTTCGGCGGCATGGTCGCCATTGTGGTCGTGCTTGCCGCTCAAGGTGATAGCCTGGCGACCCTGCTGCCAAAGCTGGGGGTCATGGCTCTCGCAGCATACCGCCTGCTGCCGAATCTTCAGTCCATATACGGCGGCTGTTCTGCGGTCTCGATGTTCCGTCACACCGTTGAGGAGGTTTACGAGGAATTTCAGGATACCGCCATGACCGCGCCCGACACTATACGGGACCAAAAGCCCTCGCCGCTTGATTGGTCTGAAGCGTTGCACATTGATAACATCACCTTCCAATACCCCGGCACCGATTCGCCTCTTTTCCACGGACTTTCACTTGAAATCCGCAAGAACCAATTTGTCGCCTTGGTCGGTACCACTGGTTCCGGAAAATCGACCTTGGTCGACTGCCTGCTGGGACTCCATACCCCCGATTCGGGAGCGATCCGAGTCGACAACATCCCGCTCACGCCGCACACACTTCCTTCATGGCGCGCGGGTCTTGGCTACGTTCCCCAAGATATTTTCCTTCTCGATGACACCATCGCTGCCAACATCGCTTTCGGCGTTCCAGAGAAGAAAATTGATTTTGCCCGGGTCGCCGAGGTCGCCCGCCTCGCTCAGATCGCAGTCTTCATCGAGACCGATCTACCGGACCGCTATCTGAGTCGCGTCGGTGAGCGGGGTGTCCGTCTCTCCGGCGGGCAGCGCCAGCGGATCGGACTTGCCCGGGCACTCTACTCCAACCCAAGCACCCTTATCCTCGACGAGGCAACAAGTGCTCTAGATGATGCCACGGAGGCTGCCCTTATGGAGGCAATCGAAGCTCTTCACGGCGAGGTCACCCTGATTGTAATTGCACATCGTCTAAGTACCATCGAGCGCGCCGACCGCGTGTTCGTGCTCGACCAAGGCCGGGTCGTGAGGGAAGGGACTTCGGCAGAGATAGGAAACAGGGGCAAGGAGGGGCAGCGCCCGCAGAAGGTCGCCGGTCTCAGCGCTTCAGAATGCTAATGACGGACTTCCTTGGGCCACTTGAGGGGAAAGAGTCTCTGTTGCAACCCAAGCGAATCAACTCCGGTAATATTTGAGCGCTAGATCTAGTTTGTTCCCTAGCGCAGCATCCCGTCAACAAACTTAAAATTTCCGCATACAAGCACAGATGAACATACATCCACTTTCCGACGTGCAGTCCAAACATGTTGGCGAAGGCACCCGCATCTGGCAATTATGCGTGGTGCTGCCGGACGCCAAGATTGGTTCGGATTGCAATATCTGCGCCAACGTTTTCATCGAAAACGATGTCCTCATCGGGGACCGGGTAACCGTCAAATGTGGGGTCCAGCTATGGGATGGCATTCGCATCGCCGATGATGTGTTTATCGGACCTAACGTTACGTTGACGAACGACGCGTTTCCCCGCTCTGGAAAGCACCCTGCGGCATACCCGGTCACAACTATTGACCGCGGCGCGTCGATCGGGGCTAACGCCACGATTCTTCCGGGCATCACCGTCGGACGGGAGGCCATGGTTGGCGCGGGTGCAGTTGTGACACGCGACGTGCCGCCCTATGCCATTGTAAAGGGCAATCCCGCCCGCATCGCGGGTTACTCCACGAGGAGGGCCGCGCACAGGCGACCCATGTCCCGGTGAAGCATGGCGCAAGCATTTGAAAACTTTTATGGAAGAGTTGCCCGAAGAGCACAAGATCCACTTGGCGAATTCCTCGCCGATGGAGGCGGAACTGACAAGCTTCTGGGCGTCTTTCTTGGACTCCAGATCGCCTTTTCATCCTCAGCTGGCATTAAAGCTTTTCTATCAGACAGAGAACTTTGGCTTTCCTTTGGAGGGAGGAATCGACGACGAACTCGCTGTCGGTCTTATTCGGCTCGCCAGAGATTCAAAGCAAATTGCTCCAGGCAATCGTCTTTCACAGTGTTTTGTTGAGGAGGCCTGTCGAGCCCACAAAGCCGGAGAGCGAGCACGTATCCTGAAATGCTTATTCTGGTTTTTGAGGTCACGGCCAAGCAAAGAGGATTACGTTCTCGTTGGCAGGCTTCTCTCCCGGCTGACCATCGGCGATCGAGCCATATTATCCGTAAAAAGGGTTATTGGGGGCACGGTGAGTCCAAGTTCTTAAAATGAGCACAAAAAGGGAAGCAGTGGAAAGGATTAAAACAGATTTTCCCTGACTGCACGATTTGAGGCCTATCTGAAGAGTCGAATCTTGGGAGATCCTGGCTGCCGGGTGGCGCAATCAATCGTAAAATTTGGACAAGAATAGCTAGATATCCTCTTTACTCGGATGCCTAATCCATGAATCGAAGGAACTCCAGTGCCCGATATTATGCGACTGTTTTGGTCTCCGCCAGCCCTTTGACTTCGAGCGGTTCATGTCACAAGGTCTATCAATTATCCTAAAAAATGTCCGATCACAAAGTTCTTTTTTTGGGGCATAATGCTTCGAGGTCGGGTGCGCCTCTGATCCTTTTGGAGCTAATCAAGTGGCTGGCCAAGAACTCACAGATCAAGATGGAGACGTATCTTGATGGAGGTGGAGCTATCGAGTCTGAATATCATGCGGCTGTACTGACCTATTGTCCTCATGAGTTTCAAGGCATTTTTGGAAAATTATTCCGAAAGCTTAGGACCGCGGAATGGGAGGAACGAAGATTCGTCTCCCGCTATCCAGCCAGTCGATATCCTGTTGTATACGCCAACACGATCGCCACTTGTCGTATTGCGAATAGGCTAGCGGGCCCAAATCGTTTTATAATCCACCATATTCACGAGATGACGTATGCTACCCAGTGTTACCATCTTACCGACGCTTTGCGGGAGGCGGTTCCAACCACCGATCTTTACATCGCGGTGAGTCAGGCAGTGAGGAAATTTCTGATGGATGTAATTTTTGTGCCGGAGGAGAAAATTCTAGTGGTCCACGAATTCCCCGTGGCAGGTGGAAGCGTCGGAGGGAAGATCAATGATGAGAAGATGGCAACGAACAAAGTTCGCCAAATACTGGGGATTCCTGAAGAATCGTTTGTGATTGGGATGTGCGGCACTCCGGAGTGGAGGAAGGGCACGGATATTTTTGTTCGACTGGTGGAGAAGGTAAGAGCCATCCCGGAAGGCGCAAAATGCCACTTTATCTGGTTGGGTGGTGAAAAGGAAGCTTACCGCGAGGCCCAGTTTGACGTCGATAAATCAGGGCTTCGGGACTTTTGTCACTTCATTCCCGCGGTAGGAGACCCGGATGCCTACTTTCGAGCTTTTGATTTATTCGCGCTGACGTCGCGGGAGGATCCGTTTCCGTTGGTGATGCTCGAAGCGGCCGCTCGGGGTCTGCCCATCGTCTGTTTCGCCGACAGTGGCGGAGCCACGGAGCTTGTCGAGGATGATGCTGGGATGATCGTTCCTTACCTGGATGTGGAAGCGATGGCACAAGCATGCGTGGAGCTGATGGTCGATGATGAAAAGCGGCGGCGATTTGGGGCCCAAGCGAAGGCCAAGGTTGAGAGTCGTTATCTCTTAGAACACCAGGGTCCCAAGATCCTTTCCGTCATTGAATCGGCGTTCAAATCAGTCTCGGCTGCCAAGAGCACCAATACTGCAGTCTGAATGCACAGCCGCCTGTTGCGGCGGGAAAATTATTCGTGGTAGCGTAATTTGTGGCGCGGGATTCCCAAACAATAGTTGTGAAAATAGCAATTTACGCACACTTTAGCACTTCAGATCGTGTAGTGCCGTTCGCCTGGCCCTACTTGGATGATTTGGCCAAACTGGGTTTTAAAATCATTTTTGTCTCCAATTCCCCAGTTGGAGATGCTGATTCGGCAGATTTGAAGGAGAGAGGGACCAAACTGATTGTCAGAGAGAACGTGGGCTTGGATTTCAGCATGTGGAAGTGCGCTCTGGAGAGCCTTGATTTGAGCTCGGTGAGCCAGCTGCTCCTGACCAACTCCAGCATAATCGGCCCCCTGTCTCCACTCGCTCCGATTCTAGAGCGGGCGAAAGACTGGAACTGTGACTTCTGGGGAATGACCGATAACAATGAGCTGGCTTTACATCTGCAAAGCTACTTTATCATGCTGAGTGAGAAGGTCATTCAATCGGAGGCGTTCATCGCTTTCTGGAAAAGTGTATTGGCCTACCAATCCAAGGACCAGATAGTGATGAGCTACGAAGTTGGCCTCACCGCTTGGCTGCAGCAAAATGGGTTTTCCTGGCGGCCACTGGTTTATCAGAAGGATGTCTGGGAATCTTATGTACGAAGCCGTGATTTCCTGAGGAGAACGGCCGACCGAATAATTCCCGGCAGAGGAATCCCGATGGGGAACACCTCCCTGTTGTTTCCGGACTTGCTGTTAGAGATGGGTGTTCCATTCCTCAAGAGCTCGCTCCTCAAGCACGGCAGTCGCAGAATTACCACTCAATACGCATCGGAACTTCTTGCAGAACATTGGAGATATGACTCGCCCTCACTTGGGCGGATCGAAACCGAGTACGCTGTCAACAAGTAGCACTTGTCCCAAAAGTTCCGAAGGCTTGGGGATACTAAATTGGTAGTTTTCGCTACGGCCTTTGCGAAGAGACCATCTTAAATAGTTCGAGAGGCTTCGCCAGTCGTTCACTCTTTCCCCTCCATGTTAGTTTCAGTAGTCATACCAGCCTACAACGCGATCTACGTTCGCGATGCCATCGTGTCGATTTTGAATCAGACGCACCCTGACCTTGAGGTAATTGTAGTGGACGATGGATCACCAGGGGACTCCATCCAACGCATCTGCGCGGAGTTCCCGGAGGTGCGATATATCCGCCAAGCCAACGCGGGTCCGAGTGCGGGGAGAAATCGCGGGATTAGAGAGGCGAAGGGGGAGTGGATCGCATTTCTGGATGATGACGATACATGGCTGCCTCAAAAGATTGAAAAGCAACTTGCCCTGATAGCGGAATCGGATGCCAGGGAAAAAATCGGTCTGGTCTACACGGGGCAATATCTGTTCCACGACAAAACCGAGTTCGGAAGCAAGGTCGATGAGGCAAATGGAATGATATATCCCTACCTGTTGTTCGGTAATTTTATCGGAACCTGCTCTTCGGTCATGATCCCGAAGCACGTTTTCGAGAAGGTGGGTTTTTACGACGAAAGCTTGATATGCTCCCAGGATTTCGAACTTTACCTGAGAATTGCGCGCGAGTTCGAAGTCCGTTCCGTTTCGGAGCCATTGATACGTTACCGCACGCGACCGGATCAGATTTCAAAAGATCCCACATTGAATAATGCGGATGACGAGAAGATCTTGCGGCGCCAAGAGCCTCATGTGAACGCCCGGCTTTATCGGAAAGTGCAGGATTTTCACCGGCAGCTTGCCAGCCTGCGCTACAAGGAGACGGCATACGACGCCCTGTTCCGCCTAAAGGAGCGGCGAGCTTACTGGAAGTGGTTGTGGCGAAGCGCCATAGAGGCGAAAAAATTGCCGAAGCCTGCCAGTCTAGCCTATCTTGCACTGACTGTCGCACCAGGGGCGCTGATCGAGCGCGTCGCAATAATGAAAAGCCGATGTGGTGGAGGACCGGGAGGGGAACCCGTGAATTATCAGAACGTGGCGGAAAACTTTGTGTGGATGGGCGTGCATCGGGGTGACATCCAGAGTCTGCAAGCTCGCCATTAGGAATTTCGACTCATGAGAATCGTTTTTTATTGCGCGGAATCCGCGCCGGCAAACTTCGAGAATTATCTCAAGATTGGAGCGTCAGGGACTGTTAGCGCGATGATTCTGGCAAGCCATGGCCTGGCGGGGCTGGGACATGAGGTTTTCGTCCTGAACCGAAGCGAGTCCGGCAACTTCGGAGGAACGACCCACATACATACGGTTTCACCGGATCAAGTGCCGGGACAGCTTGAGGAGATTGGTGGCGTGGATGTGTTCATCGCGAATGGATTCGCGTCTGAGATTTTTCAGACGCATGAAATCAAAGCCAGCAAACGCGCTTGCTGGATCCATAATTTCATTGACCAGAAACCCTACGAGAAGGCGATTCGGGAGGGGCGGTTGGATTACATCGTTTGTATTTCGCACAATCAGCTCGGCACTTGGTGGCGCTCGCCCGTGTTCGACCGGATCGCGCAGGTCTACAACTCGATTGACGCCCGCGCGATCGACTGCGCCCGGGTGAATGCAGTTAAGGAGAAGAAAATCATGTTCATTGGAGCTCCCCGTTCGACCAAAGGCTTTCATGACGCGCTGCGGATCTTCGACGCTTTTTCCGAGCGCAATCCCGGCTTTAAGTTGTACGTGGCAGGAGCGGCTTCATTGCATTACAGCGCTTCCGCTCTCTCGGAAAACGGCATATTCGAAAAGGATTACGAGGAAAGCCATCTCAAGGACCTGCTCTATCAGAGCGATGGCATGCTGCGGGACGATGTGGTTCTGCTGGGAAATATTCCCCGGGAACAAGTCCTGGAGCATCTCGGAACTTCAATGCTGGCCCTCCAGAATCCCGGGTGGGACTCAGAGCCCGAGGTGCACAGCATTTCGGCTCTGGAGGCCCAGGCGATGGGTGTGCCGGTGGTGAGTTCCTTCCGCGGCGGTCAGCCTGAAGCAATCATTCCCGGACAAACCGGGATTCTCCTTAAAAGCCGGGAATTAGAAGCCGCCGTCGCTGGCTTGGAATCCATCGTGAATGATCCGGAGCTGGCATCGCGGATGTCGGAGAAGGCGATGCGTAACGTGAGGGAAAAGTTTCAGGTGGAGATTATTGCCAGAGAATGGGATCGTTGCCTTGGTGTGATGTCTCGCGGTGAAAAATTTTCCGGGAACTTCATGAAGGCCATCCGGATCAAGATCCGGCACAAACTACGACGTTAAAGATCCAACCGCGAATGAGCGCCAATGGACGCGAATCGATGAATTCTGTGTAGATGGCTGTGAACATTTGGATTTCAACCAATCGTTCTCTGTTTCTTCCACGAAAACCCCTGTAGCAACCTGACATTCGCGTAGCGTTCATTCGAGGTTTTTCTATTCCTAGCCGTGATGCCATCATTCCTGTTGGAGCGGCGAACGGAGCCGGTTCGGGTCATGGAATGAAAGAATTTCCTTTTTGATATAATTCTTCCCCAATCAGCCATGGCCACTAAAACTACATCATCATCACCGTCCGCTATCGTCATAGTTGGAGCCGCAGGACGGCTCGGTGCCGCTTTGTTGAGCAGCTATTCCAAGAACCACCATGTCACCGGGTTGAAGCGGGCCGAGCTGGACCTTGCGGATCCGGAATCGATCCGCCGGGCGCTCGAGCCGCTGGAATATGATCGCTTGATCCTGCCGGGTGCGATGACTGCGGTGGATTATTGCGAGGATCACCAGGACGAAGCCTTCGCAGTGAATGGCGAAGGACCTCAGCTCATCGCTGAAATCAGTGCGGCAAAGGGAGCGCATGTGACGTACATCAGCACGGATTTCGTATTCGACGGGCTTTCCGATGGCTCATACACCGAAGCCGCGATTGCGGAACCCCTGAGCGTCTATGGTGCTTCCAAGCTGAAAGGCGAAGAATACGTTCTGGCTGCTTCGGATCGGAATTTGGTTGCCCGGGTCTCGTGGCTCTATGGCTCGGGGAAAACTGCCTTTCCCGAGTGGATTATAGGCCAGGCGTCGAAGCAGGACCAGCTTGCGCTGCCGGAGGAGAAGATCGGCAGTCCGACCTATACTGAGGACGTGGTCGAGTATCTGGCCTTGCTGCTTGGACTCGACAGCGGCGACCCGCCCGCAAGCGGGATATTCCATCTCTCCAATACCGGCCAATGCACCTGGCAGGAATGGGGCCAGTTCTGCCTCGACGCGGCGGCCGCCGCCGGGCAGTCGCTCAAGACCCGGCAAATTGGCGGGAATCGCCTCAAAGACATTCCCGCCTTCGTCGCCCGGCGTCCGGTCAACAGCGTGCTGGACACACAAAAATTCACCCGCCACACCGGTGTCACCCCGCGCCCTTGGCAGGATGCGATGCGGGAGCACTTTGCGAAGACGCTGGGGCGGTGAGAGTTGTCGGTGGTCTGTTGTCTGTCATTTGAAATCACCGCCCACCGCCCACCGCCCACCGCCCACCGCCCACCGCCCACCGCCCACCGCCCACCGCCCACCGCCCAC
>JBGTDO010000019.1:0-27226 GCA_041748235.1 Akkermansiaceae bacterium | reverse complement strand
GCAGCTCCTCCAGACCCTGCCCGGCCTGACCGATGAAGCAGTCATCGCCACCCTCACGCCCGCCCGGATCGCCGAAGCCCGCAGGCGCAAGAGCCGCGTCGCCTGAACAGAGCCAGGGGTCGAGTTTACCCCGCTTACTTTTCAGGTTGAAGGATGATACTGAGGGAAGAATGGACGAAGGCTCAGGAGTCTCCAGGGCGGCATACTGTTCCTGCTGGTGCTCTCGCGGATGAGGGATTGAATGGGGATAAACTCGAAGGCGGGGTAATAGTCATGCAGGAGTCGCGAGACGCGGCAGCTACACTCTTGGTTACAGTGAGTTTTCAACGAGTCTGATCACGGACTGGAAGAGGTTGTTGGCGGCGAGTTGATTGCGGGGTTGACGGCTGTCCTCACTATCGTGATATCGGTCCTGTTCGGATGCGCTTTTTGACTCCGGCAGCGGGTAAAGGGGGCCGGTTTCTTCGGGTGCCAACTTCGCATCGACCGCCAGCACCGTATCCCAGAGCTTGCCGAGATTTTTCATCTTGGAAAGAGTGCCCGCTTTCGGGTCGAGCCGGTAGATATTCAATGAGATGTCATCGACCTTTTCCGCCGGTAATTTCGCTGCCTCGGCCACAGCTTGGAGCTTCTTCCACGCGTTGATGTAGAGAGGATCGAGTTCTACAGCCTTGGCGTATTGCACGGCGGCATCGGCTTCTTTTCCCTGGGACTCCCGAAGGTACCCGAGCAGGTAGAATACCTGCGGATTGTCGGGAGTCTTCTCGGCAAGCTCCTCGAACGTCTGCTCCGCGATCTGTTGGGCGATTTCCCCGGAGAACGCTCCCTCGCAGCCGAAACAATGGCTCTCTACGCGACCGAAACTGCTGGGCATCAGCTCGAAAGCACGCTGGTAGTGCTCGGCGGCTTTTTCGAAATTTCCCAGATCGCTATAACGCAGGGCAAGGCGTGACTGGATGCAATACGCGTCCGCAAATTCTTTGAGAGCTTCCTCATACAGGGCTAGGGCCTGGCCAGTCATACCGGCGGACCACCATCTGTCCGCCTTCTCGGAGATCCTGATCGCCTTGACTACGCCCCGCATGAAATCGGACTTTTTGCCGTCTCCGCGTTTCTCGAGGATGTCGGCGAGAATCTCATACGCCCTCATGCGGTCCCCGCTGCCTTGCTCGCCATCGCTAGGGTCGATCCCGATTCCGGCCATCACGGTTTTCTCAGCTTCCTCAAGTTTTCCCTGATCCGCCAGGATTTGCGCTTTCCAGATCAGCGGCCTTTCCTGGAAGGGATTCGCTGCGGCGAGCTGATCGAGGAGATCCAGTGTGCCATCGGCTCCGATTTTCAGGAGGATCGCGTAGGCCCGGTCGTTACCGGGATTTTTGGCTAAGGTGCGCTTGACGATGGATAGCGCTTTTTCCGTCTGGCCGGTTTGTAGCATCGCCTCTGCGGCGATCGTGTACAGGCTGGTGTCGCCGATGCTTCCGTTGTTGATCTCGGAAAGATCTCCCGCATCCCACATCGTGCCTTCGTCCAGCAGTTTTATCACATCCGCATGGTGCCCGGCCTTCGAATACACATAAACCAGTTGGGTCATTTCGGTTTTCCGATCGCGGCGATTCTGATCCTCAGTCTTTGATTTTAAAACCAGTTCCTCGGCGACTGCTTCTTCGGCTTCTGCGAATTTTCCGTGTTCTAGAAGCAGGTCGAAATACCCGCCGTCAACGCCGTTGTGGTAGCTCGAGAACTTACGTTCCAACGGAACCGCCTTGTCCGCGTTGGCAAAACCTTCTTCCACCAGATCATTCTTTCCCAAAAGCGTCCCGATGCGGATCAGGCGAAGGCTGCTGTTGAGAAACGCCTTCGCTTCTTGTTCGGTCGGAGCATCCATTGCGCTGTAACGGGCGACCTCTCCGCGTAAAAATGCGATAGCAGCGTCCGTCTTGCCACTTTCTAGTAAAGCCTTGGAATAGCTCTCCCGCACATCCTGTGAAACCGCCGCATCTCCCTCGTTCCCGAGGGCTGCTTTGAGAAACGCCAGCGCTTCTTCCGTTTTTCCTGATCTTGCCGCGAGATCCAGATACACCGGCCATACATCCATTCCGGGATCCTTTGTCAGCAGGTCTTTGAAGAGTACGAAAAGATCTTCCGGCTTCTGACCGCTGGAAAGTTCATCAACCAAAGACGAATTTAGGCTGATATTTTCCTCACCCTTGGTTGCCCGGAGTTTCAGAAGATAAGCCTGCGCATCTTCCAACCGCCCTGCCGCAAGCAATCCCACGATATATATCTGTTTCGCCTCGGATTTATTCCAAACGTCCCGCTCTTTGTCCGGCTTGGTGAGAAACAGCTCGAACAAAGCAACATCCTCTTTTGTTTTCACAAGCTCCCACATGGGAGCCTTGAGCTTGTCGGGATTCTCTAGGATCACCGCCGCCATGCGTGCCGCGTCCAAGTCGTTCTCGAAACTGACCTTCCCGTGGTAGTCGAGAATCCTGAGCAAGAGATTTTTCGCTTCTTCCTTGGGAACCTTCGATAAATCTGGAACTTCGAGATAGCCATTGAACGGATCGGCACCGGGTCCCACAGAATCCAGCATTTTTACTAAATCCCTGGCCGTGTTCGCATCCGCCCTGCGAACCCTTTTCAGCATCGATTCCATATAGTAGTCGAGGTTCGTAGACGTCTCGCCATCCGCGATCCTCTGGTAGGATTTCTGAAATGTTTCGAGGCTAGCGGCGATATCCCCGTCCGTGGTCGCGAGGACATCGAAAAGCAGCTTCAGGCAAGCGGTGCGCAACTCGCCCTCCGGCCTTTTGTCGATCAGTGCCCGAAGCTCCGGCCATGCCGCGCTAGGTGGCAGGACTTTGAAGAGGCCTGCAAACTGCAAGTTGTCACTTCCATAGTTCTGACGGTTTCTCTGATTTTTCGGGATTTCGAGAAAGGTATCGAACAATTCCAGCCATTTTTCCGGGGTGGCTTCCTGCTCCCCGGATTCCATGGACTTGTAGGCTTTTCGGAACTTCGACATGGGATCGCCCGCATCCGCGCCTCCGGAAAGATCCGCTTGCATTCGTTTCATCAGGGCTTCCGCACCGAGCATTTCTTTTCCGTGCGCTGTGGTGAAAGCACCGAGGACGATCGTCGCCAATAGTATGGAAAGGTTTTTCATTTCCCTTAGGCTGTATAAAACACCCTGTGTGGCAATGATATTTGTTTAGTCGGTGGTGGGTTTGGCTTACAAAGAGAGACACCATAGCGCCAGCCACGGCCATGAGTGAAAAAAGCACGGAAGAATAAACAAAAAAGATGCGCGCTAGGTATGCACGGCCCGTGGCAAGCTCCTAGACGAGTTCATCGAGATCACCGGATGGGAGCGCAAGCACGCCAACAAAGTGCTTCTGGACAAGCGCCGGAGTGACGCTAGGCAAAGAAATGAAATCCTTGCGCTGTGTCGCACACGTGATACACTCAATTCATGTCTCAGACCGCAGTCATCCACGCTCGAATCGATCCCGCCACTAAGGCTGCAACCGAGCGCATTCTTAAAGCCATCGGACTGACGCCGACGGAGGCGATACGCTTGCTGTATCGTCAAATTGCCATGCGAGGAGAGTTCCCGGTGGAGCTAAGGACACCGAATGCAGAGACGGCGCGGGTGCTTTCCATGGCTGACAACGGGGAAGATGTCGAGACGTTCGACAGCACGGAAGAACTTTACGCATCGTGGGAATGATGAGATTGGTTCAGCCCAACTTATTTAAGCGAGACGTTAAGAAGCTGAAGAAGCGGGGCAAAGACTTGGACAAGCTAAAGGTCATTTTAAATCTACTCATCGCTGGAGAGGCTTTGCCGGAACGATGCGGCGATCATTCTCTCTCAGGCAATTGGTTAGGATGGCGCGATTGCCACATAGAACCCGATTGGATTTTGATCTACAAGGTCACGCAAGACATCTTGACGCTTGGACGTACCGGCACACACTCAGACCTATTCTAACGAATAAAAACAAGGGGGACGAAAAAACAAGGGGACGGACATAATACCGATTTTGAGGCGAGAGTGAGTGGCTGACATCCCAGTCACGGCTTCGCCAGAGGATGTCGCCGCTATGGCGGCTCCCCGTATTGCCGCCGAATTTACCTACACAGGCATACCAGACGATTTCGCTGTGTTGTGCCAGCTCATCGCGCCGTGTCGGCCTTCTATTCGGTTCTTGTCCATCAGCTCGCAGTTTTGACTACGCTGCGCTCCGTCCATGAGGTGTGGCTTCGCATTCGGTGAAGGCCCGCTAGTGCGGCCAGGTCATTCCCATAGCCTTCCTTCACGCGGTCGGTCGCCCTTCCGCGCTTGGCCTCTGGTAGTAGTTTCTTTCATTTTCATGTTCTGGTATTTCTACAAGGGACTTGACCCCGTTTACAACGTGCCCATGCTGGGCACACACAAGCCGGATATGGCGACGCCGAGGAAGTCACCTGTTTGATTTTGAGATTTGCGTCGGCGCGCCATTCCTTTTACGTTGGGCCAGAATCTAAGATCGTGAATACAATTCGCATCATCATAGCCATCACAGGAATTCTGCTTCCCTACCTCGTGCGCCTGCCGCTCGGGAGAACTTGGGTCGCGCAATATACTGATGTCAGCTTTGGTGGATTGCTCTTCTTCAGTGCTTTCAATGCGATCGCGTGGGGCAGCATCATTCTGCTGAGCTTTATTCTCAGAAGACCTGGACCACTGCTTATTCCATGTGTATTCGGTTTCGCATTTCTAGGATGGGCTCACCACACTCTGGACTTGTCAGCAGATGCACAAGCAGCCATCGCGCTTCTCTTTATTCCGATTTACGCCTTGGTTCCGATTGTGATAGGGGGAGCTTTGGGGGTTGTCCTAGATCGTCTATTGATACGGCATGATAAGAAAGCCCAACAAGCCGCGTCATGACAACACCTACCAGCCGTCTTGTTTCGATGCTTTTCCGCAGCTCAAACCCTAACCCCGTGATCGACGCTCGCCGCCGCTGGTAGTGGTGCACGCGCTCCGTATTCGGCAGAAAATGAACATTCTTAGATCCACTGCATTATACGGCAAAATCTTTCAAGCGACAGATCGCTTAGATGTCTATTCCCTGAGAGTCTACACTGGTGGTTTCGCCAGCGTGAATACTGCCGAGAACAGAGCAAGAAAGGAAGCTGAACAATTTGTCGAGAATTCCGACTATTCGGATTACGAGATCTCAGATTCGAAGCGCGTGTGGTTTCCGTTTTCTTGTGTCGATTTTCTTATTACTTTCCACACGCATGCCGATAAAGAAATTGCCGAATCGGGTCGCGGGGAGTGATTAGCTCCCGGTCCCACACCACCGTGCGTACGTCTCCTTACACGGCGGTTCCAATCAGACTCGGGCCTGTGGCCCGTAGTGAGGAACGATCCAGATGGCTTGCATGTCGGGAAATCCTTGTTCCTCTAGCCAACGGTTCAGTGCGAATCGCACAATTTGATGCTCGCCGCCCCACGGCTCACACCCCTTCGGGGCCGTCGCGTTCGCTCCTGTCCATCCCGCTCTGCGGTATTCAGTTTGGCTCATCCGCCAGAAGCCTTTGTGGCTGCGAGTCGCCATGTGCAGTGAAACGGGGTCCCCTCCTCCGCAGGAAGCGCTGGGAAGAGAAGTCCACGGGAGCCCCGGCGGGCACCGTCCTCCCGAGGTTTACCTTTTCCATTCCAACAGCCCGAGGCTACAAACAGCCCAGCCATGCGCATCCAGGATTTCATCGCCAAGAGAACCGGCCTCGGCAAACGCCATGCCAAGGCCCTGCTTGAGAATCGCCTTGTCATGCTCAACCACGCCCCCGCCATAGATGGAAGCATTACCTTGGGAGCGTTCGACCACCTCGTCGCCGGGGGCGAGGTGCTTCAGTCTCGCACGCCCCGCTATCTTCTCCTGAACAAGCCCGCCGGCATCCTCAGCGCCACCACAGATCCGCTGCACCGCACGGTCATTGACCTCATCGTCACCGATTACGCCCCAGAACTCCACCTCGCAGGCCGCCTCGACCGCTTCACCACCGGACTCGTTATCCTCACCAACGACAGCCGCTTTTCCGAATCTCTAACAAACCCCTCAAACAAAATCCCCAAGCGCTACCTCGTTACCACCGAGCAAGCCATACCCGAAGAAGCCATCCTCAAGTTCCGCGCCGGCATGTCCTTCGATAAGGAAAAGATCCGTACCCATCCCGCCGTCGTAAAAATGCTTGCCCCAGACACCTGCCGTCTCACGATTTTCGAGGGCAAGCACCACCAGATCAAACGCATGTTTCTACGCTTCGGCATCCGCGTCACCACCCTCCACCGCGAAGCCATCGGCCCGTTCACGCTTCCAAAAGATCTACTGCCCGGAGCGTGGCGGAGTTTTGAACCCTCTTAGGCTTTCACCCGGTCGTTCGCCTCCAGCCAATCCATGAAGGTGTCCGCTGCGGCTTCCGAATTCATCACCGGAATCCCGCCCGCATCCCGAATCCTCACCGCGTCCTCCTCCTCGAAAACCCGGACAATCACCGGCACACCTTTGACCTGTTTCAAAACAATCAGAGCGTCCCCCACCCGTCGCATCGATGCGATGACCAGTTTTGCCTTGGCCGCCCCGGCCTTCTCTAGAACCGCCTCCTCCGCTCCATCACCCCGCAACACCTGCACATTTTTCGCGGCGAGAGCGCGGCAAACCACAGCGTCATCGTCCACCACCAGGACATTCTCCCCCTGCGCTTGAAGAGGCTTGAGCGTCCACATCCCCGCAGAGCCAAAGCCAAGAATCAACACGTGGCCTTCTGGTGAATCCACCACGACAGTCTTCTTTTTCCTCAGCGGATGCAGCGGCAGCAGGAAATTCGCCACCTCCTCTCGACCTAGAATCGGAGTGAGCGTCATCGTAATCACTGTTGTCAGGGCAAGTATGGAGAAAGTTTCGGGCGTCACATGACCGGTCATAACTCCCGTCAGGCCCAGCAGCAGCGAATACTCGCTTGTCTGCGCCAAGAGCAGACCCGCTTCGATACCTGCCCGCGCGTTCAAACCGCGCCATTCCGCCACCAGTGCCACGAGCGGAGGCGTCGCAGCAATCACCACTAGCGAATACAGACCCGCCTGCAGCCACAGCTCACCATCCGGCACCCCCAGCAGCGCCCCGAGCCCGACAAAGAACATCGCTTGGAAGAAATCGACCAGCGAGGAGAGCTGCCCCCTCACCAGCCCGTTCAGCGGAAACGCAGAAAACACAAAACCTCCAGCAAAAGCCCCGGCGATCAGTGGCAGCTGCAACCACGCCGCCAGCCCGACAAATCCCAGCAGCACCGCCACCAGCCACAGCAGCAAATTTTCCTCATCCGGCTTGAAACGGAACACCAGCGCCGGCACCACAAATTTCTGCGCCACCCACGCGATTCCGCCGATCACCCCCACCCGCCACAGCCCCTCGCCGACGTGAAACAGGCCCCCATCCACCCGCGCCAGCACCACGATCAGCACCACCAGGGCCACATCCTGAAGCAACAGAACACCCGTCACCACCCGGCCGTAGGGCTCGAACATTGCCCTGCGCGTCTGCAAATGCCGCAGCACCACCAGGGTCGAACTCGCCGCTAGGCCACCCCCCATGTAAACGGCCTCCAGGGTGCCCATCCCCATCACTTTCGCGCAGAGGTAACCGACGCTCATCGCGAGCGAGAACTGCACCCCCGCCACCCACGCCACCGCTTTGCCAAATTTCCTGAAGCGCCGCGGGTTCAGCTCCACGCCCGATGCGAACACCAGGAAAACCAGCCCTAGCTCCAGCATGCTCTGGGCACCTTCGCCGCCAGCGGTTCCAAGGCCGTATTCCTTCGGCACCAGCCCCGCGACCGCAAGGCACATCCCGCCGCCGATCAGCACCGGAATCGAAGGCAGTTTAAAATATCGCGCCACCCAGTAGGCCACCGCCGCGACGCCCAGCAACAACGCGAATGCGTTCATTTCAGCACCTCCATTTTCTCCAGCAACTTCAACTGCGCCTTCACTCCGTCCACCTTGGAAATCATCAGATAGTCCACCTCCAGATCCAAAAGATTGTCCACCACGGAGAGATCCACCACGTGGATCGCGCAGGGCACTCCCGCTGCCTTGCAGCGGTATGCGATGAGGTCGTTGGTTTCCTCGATCTGCAACGCGGAGACCAGCAGCTTCGCCCGCTCGTAACCCGATTCCTCCAGCACGGTGAGGTAGGCGACGCTTCCCAGCAACGTCCGTCCCGGCAAGCCTTCCAGTTTTTCCGGATCCGTGTCCACCGCCACGACTTTCTCGCCCTTCGCCGCCAGCCGTTTCACCAGATCACGACCCAACGTGTTCATACCAACCACGACCACATGGCCTTTCAGATCTCCACCCGCATGCCGGATCGCTTTCTCGCCCGCCGCTTTGGTATCAAGAAATTTGAAACGCAGCCAACCAAGCCTCAGCAGCCACGCGTAGAGCTGGTGGTTGTAAATGATCATGTAGGAAGAGATCGCAATCGTCGCCACGCCGACCATCGCGGTGATCGAGAGGATCTTCTCATCGATCAGCCCCTTGCTTAATCCTACCCCTGCGAATATGAACGAAAACTCGCTGATCTGCGCCACGGTCACGCTTGTCAGAAACGCCGTTTTCCGCCCGTAGCCCATCATCCCGATAATCCCGATGAAAATCAGCGGATTTCCGATCAGCACGAACACCGAAAGCACGACGGTCGGAAAAATGTTCGCCATCGCCCCGGTCGCATCCACCCTCACTCCCAGAGTCACAAAAAAGACGGCGATAAACAAATTCATCAGCGGATGTACCCTCCGCCGCAGGTCTTCATTGTAGGGCAACTGCGCCAGGCTCAGCCCCGCAAGAAACGCTCCAACCTCCAGAGACAATCCGAACTCATGCGCCGCAAAAACCAGTAGGAAACACCACGAAAGCGCCCAGATCAACAACATTTCCGGCGACCGCGCGGCCCATTTGAAAGGGCGTGGCAGCAGATATTTCGAGGCCAGCAATGAAAGCACCAGAAGCACTGCCATCCCAGCGAAGGCTTTCACCAGCCCCATGGTCACGGCACCCGCGTTCACCCCTTCCCCTTCCGCACCGGACATCCCCGCCAAAAACGTCAGTATCAGTATGACCACCATGTCCTGCACGAGAAAGATCCCCACCGCGATCCGCCCGTAGAGGCTGTTCAGCTCCCCCTTTTCATCCAGCAGCTTCACCACCACAACCGTGCTGCTGAACGTCAGGCCCGTGGCCAAGAACACCGCCTCCATCACACTGAAATCCAGCAGCCAGCACAGCCCGTAGCCCCCACCCGCAGTAATCACCACCTGCCCCAGTCCGGCATAGATCGCCACCTTTCCGACATCCTTGATTTTCTCAAAGCTCAGCTCCAGCCCCACTAGGAACAACAATAACGCGATCCCCGTCTCCGAAACCAGCTCCAGTCCCTCACCCATCCGGACCCACCCCAGCACCGGCCCGATCAAAACCCCGCACAGCAAATACACCACGATCGCCGGCATCCGGATCGCTCGCCCCAGCGCCACAAGAACCGCGGCGCACACCGCGATAATCCCCATGTTCTCCAAAAAGCCGATATCCGTCATCCCTACCCGCACCCTATCCAAGGCCATTGCGTTTCAACAATGCCCATTTTCAAAAAGGGAGCAAAGGCTTCCAGCCTTTGCCCAGATAGCTTCAGGCCCAGCCATCAATTCGGGCGGCGTGGAGGAATTACAAAGGCAGGATGCCTTTGCTCCACTTTTCCCAGATCCGGGTTGGACCTTAGCCGCCCGATGTTCAATGGTCCGCCATGATCCGTTCCGACGACCGCACCCACGACCAGCTACGACCGATTTCCTTCCATCCGAATGTCGCGAAAAACGCCACCGGCTCGGTTCTCGTCTGCTTTGGCGAGACCCGGGTGATCTGCTCCGTGACGGTCGAGGAAGGCGTCCCCGGCTGGATGCGACACCAGCGCCTCCCCGGCGGCTGGCTCACCGCCGAATACTCGATGCTCCCCTACTCCACCCACGACCGCAAACAACGCGATATCTCGCGGGGAAAACTCGACGGCCGCTCCTCCGAAATCCAGCGCCTCATCGGCCGCTCAATGCGCGCCGTCGTAGATCTCTCAAAAATTGGACAGCGCACAGTCTGGATCGATTGCGATGTCCTCCAAGCCGATGGCGGCACCCGCACCGCCTCCGTAACCGGTGCCTGCGTCGCCTGCGCGATCGCCTTCAACCGCCTCCTCGCGGAGGGGAAAATCAAAGATTTCCCCCTGAAAAAACTCGTCGCCGCAGTCTCGGCCGGAGTCTGCGCCGACGTGCCTGTTCTCGATCTGAACTACCTTGAGGACAAGGGCGCGACCGTGGACTTCAACATCGTGATGACCGAGTCCTTGGAGTTCGTGGAAGTGCAGGGCTCCGGCGAAGAAGCCGTATTCAGCCAAGAGCAAATGAACGCCATGCTCGAACTCTCCAAAAAAGGCATCTCAGAAATTTTTTCCCTCCAAAAAGTGGCCATTCTGAACGCCGACAAAGCGGATCCCGTCGATTTCGCATCTCTTATCGGCTCCTTCAGCAAGCGATCCCTCCTCGCCATCCCCTTCGCGCTGGCGCTGTTCGTTTCCAGCGGAAGAGCCACTCACCAGACGCCCAGCTCTTTCAGCTGCCTCTCGGCTGCTTCGCCCCAGCCCCGGTTAGCGGCAGGTGAAGCGGGCGAGGGATGAAGGATTTTCCCAACCTCCGCCGACAACCCCAGCGCCTCGCTGGCCAGAGTCAGCTGCTTCTCCGCATAAGCCCCGACTCCGATCAAAAATTCCGGCTCCAGAAGTTCAAGCACGCGCCTCAGGTGCTTCTGACAGGCCGCATCGACAGGCACCATCTCAGCCGCCCGCAACTTATCCGGGGTGAGGTTTGCACCCGTGTCTTTCATCCAAACCAAAGGGCAGAAATTAACGACCACATGCGACTGGAAAAAATCCGGAGCATGAGGGAATTTCTCTGCGAAAAGCCCCCACAGCCTCTTGCCACTAACCTCGGACTTAGGGCAGTCCATCCCCTGCACCCGCCGCCGAGGATGTTCGTTCAATGGAACCCCGATCCGCGGATTCAAGCCCATCCAGTCCCTCACCGCACCCACTTCACCGAAAGGAACTCCCGTCTGAACCATCCCATACGGCCCGGGATTCATCCCGATAAACAGCACCCGCTTGCGGCCTCTGACAAACTTTTCCAGATACTGCGCATAGCCCTCGCCCGCGTGATCAAGGGTGAGGTAGGTGTGGGTCACGGGCTGCGAAAAACGGAGCGGCCGCAGCTCGTCCGCCAGCAGCTCTCCAGCCCTGATTAATTCCGCGCTGATCGACATCGGCCGAACTCAACTCAGTCGAGTTCCTGGATCCGCAGGTTACGGAACTTGTATGTCTGATCTTTTTCGCCGTGATGCTGGATCCCGATCGCGCCGCTGGCGTCCTCTGCATCTTCCACATCCGTCGTCACCACTCCGTTGACCTCAATCTTGATGCTATCGCCTTTGCATGTGATTCGGTAGGTATTCCAGTCGTTGCGCTTGAAAGTATCGCCAGCGCGCTCATTGAAAGCTTCCACGCTCTCTTTGTTGCCTTTGATCGGGCTGATGAACCACAGCCTGCGGCCTTCATCATAAAGCCCACCGGACCACTTCCGATTCGCATTACCATCCACCTCGGCCTGATAGCCGTAGACCTTGCCAGGCTCGACATTGGCACGGAAGACAAAGCCGCTGTTCGCCTGGCCCTTTGGAAGAAGAACTTCTCCTTCAAAAATAAAATCGTCGTAAGTTTTCTCCGTCACCAAGAAAAACTTCTGTTCTCCCGTCAGATGGATTTCTCCATCCACGACTTTCGCCTCACCATGCTTATAAGGATTTTTCCAGCCATCGAGCGTCTTCCCATCGAACAAAGGCTTGAAGGCGGATTCATCAACTTTCTCTTCCGCCGCGGCGGGAAGAAAACTGAAACAGAGGGCGGCTGCGGCGAAGAAGCGGGTAATTTTCATAAACGGGTTGTGAGAATAGAATCACGCCTGCCTTCACAATTTGCGAACTTTTTCCACCGTTAAAATCGCCTCAGCGTCTCCAAGAAACCAGCAACACCGTCAGCGCCACAGGCAGATAAATCAAGGTCGAGAAAAACAAGCGCCTGCATGAAGCCCTCTCGCCATCTTGGGTAAACCGGATCGCCAGCGCCATGATCGCCAGACCGAAGATCGGCCCGCCTATCAACCACAACACGCTGGTAAAGCCAAAGATGCCAGGCAGCAGGGAAAAAACCGCAAGCACCAACGCGAACACCGCACACAATATCCCGCTGCGCCTGCCGCTGACGTCACCGTTGGACCACATCTTGTAGCCGGCATCCTCGTATTCTTGGCGGCAGAGCCAGTTGATCGCCACGAAATGCGGCAGCTGCCAGAAAAACAAAATTCCGAATAAAAACAACGCCTCCGGATCCGCCAGGCCACCCCCACCCCCGACCCATCCGATCACCGGCGGTATCGCCCCAGGTATCGCTCCGATCAAAGTATTCGCCGAGCTCATGCGCTTCATCGGCGTGTAAACGAACACGTAAATTGCCACCGTCGCCGCAGTCAAATAGGCCGCCGCCGGATCCACCATAGCAGCGAGATGAATAATCCCCACCGCCGCCAAAATCCACCCCACCCCAAAAGCCATGATCGGATTCATCCGCCGCGATGGCAGCGGACGGTCTGCCGTCCGCTTCATCCGTGCGTCCAGATCGATCTCCATCAGCTGGTTGAAAGCCGCAGAGCCAAAAGCCGCCGCCGCCGTCCCGATGACAGTGTGCACCAGGGTCGCCCACTCCATCGGCAGCCCTTTTCGCGCGAGCAGATAGCCGAAAAACGTCGTCACCAGCACGAAAAAATTCAGCCGCACCTTCATCAGCACCCCTAGGTCCTGACGAAAATTTGGCGGCTTGATGATTTCTTCCACTGGCTCCGGCACGGCGAGAAGCTGCCCCATCGGCTCGTGCGAGTCTAGCAAGGAACCGCCACCTCTTTTCACTCAACGACTTCAAGCACCAGGCCTTCAATTCCCTGAAAATGCCGTTCGTTTCTGGTCACTAACGGAAGCTTGTGGCTCACCGCAACCGCCGCGATCCAAAGGTCGTTCTGTCCGACGCTGCGGAACTCGCCTGCGATCTCTCCTCGATTGCCTTCTCCAACAGACCATCCTTTTCCTCGTCACCCGGCCCTTCCGCCTGCACGTGGCTCAGGAAGGCGCCAAGGGTTCCAGGCTCCGGAATCACGCGTTTTACAACACTTGAAAACGACTCCCGAGAGCCCTTCTTCCAAGCCTTCAGCCGCTCATAAGCAGCCTCATCCAAGGTGATCGTCTTCATATTTCGTGTATACACCAATAGAAACACGAAGTAGAAAAATCAAGGACTTACCCCACTGCAGCCAGGACCACTACTGAGTCGATGAACTGATGCTTACCTAACCACCCGCGCGCCACCGCCGGAGATCTGCTTCTCCACTTCCTTGCGCGTCGCCATCGAGGTGTCGCCGGGCGTGGTGGAGGCCAGAGCACCGTGAGCAGCCCCGTATTCAACCGCCTTCTGAGCGTCGTTGAATTCCATAAAGCCGAATTGCACACCGGAAGCAAAGCTGTCCCCCCCGCCCACGCGATCGAGGATTTCCAGCCCGTCGTATTTCCTGCTTTCGTGGAACTTGCCATCATGCCAGAGAATCGCCGACCAGTCGTTGACTGTGGCCGTGATCACACCACGCAGAGTTGTTGCCGCGACTTTGAAATTAGGGAACTCTTTAACCGCCGTCTCGATCATGCGCTTGAACGCACCCGTCTCGATCGCGGAAATATTGTGATCTACACCCTCGACTTCAAAGCCCAGCGACGCCGTGAAATCTTCCTCATTACCAATCATCACATCCACATACTTGGCGATCTCGCGATTCACCTCCCGCGCCTTGTCTAGGCCGCCGATGGTCTTCCACAAAGACGGGCGGTAATTCAAATCGTAGGAAACCACAGTCCCGTGTTTTTTGGCCGCCTTCACCGCCTCAACCGTCAGCTCTGCGGCAGACTCGGAGAGAGCCGCGTAAATCCCACCCGTGTGAAACCAGCGCACGCCTAGTTTTCCAAAAATGTGGTCCCAATCGACGTCGCCTGGCTTCAGTTGCGAAGCCGCCGTGTTTCCTCGGTCAGGATTGCCAACCGCGCCCCGCACACCAAAGCCACGTTCTGTAAAATTCAGGCCGTTCCTCACAGAGCGCCCGATCCCGTCATCATCACGCCACTGGATGAAATCCGTCGCCACGCCGCCCTGCATGATGAAATCCTCAATCAGATGCCCCACCTCGTTGTCCACGAAGGCGGTCACCACCGCAGTCTTGTATCCAAAGCACTTCCTCAAGCCGCGGGACGTATTATATTCACCGCCGCCTTCCCACGCCGTGAACTGACGCGCCGTCCGAATCCTGCCTTCGCCCGGATCGAGGCGGAGCATGACCTCCCCAAGTGAGATCTGATCGAAGGCGCATTCGGACTTTGGCTTGATGGTAAGTGACATGGCTGTGGTTTGAAAAAGTGCGTGGATTCAGAACATCCCTTCCCCTGGTTGTAAAGTGGTTAAAGCCCCGGAAGCGCCGTGCCCCAGCTCGTCAGCCAGATCTCCTCTTTACACAACGGAAGTTATCGTTACGATCAGTTCCGTCATGACTTCTTCCGCCACCGTTTTCCGGGTTCTTGCCGATGTGACGCGCTGGCGCATCATCCGCCTGGTGATGGATCGCGCTCTTTGCGTCTGCGAGCTGGCTGACATTCTCGGGATGCCCCAATCGTCCGTTTCCAGCCACGTCCAGATCATCCGCAAGGCCGCGATGCTCGAAAGCGAACAATGCGGGAAATGGACTTACTTCCGCATCGAGCGCCGCTTCCTTCCTCTTCTCAACGCAGTAGTTAAATCCTTTCCCTCGCCCGAAGATCACTCCACCGACCTCGAAAAAGCCGAGGCCCGCCTCGCCAGACGCGAGTCAAGCTGCTGCCCCGGCCCCGTCAGACTCTCGCAAGACTCCAAGCACTACACCATCCAGCCATGACCCTTTCCGAACTCAAATCCTTGCTCTCCACCTACTCCGAGCGCCACTTCCGCATCGTCCTCCCCGGCGGCGACGCCGTCCCGCTTTCCTTCCACGTCACCGAAGTTGGCCATGTCCACAAGACCTTCCTAGATTGTGGCGGCACGCTCCGCGAAAACCGCACCTGCCAGCTCCAAATCTGGGTCGGCCACGATTACGATCACCGCATCGAAACTGGCAAAATGGCCGCCATTTTGCAAAAGGCGGTCTCTGTGTTCCCCGATGATTCCGTTCCGGTGGAGCTGGAATACGAGGACCGTGTTATTTCACAATACACGATCAGCAGCCACGACGTCACCGACGATGCCGTCATCCTGAAAATCGCCAACAAGCACACCGAATGCCTCGCCCCCGAGCTCTGCGGCCTCCAGATGCCCGACTTCCGCCTCGCCCCGATCTCCGGAAAATCCTCCTGCTGCGGCCCCGGCGGCTGTTAGAACTTTTCGAAACCGGAAATCATTTATCTCACGAAGTATCACCAACCGATCCATCTCCTCTCTTCTTTCCGTGCCTTCCGTGTTTTCCGTGGTCCCACCCCTAGACAACATCGAACATCGAACCCTGAACATCGAACGTTGACGTCATCTCATTCTTCTCTTCATGAAACCACCCGCAATCCTCATCCTCTGCACCGGCAACTCCTGTCGCTCCCACCTCGCCGAAGGCATCCTCCGCGAAGCTCTCGGCGACAACTTCCGGGTCGAGAGCGCCGGCTCGAAACCTGCCGGCTACGTCCATCCGCTCGGCATCAAAGCCATGGCAGAGATCGGCATCGACATCAGCCATCATCGCTCAAAGCATCTTGACGAATTTCTCGAAGATGAGGTGGAAACCGTCATCACCGTCTGCGGAAACGCCGACCAAGCCTGTCCCGTTTTTCCCGGCCAGATGAACCGTCACCACTGGCCATTCGATGATCCCGCCCATGCCACCGGAACAGAGGAGGAGCAGTTTGCCGTCTTCCGCCGCGTCCGCGATGAGATCCAGCGTGCCTTCGGTGCTTACGCCGCTGGTCGTCGCGATGCCGCAAAGTAGGTTTTACAGATACTTCACAAAAGACGTGTAGATCTCCGGCGGAATGTCCAGCAGCCCGTAATCCTTCGATGAAACGAACAACAGGCTCTGCTTTCCTTTTCCTAACAACTGCCCTTCCGCACCAAAGATCTGGTGCTCCAGCGTGCAGAACTTCCGGTTCGCGTCCGCCACCTTGATCTTCACTGTGATCGTGTCAAACTCCCGCGTCTCTCTAACAAACTTGTGCTCGAACGAGCGCGTGAGGATATAGAACTTCGTCGTCTTCAAATCAAAATCGGGCATCGTCGCATTGAAAAACAGCTCCCGAGTTTTCCCCACATACATCGGATACATGCCGAAATAGACGTTCCCCACCGAGTTCGTGTCCGCATAGGTCGCGATCATCGAATAGACGAACCATTTCCCTTCGAAATGTCCCGCCAGGTCGTGCGTCCCCACCGGCGCCGCCACTTCGCTCCGTGCCGCCGGCTGCTCAGGTCTAGCGATCGCTTTGATCGCCGGAAGCTCCGCCGCCGCATGCATCACCTCGTCCGCCTTTTCCGTCACCAGCCGCAGCAGATCCGTCGTCACCACCAGCCACACCACATACACCAGCGGCAGCAGCGAACCGAGATACATCAGCACGTTTTGGTTCGCCAGGTAACCGAAGGCGAACACCACCAGACACAAGGAGGCCATCGAGAACATCCGGATTTGGGGCAGCGCCTGCTGTGAATTCGGCACGAAGCAGCGTGCGATCGCCAGCGCCGCATAGCCCACGAAAAACGAGGCGAAGAACACCATGAAATACTCCAGCTCAAGCCTCGCGAAAAAGCCCACCAGCGTCACCACACCGATCAGCAGAAACGTCGGGATTGGAGAGGCTACAATCTGTTTCGGAATGATTGAGAGCAGCATGTTGTCACTCTTCTCGACGTTTCTCCCGAGAAACCATTTGAGCGCCACATAGCCGCTGTCCAAGGTTGTCAGCACACAGATGATCAGGAAACCAAAGTAGGCCACCGGCACGTAAGCATTGCCTCCGAAGGCACTGTTGAAAAACCGCACCACAATATCATGCCCGTACGTCAAGCCGTCCAAGCCGGTCCGTGCGGCAGCGAAGCCCTCCTGCGCATTGCCCATCACCCACATCGCCAGCGAGCCATGGAACATCAGCAGCAGGAAAAAAATCAGCCCTCCAAAGATATAGCTCAGTCGGATTGACGTTTTTTCCCGGTGTATCTGTATCGCCCGCTGCCAATGCTGCAAGTCCAGCCAAGGCCCCACGAGCAGCCCCACCACCAGCGGTACCGCATACCCCCAGAACCGATCGCGCCCGTAGCCTACCTCCGCTCCCTGGCCAGAAATCCCTCTACCAAGCTCAAACGGACTGAGGTTGAAAAGAATCACCAGCACGCACAGCGCCAGCAGCCCGCCCATCAGCGCGTGTCCCGCCTTGATCTTGCTGATCCCGAATTCCTCGCCAAACAAACAGCCCGCCGCGAGCACCACAAACACCACCATTCCCATCGAGAGCGCCATCATTGCGCCCGAGCCAAGCTCCATTGGCACGAACAACGGAACGAACATGTACTTCACCAGCGCGAACACCGTCATCGACAGCGCCACGATCTGATAGATATAGAAAATCAGCCGGAAAGGCTTTGCAAACCGGTCAAAGAATATCGCCAGGGACTCCTGACCGCCCTGCTGCCGCCTCGCCACGATCTGAGTCAGCCAGCCGAACAGCATCAGCCCCAGCGCGTTCGGGATCGCGAACATCAGCAACCCTTCCATCCCGAACATGAACGAGATCTGCACGCTGAAAAACAGCCCCAACCCCCACATCCAAGCCAACGCCACCGAATTCCCCCACAACAAAGCGTTCAGCCATCTCAAATTCATTTCCCCAACCAACCGCCTATCAATCCGTTCCGCAAGCCGCATCTATCCACCCGCAGTGTTGGACGTTTCCCGCTTTATCGGCCATGTTTTCATCATGAAAAGCCCGCTCCTGCTTCTCTTCCTAACAGCTGCCACCCTCTCCGCCGACCCCCTCGCCACTTCCCGCCTCACCTGCGAGGTCGTCAACACCCCCACCCTTACCGTTCTGACGATCAAGGAAAAGGGCAGCGAGGCCACCGCCACCCTCAGCATCAACTGGGTCAGCGAGCACCAGGAGCCTACCGCTTTCATAGCTGCTCCCGCCGGAGAGAACAGCATCACCTCCGCCCACCGCCTTGGCAGAACCACCGTCACTCGCACCATCCTCGCCAGCGGAGCTGCGGATTGCATCCTCCTCCACGTCCGCGCCGATCAGCCGGGCCCTGTTCATTTTGTCGCCAAGTTTGATACCGACTCTCCCGTGGAAATCCACGACCGTCGCCAGCTCATCCTCAACAATGAAAAAATCCACGCCCACGCCTGGATCATCCCCTTCGAGTCCGATGTCCACGATGATGGCGAAAGCGCAATTGTCCTCCAAGGAGAAGGTGAGGCCCTCATCATTCTAAACGCCACCACCGATCCGGAAAAACACCCAATCTCCAGCACCCTCACCCGTCTCGGCGAAAAGCACGACCCCGGACATACGCCGCCCAGTCCCCACCTCATCTGGCAGGCCCTCGAGCCTTAGTTTCCCCGGGGCGGCCTCGCGGCGAGAGAATCCGGCTTCTGTTGCGGCCTCTCCTATCACGGAGGAGCGTCGAATTTGGACCGAAATCACCATTTCGAAATCCAAACGCTTACCTCCGTCTCCTACGCTTCCTACGTGGAAAATCAAAGCTGATCAGCGCACAGCCTTCCCACATCCGAACCCAATACCCCAAATTCGCGCCCATTCGCGCCCATTCGCGGTTAGTCCCTAACAACCCCTGTTCTTCCCTCCAAACTTTAGGGTTTAATGTTTGAAGCAACCCGCTTTACTCTCCCGCCCACCCACTGCCCATGATCGAACAAATTCGCAAATACACCGGACTCATCGTCGTCGTCTTCGTCCTCGTCATCATCGGGTTCATCTTCATGGACACCAGCACCATGCGCGCTGCGGGGGGTGGAAATCCGTATCTAAAAATCGACGGCCGCAAATACACCGACCGCGAGTTCCGCAGCCTCGGCGCGGCTCCCTACGAGCTCACACAGATGCTCGCACAATCCGGAGACTTCCCGCTATACACCTTCCTCTTCACCCTCTCCGGCGATGCGCAGTCCCAGGAACAGGCGGTCGAAAACTTTTTCACCAACCGCATCCTCCTGCGCAATGCCAAGGAAGAGTTCGGCATCTATCCCGGCAATGATGAGATCGACAGCTTCATCCGCCAGCTCCGCGCCTTCACCAGCCCGGACGGTGCATTCTCCCAGGAACAATACCGCACATTCATCGAACGCGGGATCGGTCGCCTCGGCCTGACCGAGAGCGACGTCCGCGAACTCGCTTCCGACGTCCTAGCCCAGCGCAAGCTCGCGGAAATCCTAGGCTCCGGCCTCGCCACCAACCGCGAGATTGTCGCCAAGGACCTCGCCATCGAGAACCAGCGTCTCAACGTGAACGTCGCTCGCATCGATATGGATCCGATCGAAGCCAAGATCGAGCCCACCGAAGAAGAGATCAAAGCCTACTGGGAGACCGTTCAGGACGCCTTTAAGACCGAAGAGCGCCGTCGCTTCACCTACCTTATCGCCACCCCGGTATCCACACAAGAACCTGCGGAGATCCCAGCCCTCCCAGCAGATGCGACCGAGGAAGCCCGCGCCGAACATGAAAAGCAAAACGCCGCCCGCGCTGCAGAGCTTGCCGAAACAAACCGCAAGTCTCAGCTCGCTACCGACGAGCGCGTCGACGATTTCCTCTACCGCCTTGAGAGCCAGGAAGGCACCTTCGAGGATCTTGCCAAGGAGGATGGCTTCGAACTCGAAACCACCGAGCTATTCCCCCTCGGCAATCCTCCCGAGAAACTCCGCGCCAAGCTCCGCGCCACCAGCTCCGAGGGCACCGCCGCAGACCAGTTGTTCCGCATCAATGTCACCTCAGATCCATTTTCCCGCATCTCTCCCGCCATCGCCATCGGTGATAACCAGTGGCTCATCGCCCGCGTCGATGAAGTGGAGGAAAGCCGGGTTCAGACCTACGCCGAAGCACGCGATGAAGCACGTGCCCGCCTGATCCAAGAGCTAGCGACCGCCGCTCTCAAAAAAGCTGCAGAAGAAGCTACCACCAAGATCAGCGCCGCTCTCGCAGAAGGAAAAACCTTTCAGGAAGCAGTCGCCGCCGCCGACATCACCACCGAGGTCGTCTCCCTTCCTTCAGTCACTAGCGCCTATCAGGCCGATACCGCCACGCTCCCTTCCAACCTTTTCCAAGCCGCCAAATACACAAACCCCGGCGCTCTTGCTCCGCCCGTCATCGAGGCCGATCGCGCTTTCATCGTCCACGTCCAGGCCCGCGAGATCGTCCCTGAAGAAGGTGCCGCAGCACGCGTGGATGCCTCCGTCCAAGAGGCCACCAATCGCAACCAGATCGCCGCCTTTACCGCCTGGCTTGATAGCAGAAACGACGCGGCGAAGGTCGAGCAGCTCTACAACGCCAAGTAGCGCCCCCGCCTCCAGCTCCCCCCACTCGCCGATCCCGTACCACCATCGGATCCCTCTCAACTTCAACAACCACCAGCCGTGCCAGAAGATCTCCAGACCCTCTTCGACGACGCCAGTGGCCACCTCGCCCTAGGCGAGCTTGACGAAGCCGTCGCCCTCTACCGCCGTTGCGTCGCGATCGATCCGAATCACTTCGATTCCTGGCACGCCCTCTCCATGGTCCTTCTAAAAACCGACCAGCTCAAAGAAGCCCTCGGTGCCTCCCTCCAGGCCACCTCCCTCCAGCCAAACGACCTCCTCGCCTGGACCGCCCTCTCCCAGATCTACGTCCGCCTCGGCAACATCCCAGAAGCCGAAGCAGCCAAAGCAAACTCCCGCATCCTCTCCCTCGGAGGAAAAATTGTCCGTTAATAACGCGTCTTCACCTGATCACTGCTCACTGATCACGGCTCACTTGTAACTTCTTCCACCATGTTCTTCGTCACTACCGCCATCGATTACACCAACGGCTCTCCTCACATCGGCCACGCCTACGAAAAAGTCCTCGCCGATGTCATCGCCCGCTACCGCCGCCTCACCGGACAGGAAGTCTATTTTCTCACTGGCGTCGACCAACACGGCCAAAAGGTTCAGCAGACGGCAGAAAAAGAAGGCATCTCTCCTGAGGAGTTCGTCACGCGCACCACCAAAAAGTTTTCTGATTTCTGGGAGAAAATCGGCGTCCATTATGACGGCTGGGCCGAAACGGTGGACCCGCGCCACAAGGCCTGTGTCAGCGCCATCCTCACCGACCTCCACGCCCGCGACCAGATCTACAAGAAAATCCACAAAGGCCACTACTCCGTCCGCCAAGAACAGTTTCTAACCGACCGCGACCGCGACGAATCCGGGAACTTCGGTCCTGAGTGGGGCGAGGTCACCGAGATCGAGGAGGAAAACTACTACTTCAAGCTTTCAGAGCACACACCTTGGCTGCGCCAGTTTCTCGAAAACTCGCCAGACACCATCATTCCCGCCTTCCGCAAAATCGAGCTGCTCAACGCCCTCGACCGCAACACCGGCACCGACCTCTGCATCTCCCGCCCCAAGGAACGCCTCCGCTGGGGCATCGAAATCCCCTTCGACCACGACTTCGTCACCTACGTCTGGTTCGACGCGCTCATCAACTACATCTCCTTCGCTGGCTTCACACCCGATCCCTCCCTCCCTACCTTCAAGGAAATCTGGACCGACCGCCCCGTTCACATCATCGGCAAGGATATCATGGTCCCCGCCCACGGGATCTACTGGCTCGCCATGCTCCATGCCCTCGGCTTTGAGGACCAAAAGATGCCGCAGCTCCTCGTCCACGGCTGGTGGAACATCCGCGGCGAGAAAATGTCCAAGTCCCTCGGTAATATCGTCGATCCAGACCAGCTGGCCGACACCTTCGGCACCGACGCCCTCCGCTACTACCTCGTCCGCGATATCCACACCGGGAAAGATTCGGATTTCGATCTCGACCGCCTCGTCATGCTCTACAACACCGAGCTCGCCAACGAACTCGGAAACCTCTGCAACCGCGCGCTCAACATGAGCCAGCGTTTCACCGAAGGCATCATCTCCCCCGGCGGCCCCCTCACCAGCGACGACACCGACCTCCAGCAGTCCCTCATCGACAACACCGCCGCCTACCGCGCCGCAATGGACAAACACGAGATCTCCATGGGCCTCGAAGCGATCAACCGCCACGTCGTCCACTGCAACCAATACGCCGAGCGCATGAAACCCTGGGAGCTGAACAAAAACCTGGAAAGCAAGGACCGCCTCGCCACCGTCCTCAACCACCTGGCCGAATCCGTCGCCCACTGCGCCGTCCTCCTTTCTCCCGTCCTCCCCGAAGCCGCCGGGAAACTTGCCGAGCAACTGAACCTCCAGTCCCTCACCACCCTCAAGCTCGACGAGCTCCGCTGGGGCCTCATCCCCCCCGGCCACGAGATCAACAAGCCCCAGCCTGTCTTCCCGAGAATCGAGGTCAAAGCGGCCGAGTGACCATCGTGGCGGCGGATTGCATCCGCCATGCCCCGTAATTCAAAGAACTACAAGCCGGATGCAATCCGCCGCCTCGATTCAGCATCTCCAACTATAGGAGGTGCCTATCGGAATGTCGCTATCGCGGCAGCTTTGATCTCCTCAAGCTTGGTACGGTCTGGTGCCGCTCCACGTGCTTGATCCGGTTTCCCTCCGCCCTTGCCACCTGCAATGGCCGCGAGGTCGCGGAGAATATCCCCGGCCTTGTGCCCAGCGGCCAGAGCATCCGGACCGCAGTGAACGGCAAGATGAAGCTTCTCGCCATCATCCACGATGAGGAGTGCAAGCCCGGCGAAAGCTTTTTTCTTTAAGCCGTTCTGAAGCTCCTGAAGCAGTGAGGCATCGGCCTCGAAGCTCTCGATAATCGGCTCACCCTTGGCAATGAGGTCGGTAAGGGCTTCGTCAGCCAGCTTGGCCGCCTGCGAGGACTGCAGCTTCTTGATTCGCTTCTCCGCCTCGATCGCCGCCGCCTGCGTCTCCTCCAGCGTCCGCTGTCCGTGAGCGAAAGTCGCGTTGATCTGAGAGATATCAGCCCGCTCTACAAGCATCGCACCCATGATGTGCGGAAAATCATTCACCGCCACCGGCTCCTCACCTAGCTCCACGAGCTTGTCATTCGCGGTCTTGAGCTTGTCCCGGGCTGTTGTCAGAGCCGCGTCCCATCTCTCCACCGCCTCGTTGAGATGCTCCCACGCTGCCTCTCCACAGACAGCCTCGATTCGGCGTACTCCAGATGCGATCGCGCCTTCCGTTTTGATTTTGAACAGGCCGATTTCGCTCGTGTTGCGGACATGCGTGCCGCCGCAAAGTTCCATCGAATAACCATCAAGCGCCTCCCGCTCACCCCCGATCTGCACAACGCGCACGACGTCCCCGTACTTGTCGCCGAAAAACTGCATGATGTCACTGCGGTCCTTGATCGATGCATGCGGAACTTCCTTCCATGACACCGTATGATCTGCGGAAATGGCGGCGTTCACATTCTCCTCCATCGCAGCGATTTGATCGGGAGTCACGGCAGCGCTGTTGAAGTCGAAGCGCAGCCGATTCTCGTCCACAGAAGAACCTTGCTGCGCGGCGTCTTTCGACACGACTTCATGCAGAGCCCAGTGAAGCAAGTGCGTGGCCGTGTGATGGGCTTCGACCGGGCGACGACGCTTCGCGTCAACCTTGAGCGTCACCTTGTCCCCCACCTGCACGGCAGAGGAAGAATCAACAAGGTGCGCGCGGGCCTTTCCAATCTGCTGCGTGCCGTGAACTGGGATGCCTCGATCATCAACTACTAGAGATCCAATATCTCCCGCCTGCCCCCCCATTTCAGCATAGAAGACCGTCTTGTCAGTTACAACGAACTGCGCGTCCCCCTGAGGATGAACCTCCAGCACCGTCGCCTCCACCTCATCCAGCTCAAACCCCACAAACTCAGTGATCGCCTCCGTGGAAATATCCAGTGCCCGCACGACTGTCGACTTCTGCGCCGACCGCGCCCGCTCCCGCTGGTGCTCCATGAGTTCATCGAAGCGCGTCGTATCAACTGCGAGGCCTCGCTCCGCACAAAGCAATTCCGTCAGATCAAGCGGAAACCCAAAAGTGTCATACAACTCAAAAGCAGTGTCGCCGGAAAGAATGGAAGCGCCGGACGATACGTTAGGCTGGGCACGCTCCTCCAGCGCTTCTTCGAAGCGCTTTAGCCCCCGGTCCAGGGTCTGGTTGAAACTCGCCTCCTCCTGCTCCAATGTCTGCCGGACCGCTTCTTGGCGATTCCTCAATTCCGGAAAAACTCCACCCATCTCATTAACAATCGTTTCCACAAGCGCGCCGAAGAATGGCTTTTCACCGGAGAACCCAAGCTGGCGTCCGTATCTAACAGCCCTTCGCAGGATCCGGCGCAGGACGTAATTCCTCCCGTTGTTGCCAGGCATGATCCCATCCGCGATTGAGAAGCTGAGCGTCCGCAAGTGATCCGCAATAACGCGGAAGGCAATCGCCGTTTTCATCTCCTCGGAAAAGGCTGAGCGATCAGCTCCCAGTTCCGGATAAATGTCGGTGTAGGTTTTCCCGCTCAACTCCTCCAGCTTGCGGAAGATCGGCTGAAAGACATCGGTGGCGTAGTTGCTTGGCTTCTTGGAAAAGTCCGTGAAGCCCTTGGTGTTGGAGATGATCGAGCAGGCGCGCTCGAAGCCCATCCCCGTGTCCACGTGTTTCGCCGGTAGCTCACGGAACGTGCCGTCCGCCTCCGCATTGTATTGGATGAAAACCAGGTTCCAGATCTCGATGCAGAGATCAGAATCGTTGTTGACCAGATCGCGGCCGGTAACCGGGTTCCCTTCGGGAGTTAGGTCAACGTGAAGCTCCGAGCAGGGACCGCAGGGGCCGGTTTCACCCATCATCCAGAAATTGTCCTTCACGTTGCCATGGACGATCTGCACCGCCGGGTCGCATCCCTTAGCGGCGAAAAGTTCCGCCCAGATGTCATAAGCCTCCTGATCGAACTGTCCCGGATCGCCGTCTTTCGGAGCATAAACGGAGGCGTAGAGGCGGTGTGCGGGAAGACCCCAGCGCTCTACGACAAGCTCCCATGCCCACTGGATTGCTTCCTTCTTAAAGTAGTTTCCGAACGACCAGTTCCCCAACATCTCAAAGAACGTGTGGTGGTAGGTGTCGTAGCCGACATCCTCGAGGTCGTTGTGCTTGCCGCCCGCGCGGATGCATTTCTGCGTGTCCGCTGCGCGCGGAGGATCATAAGGGGCTTTCTCCACGCCGAGGAAATACGGCACAAACGGATTCATGCCCGCATTCGTAAAAAGCAGCCCCGGCGATTGCGGCATGAGCGAAGCCGAGGGCACGATCGTATGCTGCTTTTCACGGAAAAAATCGAGGAAGGACTGGCGGATCTCGGCGGCGGTCATGATGAAGGGCGGGAGGTTGGACAAACTCACGGGGGGAGTAAAGCGGACATTCGGAAGCCGCTGCATGAACGAAGGTCATGAAGCCGGCTCTTCGCATCGATCTGGGCGATCACGAATGTGTATGGCCATATGAGGATGGCACGGTACGCGCTCTATCAGCGTTATTCCCGTGGTTAGCGGATGAGCTGCGGCGGATTCAAGCTCTCCTCCCGGGGAGCTGGGTTCGCCGCAGCGATTCCGGTGGGAGGTTTCACCCAAGGCGCTTACATCCGGTCCGGTCGAAGGACCCCAGCCCCCGCAGTCAAAGGACTTTTTTCATTTTTCCGGGAATCTTGGATCGTTTTGCGTTTTGGAATCTTGAATCTAATCTAAAACGCACTTAAACCTTCCCTAGGAAACCTTGACCACCACAATCGCTAGAGCGCACGCAATTCCTCACTCTCCGGCATGGAGCACCAACCGGGCGGGATTCTCTGAACTCGAATACGCGAGCAAACGCCAGCGGACACGACGTGAGAAATCTCTCGAAACCATGGAGAACGTCGTGCCTTGGGACGGACTCCTCGTATTGAAGCCCGCCTATTGTAACCCGCAGCTCGAAAGGCACCCTCCGCGCCGTCAGAAACCTCTGCATCGGTGCCCTCATCGAGACCGGGCGAGACCTGACCAAAAACATTGATCTCAGGCAGACCTACGCAGTCCTCCTCCTCTGTGGCTCGTTTGCTGCAACTATCTTTCAGACAGCCCCTTGATCTCACGGCCGTATCTGACCCGTATCACGCTCACACCCCCACACGCAGATCCCGCATGCTCCACAGAGTTCCCGTTGCCGCCGCGCCGCTGCCGCGCATCTTCCGCGCCCCGTCCTTCCTCCTTTCCGTGAACCTCTCCCGCGCTCCCGCGAACGCCTCGTTTACAAACTCCTTGCTCCCGATCACCGCCCCGTCGGTGAAATACCTGACCCGGCAGCGCAGCATCCCTGCCATCGTAAGCTCTGGAAGAACCGTCTGGTTGTCACCCGAGTCCAAAGCTTCCGCATCGTTCTTTGATACCCTCACCCTGCCGGTGTTCTCCACTTTCGCATTGAGGCTCTTCCGCTCCAGGGCCATCCCCAGCAACCTCCGGTATCTCTTCGAGGCCACTTTCCACTCCCTCGCGTCAAAACCCGTGTTCGTATCCGATGTGATCGCCCGCACCAGCCCCTCCCGCGCCTTCTTCCCATTTCCCCTCGGTCCGCCGCCCACCGCCTCTCCATAGCTGCTCCACCGATAGTCCGCCGGATCCTCCACCATTCCCGCACGCACTGGATTGAGATCAATATACGCCGCCATCGTCCGCGCCGCCGTCCCGCTCTCCACGATCACGCTCTTGAAGCGCTCCTCCCACAGGGTACCGGTGCGCTCGTGCGTGCGGTTGAACCAGCGGGTGAAACGCTGCAGC
>JBGTDO010000018.1:0-2929 GCA_041748235.1 Akkermansiaceae bacterium | reverse complement strand
CTTCTACGGCACCGGCATCCCCGCCTGCGTGCTCGTCTTCGACAAAAAGGAAGCTGCCAACCGCAAGGACGTCTTTTTCATCAATGCCGACCGTGAGTTCCGCGAGGGCAAAGCCCAGAACTTCCTCCGTCCCGAGGACATCTCGAAAATCGTCCACGTCCACCGCGAGCGAAAAACCGTGGACGCATACGCCCGCCTCGTCCCCCACGGCGAGATCGAGTCCGAGGAATGGAACTGCAACATCCGCCGCTACGTGGACAACGCCCCGCCACCGGAGCCCCACGACGTGCGCGCCCACCTCCACGGTGGCGTCCCCCTTGCTGAGATCGATTCCCTGCAACGCTTCTGGTCAAACTACCCCGGCCTCCGGGAAACCGTCTTCACCCCGCGCGACTCCACCTATTCGGACTTCATCCCCGCCATCACCCACCGCCGCGACCTCGCCGAGATCGTCGCCAGCGATCCCGCCATCGCCTCCGCCCACGCCGGGTTCCATGAGGCTCTTGCCAAGTGGTGGGATGAAAACCTCCCGCACATCTCCGGCCTCGCTGCTGATGGTGAGAAAAAGGGCAATGTTTATGCGCTCCGCCGCCTGCTGCTTTCCTCCATCGACAAAACCTTCAAGGGCGATACCCTGCTCACCGACCACCAGATCCGCGGCGCTCTCGCCCGCTACTTCGAGTTCTTCAAGCCCGAGTTCAAATCCATCGCCTTCTCCGGCTGGGGCGCGGAACTCATCCCCGACGATGAAATCCTCCAAAGCCAGTTCCCCGAAGTTTTAGCGGAAATGGAAAGCAAGCGCCTCCGCATCGCCGAGCTAGCCGCCCTGCTCGCCGCCGCCGATGAGGAAGACTACGAAGACAGCGACGACACCGGCATCCTCCCAGGAAGTGAAGTGAAGGATCTTAAGGCCAAGCTCAAGGAAACCAAAGCCCAGGCCAAACTCGCCAAGAAGGAAAAGCGCGATTCCGACCTCAAGGCTTACACCGCCGAAGCCGCCGCTATCGAGGAAAAGCTCAACCGCCACAAGGCTCTAGAAGACGAGGCCAGGCAACTTAAAGCCGACATCCGCGCCACCGAGAAGAAGCGCGACGATCTCATCGCCGCCGCCCGATCGAAGATCAATGGGAACGACGCCAAGACGGTCATCCTCGCCCTGCTGCGCCGCATTCTGTTCGAAACCTACGACGCCTACCTCCGCGCCGACTCCCGCGCCTGCCTCGCCACCCTCGAAAACCTCCACGCCAAATACGCCGTCACCGCCAAAGCCATCGAAGCCAAACGCGACGCCGAAGCCGCCAAACTTAAAACCTTCCTGAAGGAGTTGGGGTATGAGTGATGAGCTTCCCAAAGGTTGGAGTATGCAGATGCTCTTGGATGTGGTTCCGCGCGCTGAATATGGTGTTTCGGTTCCTTTGGAAGAGGGTGAGCACGGGATCCCCGTATTGCGGATGAATAACCTCCGAGACGGGCGGATCGATGTGAGCGATACCAAAAGATCGTCCGACCCTCTCGCTCTCGCCTTAACTCTTCGTCCGAGCGACGTATTATTCAACCGAACCAACAGCCTCGATCATGTTGGCAAAACAGCCCTTTGGCGCGGTGAACTTGAGGACGCATCATTTGCATCCTATTTGGTGCGCTTGATTCCCGATCCTGACAAACTTGATCCGGAATACCTCGTTAGCTGGCTCAATCTCCCTGAGATCCAATTGTTGATCCGCAGGTTTGCAACACCGGGTGTCCATCAGGTAAATATCAACCCGACCAACTTACGCCGTGTCTCGATCGAGCTTCCTGACGACACGGAAGAACAACGCCGCATCGCCACCATCCTCACGACCTTGGACGAAGTGATAGCGGCGACGGAGAAGCTGGTGGAGAAGCATCAGCAGATCAAGACGGGCCTGATGCACGACCTTTTCACCCGCGGCCTCTGGACCCGCCCCGAACTCGCCCGCGGCGACCACAAGGGCCTCCCCTCCGAAGCCACCGCCAAAGAAGGCCACCTCCGCCCAACACCCGAAGAAGCACCGGGGCTTTATCAGGAATCACCTCTCGGGCTGATTCCGAAAACCTGGATTGCAGAACCACTACGATATTTTGTTCCACAAGTTCGATATGGAGTTTCCGTGAGCATGGATGAAGACTCTTCCGGTGTGCCAGTTCTCCGGATGAACAATCTTGGAAACGGACGAATTGACGTATCGGATATTAAATATTCAGGCTCACTAGAAGCGCAAAGCCTGCTTCTCAGAAATGGGGACGTGCTTTTTAACCGAACCAATTCGTTGGAACATGTCGGCAAATCTGCGATCTGGAAAGACGAACTCGACGCGACTTCCTTTGCTTCCTACTTGGTTCGCCTTGATCCTGACCCGCTGAAAATGTCACCCGAGTTTTTAACTCAATGGCTCAACCTCCATCGCACTCAGCTTGCGATTCGGCGCTACGCCACACCTGGAGTCCATCAGGTGAACATTAATCCTACCAGTCTGCGACAAGTAGACTGCGCGGCTCCGACCGACTTGGACGAACAACACACAATTCAATCGAGGATCGAGGAGCTAGATCGCCACAGATTGACCAACGACCAGCACCTCGCCAAACTCCGCCAACAAAAGCAGGGCCTGATGCACGACCTATTGACCGGCCAGGTGCGGGTAAAAAAACAAACCCTCTAAAATTCCTATGATCTGGACCATTGATGTAAAAAAGCTTTTGGAGGAATTGAAAGAAGGAGATTCCCTTCTCACTTTGGACTCCTTAACGATTCAAGCTGGCGAAACCTTCCTCAAGGGTCGTGGCAAGTTGCGAGAGGAAAAGGGGAGGTTTTCTCTGACGGCTAGATTTGACCAAGACAGTGTTCCGGGGGAATTCTCCCAAGCCCACTTCAGTGGGATGGAAAAGCCGCGAATCTACTCGAGAG
>JBGTDO010000017.1:0-7422 GCA_041748235.1 Akkermansiaceae bacterium | reverse complement strand
ATACGGACTAGGCGTGGTTATCGGAAAGTTTCTACCACCCCATCATGGTCATCGCTACCTGATCGAAACCGCCCTCTCCCAATGCGCGCACGTCGTCGTCATCATTTGTGGGAAGCCCGACGATCCCATCCCCGGCCCACTCCGCGCCGATTGGCTGCGCCAGATCACGCCCGCCGCCGAAATCATGCTCATCGAGGACCGCTACGATAAAAACGATTCGCGCCTGTGGGCGGAAAACACCATCCGCTGGCTGGGCCGTGCTCCGGAGGCCGTGTTCACATCCGAAAGCTACGGTGACGCCTACGCCGCCCACCTTGGTTGCGCCCATGTGTCCGTCGATCCCTCGCGCAGCCGGGTTCCGTGCAGCGGCACTGCCGTCCGCGAGGATCCGTTCGCAATGTGGGACCTCATCGATCCGCCGGTGCGGGCGTGGTATGTGAAGCGAGTCGTCGTTGTCGGTGCGGAGTCCACCGGCACCACCACCCTCGCCCGAGATCTCGCGACTGCTTTGAACACAACTTGGGTTCCGGAATACGGCCGCGAATACAGTGCGGAAAAGCAGGCACGAGGCGAAACTGAATGGCGGAGCGAGGAATTCCTCTTCATCGCCCGCGAACAAACTAGGCTGGAGGACGGTGCCGCCCGTCATGCCAACAGGATTCTCATCTGCGATACCAACGCCTTCGCCACCCGCCTTTGGCACCGCCGCTACATGGGCTGCGACCTTCCGGAACTGAACTCACTCGCAGCTACCTGCCGCGCCGATCTCTACCTCCTTACCGGCGATGAGATTCCATTCGTCCAGGACGGGTTCCGCGATGGCGAACACGTACGCCATGAGATGCACCAGTGGTTCGTTGAAGAGCTGGTCCGGAATCGCTGCACCTGGCAACTCATAGCCGGGGATGCAGACACGAGAATCAAGGACGCGATCTCCCATATAAACCTCGCATTCCCCACCGCGGCACAATAGCCGTGGACTTCTCCCTTTGGACACGAAATCCCCATTCACGTATGGAACCCGGCTTGCTCCTGTTGGCAGAGTAAAGGCCGGTCGATTTTGGAATTTCGGGGTGTTCAAACGGCGGTGGAGTCCTAGGTTCCGTCCCCTGTATGGCAGTTAAAATCCGTTTCACATCCGCCGCAGCCCTCGGGCTGGTTTTGGCCAAGGTCGGTCATCCTCAACGGGATGAGCCGCTTCAGACATCGAAAGAGGTGTTCGCAATCAAGGAGGACGACCAGATGACGCTTGCAGCTCTTTTCCTCAAGCCGTTCAAGAACCTGACACCCCATCGCTTCAGCCATCATTCATCATTGGCGCAGCATGAGATGAACACCTACGTGGCGGCGATCTTCGCCTCGGAGGACGGGCTGCTGGAAAAGGGCTGCGATATCGCCAAACGGCTCTACTCCAAATCGAATCATCCGAACATCAAGTCGGGCGATCTCTGCATTTCCCTGATCAAGGACATCGAACTGGACGGCGAGTTCATCCAGGGCCTGTGCATCCTGAAATCGGAAAGCGTGGTGCCGTTCCTGAGCATCTCGACCCGCGACGGCGATCTTGAGCTTCACACCGAGCAGGGGATCAACCCGGAGAAAATCGACAAGGGCTGCCTGATCCTCAACCACCTGCCAACCAAGGGCTACTTTGTGCTGACGTTCGACCGCAGCGGGTCGGAATCGAGGTTCTGGGTGAGGGATTTCCTCGGGGTCACGCCCATCCCGGACAGCCCGTTCCTGACGAACAAATACGCCAGTATGGCGGTCGCGTTCATGGAGAAGGAGAAGAAGGCGAAGCCTGCCCAGGGGGACGATGCCCCGCCATGGGACGCTTCCAATGCGGCAAAGGATGCGATCACTTACTTCGAGCAGAAAGAGAAGTTCAATCTGGGAGAGTTCGAGGAGGAGGTGCTGAAGACACCGGAAGCGAAAGCCAAGTTCGCCGAGCACCGCAGCCAGCTTGAAGACGAGCAGGGGCACAAACTGGAGGACTCCTTTGAGATCTCGAAAAAGGATGTCAGCAAGGCGAAGAAGAAAATCCGCACCGCGATGAAGCTCGATACGGGCGCGGAGATCCGCCTCAGCTCCGCCCTTGCCGCCAAGCCCGAGAAGGTGCTCGAACACGGATTCGACGAGGAGAGAAAGATGAAATTCATCAAGATCTACTTCAATGAGGATCTCGCCGAGTGATCCGTTGATCAGCCTGTTCGTGGATCTTTGATGCGAGACTCAGCGGCTCCCAAACCGGATTCGATGAAACCTCCGCGCCGATGCTGTCGGCCGGAGGCATGACATGGTAGAGCTCGGCATGATTGCGGGCGGCGTGATTTTTTCCAAGCACGCAACGCACTCAGCTCCGCAGATCCACCATCACTCCGCTGTGATCGCTGAGCAGCAGCCCGTCAGGTCGCGTTCTTTCCCACGCCCCGACATTTTCCACCCGGGCTGCCATGGCCTCGTCCATGCAGAGGTGATCGACCGTGTGGCGCTTCTCCAGTTTCCCCGCAGCCACGAAGTCCACTTCTGTGACGCACCGGAGCCCTGCTTCGATTAGTGCCTTGCTTAACAGGTCCCGCCCCTTGCTCGTGCCATACCAGCGCGTCCCATCGCGGTTCTGGTTGTAGTCCCCGCCGGTGATGAGCGGGTGGGATGGGAACTCCCGCCGCAGTCGCAACCAGTCGCGCCCGTGCCATTCGATGTAACGATAATGCTCTTCCCATCGTTGCGAGGTACCATCCGTTCCCTTGTAGCCGCCCCATGCGATGATCGAGCCATAGACAAGAAGAGGACCGGCAGGGTGCGCGATTTCCACGCAGACCGCCTCGGTCGGGTCCGCTGTAACAATCCGCCGAAGTATCGGCCAACGACTCCAAATGGTGGCGCAAGATTCCCCGGGTTGTGGCTTGCGGGAGACGGTGCGTAGTGGCCCCGTAATGGGTGCCTGATAGGTCGACGACCTCGTGTGTCTCGGTGAGTATCCAGATGTCGGCATGGATTTCCCGCATCTTCTCAAGCCGCGCATCGTTGCGCCGGGTGTCCTCAGGCCGGGGGCGTTCGAGATTCCAGGTGGCGATGCGCATGGAGGGAGGATTGCGGACCGGATCGGCACTGGCAAGCAACCCGCTCCTTGTCTCACCGGATTCCGACGACAGCAGGCGTCCGATCTATAATAAAGCGTTTGCCTCCCCGCTTTCACCAGCAGGCTGCCTTCTCCCAGAGCAGGTCGTCCTTGTGCGGACAATTGGAGGAGATCTCCGTCGTGCTGGAGTGGCGGTGCTAATTCAGATTGCCTACCCCACATGTCCCCCCGGCTAAGCTCGGCGGCGACCTGAGATGTGTTCTCATGTTCCAGCGCCATCGTAGATTGCACCCGTTGATGCACCCAGCCGTCGTTGCCTTCTTCGTCCAGGTTGAAATGAGAGTGCGAGAGGCATCCACCAGAATTTTCATGGTGGCCCGTCGGCAGTTTCTGGAGCTTCTGATTCCAGTGAGACGGAACCTGGGCCCTCGCCAGGTGATGCTGCTCTTGGAACGACGGATTTGAGTTGATGTGCATCCCGCTCCTAGTCCCCCGCCGGATCCAAGTTCCGGTTCTATTAGGGACGCCTGCGTCGTAGAAACTGTTGGCTTTCTAGCACTGCATCCAGCAGTTCTGGCAGGAACTCCCCGAGATCCCGACCATTGCGAATGCCCTCTAGCGCAACCAACGCAACCGTCACGCCTTTGAATTAGGAAATTCTAGAAGGGATTAAAAGACCGATTGCTAGAGGAGCGATGGGGATACCAATCTGAAAGGAGGATTAGTTCAATCATAATATACTACCGCAACGCATGCTGTCTCTAGCCTGAGATTGTTTCCTCACCCCTTCTTTGCTTTTACCCCGCCGACTATTGAAGCCGAGGCCTCTTTCCAGATCAATTCGTTCGAGTCAGGGACAATTCGGCTCCGAGCAAGCAAATGACACCGGGTTCTTCCCGCCGCCCCCGGGCGCTTTCGCGCCCGGTGCGGTTAAGGAAGTTTGAGGCGAATGAACAAGATCAGCCGGGAAATGGGATTCAGCGCACAGTGCTTCCGCTTTCCAGACCGGTCGAACTGATCCTACGGAACTAACACCAACGAACTATAAAGCGATGAATTACACAATCAGAAGAACCAGCCCAACCACAGCGAGAATTGCCCTCGAATCCAGCGAAGGGATCGATCCTGCACGAAAGCCGGAGATCCGGCGCTTTTCCCCCGGCAGAACGTCAGTTGCGGAGATGAGCACCGGGGCAGTTCTAGGTCGTGAGCCGGGCAAAACCTGTGCGTTGATCGTTCATGTCCGGCTTCAGGACCTGATTTGTGTCCGGGAGAAACTACGGGAGCCCGACGGGCATTGCTGGCGATACTTCCGGATCGGTTCTGAATTTATTCCTGTCGCGTTGGACCTGCCAAACCGATGCCTTTCAAAGCAGGAATGCTTGCCATTCTTGTCTATCAAAGAGACGGACGAACTCGATCAAATCGATTTCACCGACGAGGGCCTCAGGTCATTTTTCGCGCAAAGACATCCGGCCTGGCTCCAGGCCATTGCGGACCGACAGATCGCCCATTGGCAACAACACAAACCCGACAAATTTTTTCGCCTGGCTCCCACCGAAGCCGCTGGAAGCGACATACCCCGCTCCGTGGCTGAGTCGCCGTTTGCTGCCCTCGCCCGGTTCCAAGATCGATTGAACAAAACGCAACTTACCCGCTGTCTCCGCAGGTGTCCGCGTGCTGCAGTCATGTTTGCCCTCGACAAGATTCCCCCCTGTAACCGCAAACGCCTCCTTGTTGAGCACGCAAAAGACGCCTTGCTCTTCGCTGCCGACAGGCTCGCCGATGACGAACTCGCCCTGTGCGCCAAGTACGACATGTTTTCCGCCTTTCAATGCCGGAACAGAGCCGCGCCTGAGCGTCAGGCAATCCTTCTGGCCAACTCCTATATGATCGCCAGCTCCCCAACCATGGGCAACGCATTAGCCGCGATCCAGGAGGAAATGCGCGCCTCAATCATCGGATTCCCAGACCAGTGGAGGGCATCCGACCCCGGTGGCTTCCCCTCGATACTCTGCGGACTGATGGATCATGTGGGAATGGACTTCGATCCCGAGATTATAAACGCCCTGCTGAAAACAGCCTCATCCGAGGATCAGCAGGCTCTCACGCAGGTCATCGCACCGCTGATCTGAGCCCATCGAAAGTCACCTGAATTTCAAGAACCCACCATCCTAACAAGTAAACAACCATTACCTAACACATGTCATACCACCTAATCCAACCTCTGTTTCCTTCCGGAGACCTCCTGCTCTCCCCCGCCATTCTAGGCCGGGGTTTCGATGTCCATCCCTTGCTTCGCCGCCACTTTTCTGGCGACTGGGGCGAGATCAGCGACTACGACCGTAACAGCAACGACAGCTCGCTGGCGGAAGGCGCCGAACTGCTCTCCCAGTATACAGCGCCGGATGCCCAACAGGTCTCCGACTTACTCACCATCGTCACAGCGGCGGACCGATCCTACACCGTCGTGTTCCTCCCGGGAGAATCTCAAAACTGAGCATCGTTTCATCCGGAGGATCAGCCGACACAGCTCCAAAAAATTCAATCATCCAACCATTTAAGACCCCTGTAATATGACATCAATTTCACCCCTACCAAATCACAAATTCTGGCCCAGCGGCCAAGGCTCCGCGCTTCTCGCGATCGATACCGGTTTCAATCCGGAAGAAAATCACGACCCGCACATCCACATGCGCTTCCCGGCGTCTCCCACCGGCCGAGTGCAACTCGGATCATTCCCCGGCCCCACCTGCGTCATTTTGAAGGTGGCAGCACATGAGACCTTCAGCGTCATCTCACGGTATGCGGGGCGCATGAGCCGACAATCCTTCGAGGTGCTGCCGGGTCTCAAGCTCCAGCAATCTCAAAATAGCCACTCCGCGCTTCTAGAGATTGATGAAAAGGATCTTGAGGCCCTGTTTTCAACAGATTGGCCGGAATGGCTGCGGCCGGCCTTGGAGGCGCAGCTCCGCTATTGGCGGATCCATCACTTGGAGCACTATTATCGTTACACGCCATGGGAGATGAGCGGGGACGACCTATGGCGGTGCATCAAGGGGACGCCCTCACAGGCACTACGAAGATTCGGCCACCTCCTGACAGAGAGCCAGAGGAGGCTCTGCTGCAAGAAGGACCCACGGGCGGCAGCGGCCTTCTCGCTTGAAACGCTCTGTCGCGTCACTCGCCGACGAGCTCTTGATGAATACCCTGAGGACGTGCTACGTCACGCAGCCCATCACCTCACCGATTCCGAATTGGTGCATTTGGGTGCCACGAAGCCCCTTCCCGTCTTCCGGTTCTACGGCTGCCTTCTCGAACGACAGAAGGCATTAGCATTGAGCTCCGCGCTCAAGCAGGGGCGCTCCACCTTCCAACGCCCCGCCCTATCACGCGAGTTTCTGTTAGGATCGCTGGTGGAGTTTCCGGAGCAATGGCTTGCGGGAGCCGGACCGGAACTTGAAGACGTCCTCATGGTTCTTAACACTCAATGTGGATTGATCACTAACTGGACCGAGTTGATGGAAATCCATGGTAGGCTGGAACCAGATCGGCAACCTACGTTCGTGAGGGTCATTGTCCAACGGATTTGAATTGAACCTCTGTTGCCAGTTTCAGATACTCTCGACAGCATTAGTAGTACCTGCACTGAATCGGATCCCTGTTGCTACCTAGACAGAACCAATACGTGACATGCAAAATCGGGGAACAGGGAGCAGTCCGACCGGATTTCTGCCCAAATGGGTTCTTCAAAAAAGCGAAAAGGAGTAGGAACTTCAGGGAACTTGCCCCACCTCTTCGATCTATATTTGGTGCGTCTACCGCTCCCCCTCCCCTTCGGCCTGCTAGCGCACGAAAAGGTCCGGCTTGCCAATAGAGGGCTCGGACAAATGTATAAGACTCCATCCGCGCACCAAAACAGTGGCCGCCAGCCGGCTTTCAGACGACTTCCACTGCCACCCCATGCGATGGCCCGTTCGCGTTTCCGCTCAGGCCCGTTCACTGGCTTTCCAGAAGGTATGGAATCAGATCAATCTTCAATCCTCGGCGCCCGGAAACCAGCAACCGCCAAATCAGGTCAGCCGAGTGAGCAACGCGATGCGCGGCAGAAGCCCAGAACAAGCAGCCTCGTGATCGACACGCTAACCGCGATTGTTGCATTTGAATCACTGCACAACCTGGACCCGGCGAGGGTGCCGGAGATCGGACGCTTCCACTTGGATTCAGCAGAGAACCTCAGTATAGACTATGGAACCGCACTCGGTCGAGCCCCCGGAATGCCGTGCGCTCTGGTGCTGGGGGTTCAAACGCAGGATCTTGTCTGCATTCGGGAATTGAAG
>JBGTDO010000016.1:0-60319 GCA_041748235.1 Akkermansiaceae bacterium | reverse complement strand
GGAACACTATGCCCATCACATGCGAAACCGAGGAACTCCGAGAGATTTCGCACCGCACCACATGATCTTACAGGAGCCATTCCCGCCGGATCCATACCTGAAGGCACCCACGACCGTCACGCGCCCGGCAGCCACCCCGTGGGACGACCCCATCGGACAGGCAAGCCGCAAACACAAAACGCATCCCGGACTGCCAAAGCTCCGGAGCGCAGGTAAGACCGAGTCCCACCCCGCTTCGGGCTTGTTCAACTATGGGCGCGGACGGAGGTTCGTCCCTCACCTCCGCAGCACCCTTTATTGTTCGGCTTGTTCGATTTTTTGGTGGTGGTCGTCTTTAGAATGATCGCATTCGCACGGATCAGCAAAAAGGAATAATACGATTTGGTGAAATACGACCAACATCCACGTAGATGCTCCCACCCAATATTTGGGTTTACTTTGGATGCTCGAACACAAATCTATGAATATTACTTTGTAATTATATCGTAGGTGTTGAATCGATCCAAATATTGATCCGGCTGCATTAGCTTCAGAAACCCTCATCCTATCGGATAAGAGATGGATATGGTTATGTAAGTAAATTAGCGCCATTGTCATCACCAAAATCAAGGCGATAAAGACTGGTAATCCGGATGGAACACTGTAGCAGGCGATTGAACCAAGGAAGATATACTCGCCGAAAACGTTGGTTTTCTCGTTCCACTCTTCGCGTCGTAATTGATCTTCGTCTTCGCACATAAATTCTTTGCCGAGACCCTATGGCTGCCCATTGAGCGAGGCAACGCATTTCAGATCCGATTAAAAGGTTGGGGAATAGTGGTGCGCCCGGTTCAATTCGTGGGCTATCGCTCGGCACAAGGCCGGGCGACCTATCCAACATCAGTTGACTAAAACAAATGAAAACGAACTCGAGCGCACCGCGCACACTCTACCTCGGACTCGACGTCCATAAAGAAAAAACATCCGTCGCCATCTTGGAATCTGCTCGCGATGCGGAGCCACGCTACTACGGCGATATCAATACCTCGATGCACGCATTGGAACGGACCATCCGCAAAATTGCCAAAAGCAACGACCGCGATTTATCCGATTTGCACGTCTGTTATGAGGCCAGCGGATGCGGCTTCTGGATCGCACGCCGCCTCCTCCAGATGGGTGTTCGTTGCGAAGTGATCGCCCCATCACTCATCCCCACCAAATCCGGCGACAGGGTCAAAACCGACAAGCGCGACTCCATGAAACTGGCCAAAAGCCTCCGCTCCAACGATCTGGTTCCTGTAAACATCCCCGACAGCGTGGACGAAGCAGTCCGCGACCTTTGCCGCGGCCGCACCGATGCGGTCGATGACCTCCGCCGCGCCCGTGCCAGACTCCTCGCCCTGCTACGATATAAGAGCTATCTGGATCGTTCTTCACTACGAGCCACAGGCCCGGGTCTGATTGGAACCGCCCTGTACGGAGCCGTACGCAGGCTGGTATGGGACCGGGGAGCTAATCACTCCTCTGGGACCCGATTAGGGATTCTTTTCAGTATGGTGCTTGATGTGATTCAGAACTCGAAGGTGGATGCGGTGGATGATCTCATCGGAAACTATACCCCAGTAGAACTCCGGCAAAATGCTGTGGGTATACCATGTAGTGCCTTCTAGCAAAACCTGATCACCCTCCTGAGTAAGTCGAAACTGACCTCTGTCCGAGACCATGTGTCCGTGCAGATGTGGAGCGTGTAAATCCTTATAAAGGGAGACTTCGTTCATAGCTGGGGGATTCTCACTTACGTCGAAGGAAAGTCGGTTAGGAGCATTCCACTCCGTAATCGGCTCCACGAAGCTTCCGGTGGAAAACACGCAATAACGTATCGCTCCTACCCCGTTGCCCTCGATTCGAGCCTCAATCGGATAAGCAATCCCAAGACGGAAGATAATCCCCGGCTTCTCGGTAATCTCGGGGAAAGCAATCACAGTATCCCAAACATCTTCGATCCGTCCGTCGATAAGGACCGAAGTCGTAACCTCTCGGATCACAGGGGCGGGTGTAGTCGAGTGCTCAAATCCGACAAGAAAGGGGAACGAGAGCGGAAGCAACGAAGCGATCGTGGCACCCGTAGCCCCACCCACTGAAGATCCTACTAGCCGCCCCAAAGCTGCGCCAATCAAAGCCAGAACGAGAGCTAGCGGTAGAGCCATGAGTAGACAAATTAGCCCATCCAGCGCGAAAATCATGATCAGCCCACCGAGTGCGAGAATACTAAGGCACGATACACCGTAAGCGCTGCCAAATGACTGATGCCTCCTATAACACCAGCCAAATGCGGCCAGAAAGCTGACAACGATGGGAAGGCCAAGAAAGAGGCTCCATCCATACTGCTCGAAAGCCCGAACAGAAAGTGCTGCGCCTCCAAGTCCGACGAGTGCGGGAACGAGAATTGCCGTGACTTTGTTATTTAGGAAGCGCTGCATCAGGCATTTTCTTTGGCTAGACGCTATGGCTGCGACTGGAGCCAGTCCGATGACTCCTGGGTTATTTGCGAGTTGAAAGGGACATGTCGTGTCTGATTCAAGTCGTGGGCTATCGCGGCGGCACGGGGCCGTCGCGACCTATCCACATCCAGTATATTACTAATGAAAACGAACTCGGACACGACACGCACACTCTACCTCGGACTCGATGTGCACAAAGAAAAAACTTCCGTCGCCATCCTTGAAGCGAAGCGCGACGCGGAGCCAAGTCATTAGGGCGAGGTCAACACCACCCAGCACGCCCTGGAGCGCGCCATGCGCCGTATTGCCAAGGCGCAGGACCGCAGGATTTGTGGAGAAGAAGGCGGCGACCGAAGATCGCCCCCACCTTTCAAAGCACGCGCTGGTGGGGGTGCCGGAGGGACTGGGGGGGTCAGGCGATTCTGAGAAGTCGCGACACTAAGCTGCGTGGCAAGAGTTTCCGAGAGGACCACGGCTGCGGCTCCGAATCAGGCCTGAGCGGGCAAGTTTGTAGTTCTTCTCCGTCTGGACCCGGGTAAGGTTCTCGGCGGATGAGCAAGAGCATCGACAAGAGCGGGAATCCGGCGAGATACATCTGGTTCACCACGCTCTACAACGCTAGGGCGTATTATCCTATTCTGGCGATACTGTTTCTCGATCTCGGGCTGACGCTTGATCAGTTCGTAATGCTGAACCTCGTCTGGGCGGCGACCATTTTCCTCTTCGAGGTGCCCTCGGGTGCGCTTGCGGATACGCTTGGGAGGAAGACGCTGCTGGTTGCGGCGGCGCTGCTGATGGTTTTGGAAATGTCATGCCTGTTGCTCGCGCCAAGGGATGGTGGATGGATTCTTTTCGCGCTCTGCGTGGCGAACCGGGTGCTCTCCGGGCTTTCCGAGGCTGCGGCCAGTGGTGCTGATGAGGCTCTGGCTTATGATTCGCTGCCGGAGGAGGGGCGGGCGGAGGCGTGGGATGAGGTGCTCGGGCAGGCGATGCGTTATCGGGCGGTGGCATTTGCAATTGCGATGGTGATGGGCGGGCTGCTTTACGATCCATCAGTGATCAACAGGTTTCTACCGAAGGGGATGCAGCTTTCGGTCGAACTCGCGCATCGGCTGCCGGTCGGGGTGGTTTTACTTCAGGCGCTCGTCTGTGTGGGAATTACGCTGCGGATGGTAGAGCCTGTTAGACCGTTGGATGAGAGTTTGGGAAAAGCCTGCCGGAGCGCGATCGGCCTGACGCTGAAGACGGCGAGGTGGGTGTTCACCAATCCGGTGACGCTGGTGATCGTGCTCGTTGGCTTGGCTATTGATTCGGTGGTTAGGAATTTCGCGACGATCAACAGTAGCTACTACCGGCTGCTGGAGCTGCCTGAATGGACTTTTGGATTCATCGGAGCGGGCATCGGTGCGGCAGGTTATCTAGTGCCGGTGATCGCAGCGAAACTGAACAAGCGGTTCAGTACGCTAACAAATCTCGGGATCGCTGGGGCGGTTGCTTTTGGGGCCTTCGTGGGCTTGGTTCCTGCGGATTCGTACTGGGGCGTTGTGCCGGCAATGGTGTTGATGATGACGCTTGGTTTTGTTGGTTTCACGATGAGCAAGGCGCTGCACCGGGAGTCGGATTCATCCAAGCGGGCGACGGTGTTGTCGGTGAAAGGGCTGGCTTTCAATTTAGGCTATGGTGCCTTCAGCCTCGCGTTCTCCCGGGTGCTTGCGTCTTTTCCGGCCGAGCCGGCTGGAGCCGCGCTGAGGCAGGCGCTGTTATGGCAGCTTCCGTTTTTCGCGATCACTGTGTTCGGCTTGCTTTGGTGGGGGAGGTGGAAACTGCGGGGAGCTTCGCCGGTATCGGCCGGGAGCTAGCTCATGAGAAAAGTTCACGGCAGAGGAGGCAGGATTTGCCATCGCAGCCACGGGCGGTGCAGTGTTGGCGACCGTAGAAGATGATTTGGAGGTGGAGCTTGTTCCATGAGGAGCGGGGGAAGAGCTTTTTCAGATCGCGCTCGGTTTGCTCGACGTTTTTACCTGAGGTGAGTTTCCAGCGGGTGGCGAGGCGGTGGATGTGTGTGTCCACGGGAAAAGCGGGAACCCCGAATGACTGTGCCATGACTACCGATGCGGTTTTGTGCCCGACGCCGGGAAGTGCTTCTAGATCTTCGAAGCTCTGCGGAACTTCTCCGCCGTGTTGCTCGACGAGGATCTTGCTCAACCCGGAAATGGCGACGGACTTTCGTGGTGAGAGTCCGCAGGGGCGGATGATGGTGCGGATCTCTTCGACCGGGACGTGCATCATTTTTTCCGGGGTGTCGGCGAGGCCGAAGAGGGCGGGGGTGACGAGGTTCACGCGCAGGTCGGTGCACTGCGCGGAGAGCAGGACGGCGATGAGGAGGGTGTATGGGTCCTTGTGGTCGAGCGGGATCGGCGTTTCCGGATAAAGCTCCTCCAGGCGGCGGAGGAGGTGGGCGGCACGTTCTTTCTTGAGCATATCGCGGTTCTATCTGAATTTCTTGGAGTTGATGTGTGTCTGAGAAACGTGAACTATCACGGGGTGAAGGGGGTTCTGCTGGCTCTGTTGTTGCTCGTGGCCTTGGGTGGCGGCGGCCTCTGGGCTCTACGGGTGGTGGAGTGGGAGGATTTAAAGGTGACGGGTGTGCCGGTGGAGGCGAAGCCGGTGCCTGACAAGGAACGGTATGAAGTGCTGGTGGCGGATTTGCAACGCTGGCGCGGGATCCTGGCGGCGGATTACAAAAAGGCGCGGTCCAGCGAACAGCGACTGGCGGTGGAATATGACGCGAGAGTGCTGCTAGAGATGATGCTGCCGGAAATGATGCGGTGCTGGCTAGGCACTCCTTGGGATTTCGATGGGACGGCGGAGGAGCCGGGCGAAGGCAAGGTCGCGTGCGGATATTTCGTCTCGACGGTGATCCGGGACGGGGGATTCAAGGTCAACCGCTACAAGCTGGCGCAGCAGCCATCCGAGAATATCCTGCGGACTTTCTTGCCATCGCGGAGCTGCCGCTTGGAGGTGGGCAAAGATTTCGAACTGTATGCGGATGCGGTAGAGGACATGGAGCACGGCGTTTACCTGATCGGCTTGGACACTCACGTGGGTTTTATCGTGAACGATGGTAATGGCCTGCGGTTCATTCACTCGTCCGGCTCGGATCCTTGGTGCGTGGTGGAGGAGCAGCGGGCAGAGGCGGAGGTGCTGAGAAAATCGAGATGGCGGATGATCGGCTGCCTAACGGGTGAGGCGGATGTGATGGCGACCTGGCTCAAGGGTGAGCGGGTGACTGTGAGGAACTAGTCCCCCAGCGGAACGTATTTGTTGCCGGAGCCGTCCCAGATTTGAGCAAAGCCATTTTGCTCTGCCTCGCGGGCGAGCAAATCGCGGTGGATCGATAGGATCGGGTTGATTTCCGCTCCGCACGCTTCGAGCGCCTGTCCTGTCCAGACGTTGCAAATGCGCGGGAAGTAGTAAGCCTGCGGGGACTCAAGCAAAACTCCGCCGCCCCAGCTCGATGCCCCCGCGACGAGGGGGCTGCCGTTTTCACCGGAGGTCGTGCAGTGATTGAGATAGGATGCGACCGAGGGACCGTATTCGCGAGGGATGGATTTCATCCAAATCTGCTGGTTGGGCGAGACTTCGGTGATGTTCCAGTTGATCGGGATCATCTCCATGACGGAGGGAGAGGGGAGGAAGATGGCTTTGAAAACTTCCGGGACGGTCAACCAGCGTTTGTTTATATAAGCCATGCGATCGCCCCAAGAGAAGGTGACAAACTTCGCTTTGGGAAAATTAGCAGGAGGAATGAAGCCCGATTCGAGCAGCCAGTCATATGGGAACACCATGCCGGTGTGGAGCTTGTCAGCGAGCATCCAAACTTGCACCTCGGGCGGCCGCTCTGGCGAGTAGACGGCAACGGTGTTCTTCCTGACCAGCTCCTGAGATGGCGCGGGTGCGGGTGGGAGAGTGACGAAGTTACACGCTGGAACCATCCCCGCCAGCGCCAGGACAAACAGGTGCCGCATTGCTGCGGTCAGTGGCGTCCCGGAACGCTCAGTCGTGCAGGAAGGAGCAGATGTACTGGCAGATACCTGTGTGAACGGTGATGCTGAAGCCGCTGTTGCCTGGGATTTCGAAGGATTCATCGGTCGGGATGAAGCGGGTGGTGTCGGAGCCGTCGACAACGACTTCGCAGGAGCCATCGATGATGTCCATTCGCTCGGGGGCTGCGGTGTCGAAGCGATAGGTTCCTGGGAAAATAATCCCGAGTGTTTTTTTAGAGCCATCTGGAAGAATGATGGAGTGCGAGACGACACGGCCGTCGAAGTAAACGTTGGCAAGGGAGTCAATGGAGATGTTTTCGAACTTGGTCATAAGAACTGGGGGGTAGGTATAGAGCGGAAAAGGGATTGTCCACACACCCGTTATCGGGCGGCGATGCGCCAAGCTTGGTATCCGCCTTGGAGGACGGTACTGGAGTGGCCTTGGGAGACGAGGGAGTTTGCAACATGGAGCGCGTCCGGGCAGGCGAGATCGGTGCAGTAGATCACGACCGGGGTGTTTCCGGCGTTCGCCGCCTTGATGCGCGGGAGCTGGTTTGGAAGATCACGATCGAAATCGGACTTTGGCCAGCTGATCGCGCCCGGGATATGCCCCATTTGATAGTACATTTTCGGCCTCACATCGTAGATGAGAGCGGCATTGCGCTGGGCGAGCTGGTAGAGATCGCCAACCGGCATGCGGGTGATGATTGCCGGTTTGGCAGCGACCGGAGCTTTGACGACGGGCTCATGGGCGGTGATTCTCTTTGTGATGTCCAGAGGCGGCACGGGCTTCAGAGGAGGCTCCGAGCAGGATGCGAGGAGCGCTCCGAAGAATATCGCCGGTGAGAGCAGGGAGCGGGAGTTGCCGGTCATTTACCGATTTTGATGAGCTCGATGTCGAAGACGAGCAGTCCGGCCGGGTAGCCAGAAGGAGGGTTTTCGCCGTAAGCCATTTTTGCAGGGATCCAGAAGCGGCGCTTTTCCCCCTCGACCATAAGCTGGACGCCTTCGGTCCAGCCGGCGATGACGCCATTGAGAGGAAAGGAGGTGGGTTGGCCGCGCTTTACGGACGAGTCGAAGAGTTTGCCATCGGTGGTCCAACCGGAGTAGTGCACGGTGACGGTGTCGGTGGCTTTCGGGTGGGTCGTGCCGCTGCCTTTTTCAAGGAGTTTGTGGGAGAGGCCGGAGGCGGTGGTCTCGGCATCTGCGGGGGCGGCGGCTACGTCTTTGGGTGCTTCAGGCATCTCTGGTTTTGCGTTCGATTGGGTGATGGTGGCAAGGGCGAAGAGGCAGACAGAGAGAATTTTTTTCATCGCGGGATGATCTCTGGAATCGATTTTTAATCAATTGTTATTGTCAGTGGTATCGTCTGGGGCGTCCTCATGCTCCATCTCCACGGCGGTGCGGCGTTCGACGGTGATCTGAGCGAGTAGGTGGTCTTGGCGGACGACGAACTGGTTGAGCTTCATCAGCTCTAGGACGGCGAGAAAGGTGACGATGACCTCGGACTTTGTGGTGGCGGTTTGGAAAAGCGCGTCGAAGGAGAGCGCCTGGCCCGGGCGGAAATGGTCGAGGAGAAAGTCGATTTTGTCGGCCACGGTGTAGCGGTCGTCGACGATGTCGCCGAAATCATGGGATTCCTCGAAGCGCTTGAGGACGTTCTGAAAGGCGCGGATTAGATCGAAGATGGAGACTTCTGCGAGGGCGGCGGGCTCTTCCGGAGGCTTGTCCCCGGGGTCCGGCTGGTGGGCGAATCGGCCCTGCTGCTCCAGCTCGCGGATGGAGAGGAAGCCGGCGGCGTCTTTGAATTTCTTGTATTCGATGAGCTGACGGATCAGCTCCCAGCGGGGGTCGTCGTCCTCGGCGTCTTCTTCGGGCGGTTGCTCGGTGCGGGGGAGGAGGGTGCGCGACTTCAGATACATCAGATTGGCAGCCATGACGATGAACTCGGAGGCGAGGTCGATGTTGAGGAGCTTGAAGGTATTGATGTAGTCGAGATACTGCTTGGTGATCCGCTCGATGGAGATCGTCTGGATGTCCAGCTCATCCTTTTTGATGAGGTAAAGTAGGAGATCGAGGGGCCCCTCGAAGATCTCTAACTGCACTCTGTAGTCGCTGGTTTCCAAGTTGGAGGCTTAGGGGAAAAGGTTGCTGCCGGGTGGTGTTTCTTCTCGTAAGTTGGACTGGTGAGAGCTTTTATGTGCCGCGAGCATGAGTGGACAGCCTGAATCAGAGCAATTGCAAAACTTCTACGAGAGACTTGGCCAGTGGGTCTCCAGTCAGGGTTTTTGGTTTCAGTTAAGGTATTCGCTTTCCGGCGGGGGGGCGATGGGTGCGCTGAGCTTTCACGTCTTGAACCTGGCCGCAAGGGTGGGCGTTTTTCTACTGATCGTGGCGGTGGGTGGCTGGGTGTTTCTGATCAAGCGCACTGGGTCGGAAGGTTATCGGGAGGACCTGACGGAAAACCTCAAGCAAAGCCTCGCCGCTGAGAAAATCGAACTGCAGGGGTTTTCGATGCGGCAGGGTGAGTTCTATATCAGCCGGATGGCGTTGATTGGTGGTGAGGAGACTTTCTTCAGCGGTATGGAGCTGCGGAACATCAAGGCCCGTAAGGATACTATTGATGATTTTAGAAGCCAGTGGGATCCGGGCCTTGTGGAGATTTCCCGGGCGGATGTGGATCTGCGCGCGGGAGCGGATTCCGAGGAGTCGGCGACAGCAATCGGGGATGTGCTGCTGCAGAAATCGGATGAGGTGAAGCTGGATGGGATCAAAGTGGCTGACATGACGCTGCGCTGGGGCTATTCCTCCAGAACAAGGGGGGCTATCGACGGCAGCAAAATGAGAGCACAAAGGGTTCCGGACGGGTGGAGAGTCCGGTTCACAGGGGGGACGTTTTCGCAGAACTGGCTCAAGCGGCTGGAGATTGTGGATCTGATTGTTGCTTTCCGCAGGGAAGGCATAGTCTTCGAGAAGGCGGTGTTTAAAAAGGGACGCGGCCAAGTCACTTTTCAGGAGCTAACGATAAAAAGCGGCGAGAGGCCGGAAGTCTCTGGAACGATGAACCTTCGGGATTTGGATCTGTCGTTAGTGTTGCCTGCAGCGGTGAGGAACTTTGTGGAGGGAAATATTTCTGGTGATTTCCGGGTTTTGGGATCGACCAATTCATCCGAGGGCATCGGTTTCGAGGGGAAGGTGGAGCTCGGTGACGATGAACTGGTGGTTGTCCGGGACAGACTGCATTTGCTTCGGGCGCTGAGCGTGGTGGACGCCTTTAACAACTACCGACGTTTGGACTTCCGGGAGGGTTCGTTCCACATGAAGAGTCATGGTGGCACGCTTCAGTTGAGCGATGTGGATTTGAAGGCGGGCGAGCTTGTGACGATCAAGGGCGGGATGAAGGTGAGGCCTCCTACCAATGAGGAGACCAAGACGTTTTCCGGGTTCGGCGCGAAAGACGAATCCGCTGCGGGTATCTTGAGTGACGAGGAGATTGAAGCTGAAGCCGAGATCTCCCTCAGTCGCGCAGCGAAAGAAGCCGGCGCGGTGACGGGTTTTGAAGGAACAGTCGCTGAAAACGTATCCCTTTCGGACCAACTGGGGGTGACTGCGGAGTCTCGCCGTTTGGATGAGCTAGCTCACGAGCGGATGGCCCGGGCGATGCGCTATGATGGCCTCTTCACCTTGGCTCTCCCGAAGGAGGCTTTCTCGAGAGCCCCGCGGCTCGCGGAGCGCTACCCGCAGAACGAGGATTCCGGGAGGGTGAACGTCGAGGTTCCGCTGAGCGGTGTGCTCTACGAGCTGACATTGAAGCAGGCTGAGGAAATCTACGATCAAGGCGCGAGGTGAGTGATCCTGACTGATCGCGGATGCGCGCCCAGACGGGGGCTTACCAACGGAAAATAAGTGGCGGGACGACAATCCTGACATTGCCGGGGCCGCTGTTCTCGCTTTCCTCGACCGCACTCACCAGTCCGTTTTCGAACTCGACTACGGTTTTTCCTTTTTCTTCCCGGGTGATGTGGGAAAGCTGCCGGTAGGCTTGGCCTGAAGTGGGGTGGATGCGGGTGATGTAATGTTTCACCTCGTCATAGTCGATAAATTCCCAAGTGCCTGCTTCCCCCTCTGCTGTGCGGCGAACCGAGGTTTTGGTGGGTTTGCCCCGCGATTTCGCGACTTCATCCAAGGTCATGCCGACGGCGACCCCTTCTTCCGCGATGATCTGGTTGACCGCGATCTGGCGTTCGTAGAGTTCTTTGAGTTTCAAGACGAAATCTTCCTGCGGATGGGAAAATGCCCACGGAGCCACCCAGCCAGCGATGCCGTGGCGGGTGCCTTGACCGCGAACGCGGTAAACTGTGTCCGTCATTCCCTCCAAATCGACAAGTTGGTCGGCTCTGAGATATCCGAGGCGGTGGCTTCCTTCTTTGTCCGAGTAAACGGGCGCCTCTTTGACAACTTTCAGCTTGATCGGCGGGTCGACAATCTCTTCCAGATAGATGACATCGGGATCGGAATTTAGGAGAGACTTGCGATTGTCGCTGGCGATCTCGGAATGAGCCGGGGCGATGATCGCAACGGATAGCAATGCCAGTAGGACCCCTTTCATGGCCTACAACATGATGGCGTTAGGCGGGTTAGTCAATTAGATCGCTGTGGAGCTTTTCTCAGCGCAGGGGAACGCGGAGGCCGTCGTAGGCGAGCGAGATATTTGCAGGGAGCTTGGCGGAGATCCGCGAATGATCGAGATCGTGGCCGATATGGGTGAGGAGGGTCTTCCGGGGGCGGAGCCCTGCGGCGATAGCGCAGGCCTCGGAAAGGGAGAGATGGGTGGAGTGTGGGTCTTCACGAAGTGCGTCGATGACGAGAAGGTCGAGATCACGCATCAGAGCCAGAGTCGCTTCGGGAATGGATTTTACGTCGGGAAGATAGGCGAAGCGGAAGCCGTAGGTGGTTTCAAACAGGAAACCGACTGTCTCCACTGTTCCGTGAACGACTGGAAGCGGAGTGGTCTGAAGGGTGCCGAGGGAGAAGCTGGAGCTGATGACGCGGGGATCCGGCTTGATGTAGCCACGGTGTGTGTTGCCCTCTCCAAATGCCCAACCAAACATATTCTTCAGGACGGCAAGGCAGGAAACGGTGCCGTACAGGGGAAGTCGCTGCGGTTTCCCCCAGCAAAAAGCACGCAACTCGTCGAATCCCACGACGTGGTCGAGGTGGGAGTGGGTGTATATGACGGCATCGATTTCCGTCAACTTCTCCCGTAGCGCCTGCTCTCTTAGATCCGGGCCTGAATCAATCAGAACTTTGCCGCCGCCCGATGAGATGAAGACTGATGAGCGGGTGCGGTTGTTCCGGGGATCGGCGGAGGTGCAAACGTCGCAGCGGCAGCCAATCACAGGAACACCGACAGAAGTGCCGGTGCCCAGAAAAAGAAGATAGTCGTTGTCCGAGGACACGAAGGTTGTCAGAGCGGGAAATTAGCAGCCGCAACCGCCACCGCCGCAACAACCGCCGCCGCTTGCAGCCTCGATTTCCTCGTCGCTTGGGACGTGGCCGAGTTCCATGGTGAGGCTGATGTATTTGCCGATTTCCTTCTGCATGCCTTCCAGGATTCGTTGTGCATCCATGAAATCAGCAGCGACCTTGTTGTCGAAGAGGGCGTCCCGGGCGGATTCGAAAGCTTTGATTTCAGCGCTGCCGAGTTCGACGCCAGCATGTTGCTTGTTGTGAAGCTCTTCGCCTTTTTCATGAACCGACTGATATTGAAGACGGGCGGCGTCGTCGGAGAGGAAGCGCTCCACGTCAGCTTGAAGCTTGAGGAACTGCTCGTCTTCTGCGATCTGGGCACAGAGTTCTTTGGTCTTGGAGATGATGGAGGTCCGTTCGGCGAGAATGCTCATGGAAGATTGGTAATATTGTTCCGGAGGTGTTGCAACGTCGATTTTCCCCAAAGCTTGCGGTGGTGGTTGTCAGGTGGAAAATTCGTGCGATCGTCGGCTCAATGGTGGTCGCGCTTACAGAAGTGGACGCTCTGGCGCTCTCGATGCTTGGAATGATCGTGATCACCTTTGGAATACTACTCAGCCTCGTAGTTTGTATGATCAGAAGTGCGTCGAAACGCGACGAGGGGGTGGACCAATTGCTGGAGGATGTGGGGGAGGAAGAGGCACGCGGGGCGAAGTTGAAGGCCGGCGTCGTGGAGAAGCGGGAAGAGTGGGAAAGAGACGGGGACTGGTGGAAGCGTGAGAAATGATTTTTGTCAAAAAAAAGCTCCAGCGCCTGATGACACTGGAGCTCTGGAGAGTCCCGGAGTGGTGGCTATTTTCCGACCGGAGTGGAGGCCGCCTCGTGCTGCTCTTCAGCGGCTTCGAGCTCAGCACGTTCCTTTGCGATCACGCGGACGAGCTTCCGGGCCGTGTTGTTCCAATCGGCAAGAAGTTCTTCTGCTTGTTTGGAGCCGGTCTTGGCAAGGTGAAGCTCGATGAGCGATTTGACCTCGGCGAGATCCTGCTGACGCGTGATCGGAATGGCGACGACCATCTCGGTGTTTACGCGGGAGTAGAATTTTCCGTCGACGTCGTAAACAAAGGCGGTGCCGCCGGACATGCCTGCGCCGAAGTTTTTGCCGGTTTTGCCGAGGATGACGACGGTTCCGTTGGTCATGTATTCGCAGCCGTGGTCGCCGACGCCTTCCACGATCGCAGTCGCGCCGGAGTTGCGGACGGCGAAGCGCTCGCCGGCACGGCCGTTGGCATAAACCGCACCGCCGGTGGCTCCGTAGAGGCAGGTATTGCCTGCGATGGAATTTTTCGCGGCTTCGAAGTTTGCCCGCGATGAGACCCGGAGGATGATCTCACCTGCGGCCATGCCTTTTCCGACGTAGTCGTTGGCCTCACCGATGAGTTCAAGGGTAACGCCGGAAACGAGGAAGGTGCCAAATGACTGACCCGCCGAACCGTTGCAGGTGATGTGGATTGCACCTGGCGGCAGGCCGTAATTGCCATGAACCTCGGCAATGCGACCGGAGAGACGGGTGCCGATGTTGCGGTCGGTGTTTACGACATCGTAGCTGAGCGAAACGGGCGGACGATCGGGCAGAAGCTTGATCGCCTCTAGGTATTCAGTCGGAACCGAGCCTTCTCCGTATTCCGGAGGGGACACGCTGCCGACGCCTGTGGATTCAACGACGTCGGCGAGAATCCGCAGGTCGAGAGCGGGCTTTGTGATCCCGTCGTTGCGGTCCTTGGTGCAGATCCGCGCGATTTCAGCTGGGTTTTGGCCGGTGGTTAGAGCGACGGCTGGCACGACGTCTTTGAGCAGGCGGGAAAAATCAAGGGTGTTCGCCTTGGGATGGCTCGGCACCTCGCGCTGCTGGAGAAAGCCGGTGTGCCCGATGAGGTCGTCGAGCCTGCGGATGCCGATTTTCGCCATGATCTCACGAGCCTCGTGGGCGACTGCGTTGAAATAGTTGATGACCATTTCAGGGGTGCCTTTGAACTTGGCGCGGAACTTGGGATCGGTCGTGGCGATGCCGACGGGGCAGGTGTTGAGGTGGCACTTGCGGACGTAAACGCAGCCCATGGCGATCATCGCGGTGGTGCCGAAGTTGAACTGCTCGGCGCCGAGGATGGCGGCGATGATCACATCGCGGCCGTTCTTGATGCCGCCGTCTGTGCGGAGGATGACGCGGTCGCGCAGGTTGTTGATGATCAGCGTCTGCTGGGCCTCGGAAAGGCCGAGCTCCCATGGAGAGCCCGCGTGTTTGGTGGAGGAGAGCGGGGACGCGCCGGTGCCGCCGTCATGACCAGAAATCAGGATGTTGTCAGCTGCCGCCTTGGCAACACCTGCCGCGACGGTGCCAACTCCTGCCTCGGCGACGAGTTTGACGGTAATGCGGGCGCGGGGGTTGATTTCCTTGAGGTCGTGGATGAGCTGGGCCAAGTCCTCGATCGAGTAAATATCGTGGTGAGGCGGCGGGGAAATGAGCTGGACGCCGGGCTGGGTGTTGCGCAGGCGGGCGATGAGGGCGTTGACCTTGTGGCCGGGGAGCTGACCGCCTTCTCCGGGCTTTGCACCTTGGGCCATTTTGATTTCGAGCTCATCCGCGTTCACCAGATAGTGGGCGGAGACACCGAAACGACCGGATGCGATCTGCTTGATGTAGGAGCGGGCGGAGTCGCCGTTTGGGTAAGGCTTGAAGCGGATCGGGTCTTCCCCGCCTTCACCGGAGTCTGATTTCCCGCCGATGCGGTTCATGGCGATGGCGAGGGTCTCGTGGGCCTCGGGCGAGAGGGCACCGAGCGACATGGCGGCGGTGGTGAAACGGCGGCGGATGTCTTCGACGGCCTCGACCTCTTCGACCGGGATCGGGCCGGAGGGAGAGGGGACGAAATTGAGGAGGTCCTTGATGGCGACCGGGTTGGTCTCAAGGCAAACTTTCACGTATTCCTCGTAATCCTCGGGTTTGCCGGATTTCACGTATGTGTGGAAGTTTTTGATCACCTCGGTGGTGAAGGAGTGGCGCTCGCCAGCTTTGCGATAGCGGTTGTAGCCTGGATCGCCGAGGTCGAGGGTTTCGCCGACTGGTGGGTCGATTTCGAAAGCCGCCTTGTGACGGATGATGGACTCGTCCGCGATCTCGCCAAAGGAGATGCCACCGATCTGAGAGGGGACACCGGTAAAGGAGAAATCGACGACTTCGTGACCGATGCCGATCGCTTCAAAGGTCTGCGAGCCTTGGTAGGAATTGAGAACCGAGATCCCCATCTTGGACATGATTTTCAGAAGGCCTTTTTCGAGGGCCTTGCGGTAGTTGGTCATCGCCTTCTGGGCGTTGATGCCTTCGCCAAGCTTGCCTTTTCCTTCATCGGCGGAGACGAGCTGCCGGACGGTCGCGTAGCCGAGGTAAGGGACGACGGCGGTGGCGCCGAAGCCGAACAAGCACGCGATCTGGTGGACGTCGCGGGCCTCGCCGGACTCCACTACGAGAGACGCGCGCATGCGCTTGCGGATGCGGTTCAGGTGGTGGTGGATGCTGCCGGTGGCGAGCAAGGAGGGGATCGGGACGCGGCTTGGTGAGGTGGCGCGGTCGGACAGGATGATGATGGATATTTTTTGATTCACCGCTTGCTCAACTTCATCACAAAGCTCGTCGATGCGGGCTTTGAGTCCGTCTCTGCCGGATGATATATCCCAGGTGCAGTCGAGGACGTGGGAGGGATAACCGTGCTCGGCGAGGTGGGTGATTTTTTCCAACTGGTGCTCGAAGAGGATCGCGGAATCGAGCGAAATGGATTTGCAGTGGTCGGGGCCTTCGTCGAGGAGGTTGCGCTCGGGCCCGAGGCCGGCGGCGAGGGACATGACAGCCCATTCGCGGATCGGATCGATCGGCGGATTGGTGACTTGGGCGAAGCGCTGCTTGAAATAGGTATAAAGCAGGCGCGGGTAGGTGGAGAGGATGGCGAGTGGGATGTCATCACCCATCGAGAAGACGGCCTCTTGGGCACCTTTGATCATCGGCGGGAAAACCATGTCCAGCTCTTCCAAGGAGATGCCGTTGGCGACCTGACGGCGGGAGAGATCAAGTGGCTCAAACTCGACATCCGGCACGTGCGCGGAGGGCGAGACAAACTTGCGGAGCTCCAGCCGGTTTTCATCAATCCAACGGCGGTAAGGCTTCTGGCGGGCAAGCTCTTCCTTGATTTCCACATCGAACTTGAGGACGCCGGTGGTGGTGTCGGCGGAGAGCATCTGACCGGGGCCGAGGCGCCCCTTGCAGGTGACGGTGGCGTCATCGAATATCACGGCACCGGCTTCGGATCCAATATAGAGGAAGCCGTCGGAAGTTGTCTTGTAGCGGGAGGGGCGGAGGCCGTTCCGGTCGAGAGATGCGCAAAGGGTTGAACCATCGGTGAAGACGAGGCCGGCCGGTCCGTCCCAAGGCTCGGAAAAGGAGCGGATATATTGGTAAAATGCGCGGAGCTCGTCTGAGATTTCATCGTCGTTGCGGTATGCAGGTGGAACGAGCATGCACATGGCGTGCTCGAGGGAGCGGCCGGAGAGGACGAGAAGTTCGAGGCAGTGGTCGAGGGAGGCGGAGTCCGATTCACCATGGCGGATCAGATCTTTGACAATATCGATTTCGTCGCCCCAGACGGGAGACTCGAAGAATTCCTCGCGGGAGGTCATCCAGTTGCGGTTGCCCTCGACGGTGTTGATCTCGCCGTTGTGGCACATCATCCGGAACGGCTGGCCGAGCGGCCACGCGGGAAAGGTATTGGTGGAGAAACGCTGGTGGTAGAGGCAGATTGCGGTCTCAAAATCCTTGTTCGTGAGGTCGTCGTAAAAGGCGCGAAGTGCCGCCGGCATGGCGAGCGCCTTGTAGGAAATCAACCGGTTGGAGAACGAAGGAATGTAGAAGCCCGGAATTTCCTTGGTGGCGTGCTCGATCTGTCGGCGGCAAAGGTAAAGCTGGCGCTCGAAGGCGAGGGTGTCCATGCCATCCGGCTTGAGCATGAGGATGTGCTCGATATGCGGACGGGAGCGTTGGGCGATGTTTCCGAGGGCGTCGATGTTCACCGGGACGTCACGCCAGCCGATGGTGGGGATGTTGCGCTTGGTGAGTGTGTCGGCGGTGATTTTTTTGATCGAATCAATCAGCTTGTCGTTGCCGACAGGGAAGAAGAAGACGCCGACGGCGAGATGCTCCGGCTGTGCGACTTTGGTGCCGAGATCCGCGGCGGCTTTCACGAAGAGCGGGTAGGGGATCTGCGAGAGAATGCCCGAGCCATCGCCGGTTTTCATGTCAGCATCAACAGCGCCACGGTGGGTCATGCAGGAGACCGATGTGAGGGCGTAATCGAGAACGGTGAAGGAACGTTTCCCCTCCAAATGGGCGATCGCACCCATGCCGCAATTGTCGTGTTCGTTGGCAAGACTGTGAAGGGAGCCGGGGACGAGCGGTGTGCTGGAGTGGTAGAAGGGATTCATGAGAAGGGGCGAGGAATAAAGAACAGCGAGAGGCCGTGAACAAGCAGGAAATATGCTCCCGGGTGGGAGCATACGCCTGTTCCGTCACTGAAAATGTAGAGGCCTGCGCTAGCGAAGGCCGCGGAGGGCACCCTTGGAAGGCTTGTTCAGATTCACCGAGGTGATCGATTGCCGACGGCCGCTGGCGGGGTCGTGGGTAGCGACTTGCATCTGCTCCAGGGTCCAGACGCCGTTGCCGACGGGCATGACTTTCTCAACCTGGAATTCTTTGACCAGGTTGCCGCGTGCGTCGTGGCCGCGGATGCGCATGAAGGCGCCATATTTGGTGTGAACCCATACGTAAACGGCTTCGTAGCGGCCGGCGGCTCCTTTGGGTTTGTTGAGGCGGAGCTTGTAGCAGGATTGGCCGCCGACGTCCTCGACGCCTTCAAGTTTCGGATTCGGCCAGTAGAAGAAGCGCAGGGCGAGGTCCTCGTAGGTGAGGTCGCTGCCGGCGATGGGCTGGGTGAGTTTTTCGCGGGGGAAGTTGACGGTTTTGCCATTGATAATCTCGAAGAGGTCGTAGGAATTGTCCGAGAGGCGCATGTGGAAGACGCGGAGCTGTCCGCCAGGCTCGGTGAACTGGAACTGGATGTTTTTTCCTCTGAGAAAAAGGGTGATTGGGGTTTTGCGGCCGTTGTGGGTGATGTTTCCCTGCAGGCCTTCCTCGATCTCGGTTAGAGTGGCGGCGAGGCGGGCTCCTTCAAGGATTTGTTGCGCGTCGGGTGCCTGGGCTTGGAGTGATGGCGCGCCGAGCATCAGGCCGGTGAGCAGGGTGAGTAGAAATTTCATGGTAAGTATGTTACGTGGAGTTTCGTCTTGGACAAGGCCGGGCTTGAAATCATTCATTCAGGGGCCGGGACCCAGCTAAAAAAGGAAACCGTCCGGTATTCAGAGAACGTGCGGACGGCTTTTTGAAACTTCGTTCCCTCGAAATTATAGGTCCGACGGACGTGGCGGACGGAGGCACAGTTGCTGAATCGGCGGCGCGGCCGGGCTTCTGATAACGTTCAGAATAATGATTAAATCGAGCTTTGCTGGGAGTTCAGGCAAGTTTGATAGAGACGGCGCTGGCTTTGTAATTCGGCTGGCGGGAGTGTGGATCAAAGCTGGGATGGGTCAATCGATTCACCTCTGGATAATGCATGGGTAGGAAAACCTGTCCGGGTTGCACCGTCGGGGCGATGTAAGCCGCTGCGGTAAGCTCGCCGCGACGTGAAGTGATGCGGACGAGTGAGTTTGGCGAGATGCGGAGGCGGGTGGCGTCGCTGGGATGAATCTCGAGGTAGATTTTCTCAGGATACAGCTTGCGGAGAACCGCTGATTTTCCGCTTCTAGTCTGGGTGTGCCATTGGCTGCTGGTGCCGCGTCCCGTTAGAAGTAGGAACGGGAACTCCGAGTCAGGTGCTTCCGGCAGATCCGTGGGTGGGGAATAGAGAAAATTCGCCTTTTGCGTGGGGGTGTGGTAACGGCCGTCGGAGAAAAGGCGCCGTTCCTGAGAGGTAATCGGCTCGTCGGGGTTGAGTGGAAAGGGCCACTGGATGCCGCCGCGAGCATCAATGTGGTCGTAGCCTTCAATGCCGGTTATATCGCAGGGACGTCCGGCGGTGAGGTCTCTGAGGACTCTAAAGACCGATTCCGGACTTGTCCATTTCGCGAACATGTCGGCACAGCCCCAAGCGCTGGCGATGAGGCGGAAGATCCGGAAATCGGTTAGGGCGAGGCCGGGAGCTTTTCTAACAGGTTTGATGGTGCCGATGCGGCGCTCTGAATTAATGAAACAGCCGCTTTTCTCGCCCCATGCGGCAGCGGGGAGTAGAAGATCGGCAGTGAGTGCGGACTCGGTGTTGTGGTAGATGTCCTGGACGACGAGGAAATCAAGGTTCTCTCTGAGCTTGGCGAGCTTTTGCGAATCGATCCATGAGTGAAACGGGTTGGTGGCCACGATCCACAGGGCTTTTATTTTTCCACTGGCGGCGGCGTCGAGGATTTCGTCATAGGCGAGGGAGTTTCTGTCGGGGATCTTTTCCACGGGGATGGAGAGACGTGCGGCGACCTCGGCACGGTGGCCGGGACTGAGGAAATCATAGCCGCCTACGAGGGTTGTAGTATTTGAGAAAAGGCGGGAGCCCATCGCGTTGCATTGGCCGGTGATTGAGATAGGGCCGGTGCCGGGCTTGCCGATATTTCCGGTCAGTAGGCAGAGGTTGATGATTGCCTGGGCGGTGCGGGTGCCTTCATGGGATTGATTGACGCCCATGGTCCACCACCAAGAGACGCGTTTTTCCGGGTTCGAAACGGTGAGGGCAAGCGCCTCGATTTCGTGCGAGCTGAGGCCGGTTTTGGCCTCCACTGATTCGGGGGTGTAGTCGCGGAGGAACTCTATAAATCCCTGGAGGCCCTGGGTGTTAGCAAGGGATGCGGCATCGGTGCGGCCATCGCGGATGATGCAGTGGGCGAGGGCGTAAAGCAGGGCGAGATCCCCCTTCGGCTTTAGCGGGACGTGAAGTGTGGCTGCCTGGGCGGTTTCCGTGGCGCGGGGATCAATGACGATGATCTGCGGGCTGCGCTTGTTGCGCATGATGCGTTGCCAGAGGATCGGGTGAGCGATGCAGAGGTTGGCGCCGACGAGGACGATGACGTCGCTTTCTTCAAAATCAGCGTATGTGCCTGGCGGCGCATCGAAACCAAAGGATTGCTTGTAGGCGGTGGCGGCGGTGGCCATGCATTGGCGGGTGTTTGCATCGCCGTGGAGAAAGCCCATGCCGAACTTGAACAGGCAGCCGAGGAAGGCCATTTCCTCAAAGGGGATCTGGCCGGTGGATAAGAAGGCGACCGACTCCGGGCCGTGGGAATGTTGGATTGATTTGAGACGGGTCGTGAAACTTTCCAGCGCCGTATCCCAATCGACCGCATTCATTTTTCCGGAAGAGTCCCGCAGTAGCGGTGTGGTGGCGCGATCGAGAGAGTTGAGCGGGTCCAGCGCCTGCCAACCTTTCGGACAAGCCATGCCGAGATTCACCGGATAGTCGGCCTGGGGCGTGAGGTTGATCGCGCTCCCTTCCGAATCCAGATGAACCTTGAGCTGGCAGCCCGTTGCGCAATAGCCACAAACGGAGGTAGTTGCGGAGCTTGGCTTCAGTCTGGATGGGACTTTACCAAGGCCGAAATGCCCCGGCTCTTGCACCAAATCCGTGGTGAGGGGGCCGGTGTGGCTTTTGAGGGAAAAGAGGCGCATCTGAAGACCGATACTAGCAGATATTGTACGAAGAGCCCGTGGGTAAGGGGTCTTCTTCCGAACTGTGCTCAGGAGGTGTATGAGATTGTTTCATGCGAGTGGCGTCAGAGCCTGACGGATCTCGCATAATTGGCGAGCGCGACCTCCAAAGGTGGCAGGATCTGTCCTTTTTCCGTGCCGAGGACACTGTAGGCGGGCTTGCGGGCGGGTTCCGGAATTTCGTGGTGGGAGCAGGAGACGATCCGGCCGCTGGCAATGCCACACTCCTTCGCTGCGAACAGGGCCAGTTCCGCCCATGAGCATCCTCCGGCGTTGACGAGATGCCAGATTCCCGCCGCGCTGTCGATCAACAGGTCGAAAGAGGCCCGTACTAGATCGGGGACGTAGGTCGGCGAGATGAAGACATCCTCAACGATGCGGAGTGTCTCGTTTTTCCGCAGGGCCCGAAGGGTGAGGGTGATAAAATTCCAATCGTCTTCCGGGCCAAAGAAGGCGCTCGTTCTAACGATCAGTGCTGCGGGCATGGCTTTTAGGACGCCTTCTTCCATGGCGACTTTGCTCCGACCGTAGATGTTCAGAGGGGAGGTTGCGTCGGATTCGAGATAGGGCACTTGTTGGCGCCCGTCGAAGACGAGATCGGAGGAGAAGCAAAGGAGGGCCGCCCCTTGTGCGGCGCAAGCTTCGGCAAGTCGGAGCGGGCCCTCCGAGTTTACATCGAAGCAACTTTCCGCGTCGCTCTCGGCATCATCCACGTTCACAGACCCGGCGCAATTAACCACCGCCCAAGGCTGGTATTCCGCCAGCTTCGATTCGATTGCCAAGGGATCTGTCAGGTTTATTTCCTGCCGTGTGACCGCATGAAAGGGGAGGCCACGAACTCCGCAAGCCGCCACGAAGGCCCGTCCCAGAGTGCCTGTGGAACCAAGGATCAGCAGCCGCCGCGTCTCGGGTATCTTTTTCTGGGTGCGGGGGTTCGCTCTGGCAGTGACAGCCCGATGCGTCTCAAAAAGCCGCTCCTCCCGCTGCCACCATCCTGGCTGGCTGAGTGCCGGGTGATCGGGTTTTCCGCCGGCCGCCAGTGTCTGGAGTACGGACACGATCACGGTCGGGCGCGGCTCGCCGCCTCTGATGTCATAGACGCCCGGCTCGTAATAACCCGCATCACGGGTGACGAGAGAGTTCCAATTGAAGGATCCGAAGAGGGACCATGCGGTAACGGCGCGGACATCCGCACCTTCGCTTCGTGCGAGTTCCGCGGCGTCCCATGATTCGGCGAACCAGCGGATCTGCTCCTCCCGGGTGCAGCCGATGTGGGACTCCGTGACCGCCAAAGGGAGACCGTAGCGCTCCCAGGCCTCCATGAGCCTTGCTCGAAAGCCGCCGGGTGCATCTCCCCGGACTCGAACGGTTTCAACATCGGCGTAAACGTGGCGACTGTTTTCAGCCGGGATTACATCTGGATAAAGGTCCGTGTTTTCGTCCAGAAAGCGATCGCTGGTGGGATAGTGATTGATGCCGATGATATCAGGTGGGCACGCGTTTTCCTGAAACCAGTGGAGCTGATGTTCGGTGAGGCCGTTCTCGGTAAGGTAGCCCCACAATGCATGACTGGTGCCGACCCTGCCGGTGATGAGATCCCACGCGAGCCACCGGCGGTGATTCTGAAAGTCCGCCTCATACTTCAAGGCAGGGGTTGAATGTATTTTCCCGAGATCATCGGTTTGGATCAACTGGGCGGCGGGATTGATACGGCGGATGGCGCGCATTGCTAGGATGGTTGCCTTGCATTCGTTGGCGACGATGCGGACGAAGGTCCGGTGGTCGCGGCCATGCGGGTACCAGAGCCCGTATAGCGCAGAAAAGCGGGCGGTCGTGAGTGGCTCATTGATGGGGGTGTAGGCATCGATCCAGGGATACCGCTCGGCGACTTGTGCTGCGAAATCCGCCACACCCGTGGCAAACCTGGAGGAGTGCACCGGTGCATGACGTGGGCCGCTCCCGTGGTGGACTAAGCCCGCGATTGGGCGGATGCCGAGCTCACGCAGTTGCGGCAGGCGGGCATCTGGAAACGACCAATCGGGCCGCGCCTGTGTCGGAGCGAGCATTTCCCAGAGAACGGGATAACGGAGGGCGCGGATGCCGAGATTCGCGATCAGTTCAAGATCGCCATCACGCTGAAGATGACCCGTCCACTCAAGCTGGCTAAAATAGTTTTCACCTACGCGGTTGTGGGTGCACTCAATGCCGCCCCAGAGCTCCAGCCCAGCTGTTCGGGCGGGGGTGGATACTAGTGTATCCGCTGGTACGCTTTTCCGGTCCATGTTCTCATTTGGACTGAAGCATCAGCGTGGGGCAGGCGGGGTAGCGACCGCAATCGGATCCGTATATCGTAAGTCCGCCGCTCGGAGCGCCGCTGACGGAGGTGCGGATGAGCAGGCGGCCGTCCAACATCGCCCGCTCTCTAACGGAATCTAGCAGTTTCTCTTCGACCGTGGCGTGAAGCAGATAGCCATAGGCACCTTTTCCGCCGCGCAGGTAGCTCAGCGCTCCCCTTGAATCGTGGGGGTGGTCCGGAAGCAAATTTCTCAGCACGGTAATTCCGTTGATCGCCAAGGAAAACTGGCTGGCGTAGCGGTGGTCGTCCGTCTGCGGCGTATCGTCGCGCCGGGATGAGGCCTCCATGAGGAAGCGGAGGCAGAAGGCCTCCTGGAGACGGTCTAACTCGCCAACGGCAAACTCCCACTCGAAGAAGCCAGCGCCAGTTCCGTAACAAGAACCGTCTGCGATCGCCGCGTCCCGTCCGCCGTCACCGCCGCTCCAATTCGAAGCGCTCCATTGATCGACCCGGCGGCGCAGGACTAGGGTGCGATCCCGTTCCTCCCGTTCGGGTGGCGGCCCGTTGGAGGAATACTGTTGGATATAGTTCGAAGCCACTGTCTTTCCATCGGGCGTTACTGCGGCGACGGTGAGCGTGCATAGCATCGGCTCATTGGGCAGCGTGACCTCAATTACCTTTGCAAGCTCCACCCGCTGATGGCCGAAGGGGATTGGACTATGGCCGCGGGCGAGGTTCGAATGGATTTTTCCGAGCGAATCCATTCCCGAGTATTGCCAGCGGAACAATACGTTTTCCTGCTTGGTTCGCGAGAAATGGGAGGAAAGAACCTCCACCTTGACCGTTTCTCCGGGTGTGACACGGGAGATGGGAGGGGCGTTGATCGGGAGGACATTGCCCTGATTGATGATCGCCGGCGGGTAGCCGAAGGCCTTGGGCGTCCGGTCGTAGTTCATGAATCCGTTGAACTCCCATTCCACGTCCATCAGCTGCGTAAAAATATATGCCGAGAGCTGACCGTGGCGGCGCAGCTCGTTGGTTAGAAATTTGAACGACCAACTGATGTCCCGGTCGCCATCCAACGCGCCGACTCCGCCGTATTCGCTGCTGATCAAGGGCACGTTCTGCTGGCTGAAACCTTCAATATAGTTGAAATCGGAGCCGTGATAGGTCTTCGCGACCACCTCCTCGATGTGCTCCTTCGCGGCTTTATAATCATTGATGTAGAAATGCCATGAGTTTACATCGGTCTCGACATGTCCATAGCTTGCGAGGTGTTCCCAGACCACGACGCTCATGTCCTCAATGAGGCGCGTCTGATCGAGCGTCTTGGCAAGCTGCCACATTTTATGAATCCACTGGAAGGAGGTGGAGGTTTCAATGGGTGGCTCGCCGCGCTCAGGGGCGGGCGGCATGTCCGGCGAAATCAGTTTCATCAGTTCGCTCTGACCGCCGAAGCCCCAGGTCTCGTTGAAGATGCACCAGGAGATGATCGATGGATGATTGAAGTCCCTCTCGAAGCCAGCGCGCATCATTTCCTCAAAACGTCGTCTGCCCAGCGGAGTGTCACCGCCTTCGCCGAAGTTGGGAAAATCCTGCATGAGTAGAATTCCCAGGGTATCGGCGTAATACAGCAGGATCGGATCATCGAGCTTGATGTGAATCCGGAGAAAATCGAAGCCCATCCTCATCGCAAAGGCGAGGTCGTTGTAGAGGGTGGCCGCATTTGCCGCCGTATAAACGCCTTCGGGATGATACGACTGGTAGAGCGCACCCCGGAGGTAGATCGGCTCGTTGTTCAAGCACAGGATCGAGGGTCCGTCATCGGCCGGAGAAGTGCTGATTTTCCGCATGCCAAAATAGCCGCGAACCTCATCTAATGTTTTTCCCTCAGCGTCAGACAGCTTGAAGACCACATGGTGAAGCTGCGGATTGTTGGTATCCCACAGGACCAGCGGGTGGAGTTCTGCTTCGCCGGTTACAAGCTCCCGCTCTCCCTCGAGATCAATCGTGAGAGACTCACCCTGCGGAGGCGCTATCTCCACAGTCACCCGCATGTCACTATCACGTCCCACGCAGGTCGCCTCAAAGGAGACGGAGCTGGTGTCAATGTCGGGGATGATCCGGAAGGATTTCACGTGCTGTGCGGCCCGTGGTTCTACGAAAACGGTCTGCCATATCCCACTGGTGGTGGTGTACCAGCCCCACTGCTTGCCGACGGGCTGCTCCCTGTTGTCCATTGGATCCTCCACGCGGACCACCAGCAGTCCGCGACGCGATCCATCAGGCTCCGGATCTGATAGAGCATCCGTGAGATCGAATTCTATGGGCACATAACCGCCCTCGTGGTGGCCCAGGTGAACGCCATTGCACCAGCAGTCGGTGAAAAAATCAGCGGCCCCGATGGTGAGGATCACACGCTTGCCCTCCCATGCTCCATCCTGTGGAACGAGAATCTCCCGCTTGTACCAGCCTACTTCGTAGCGCTCCGCACTCCGATGGTTTTCCTTCGTCACATCCACCGGACTGACGAAGCAGCGGGTGGAGTAGTAGTGGTCGTTACCCGCTCCGTCTCCCTCGCCCCAAGCTGCCAGCGATTCCCAGCAGAAGGGAACGATGATTTGATCCTGCCAATCCTCCTGCCCGTTTTGCCAGCGGGACGTGACGCCGCTTCGATTTTGATCAAAGCGGAACTGCCACGGGCCGTTGAGGTTGAGCCAGTCAACCCCCTCCACCTGGCCGCGCTGACGGTCGGGGCGGGGGTACTCGGGGCGTGGAATAGGGTGATAGGGTGTCATCGTAGAATCACACAAGAGCAGCGGCGGCCGCGCGCTTGAGTCCCGCTATTTTGGAGAACTCGGTAAGCGCCTGGGCAACCACTTGGTCCATATTGTAGTAGCGATAGGTCGCAAGCCGTCCGACGAAATGAACGTCCGGGGTGGAATCCGCCAGCTCTTGATACTGACGGTAAAGTTCTGCGTTCACCGGCCGCGGGATCGGATAATATGGGTCGCCTTCCGCAGTAGGGAACTCGTAAACGATGCTGGTCTGGTGATGCTGCTGGCCTGTTAGATATTTGAACTCGGTGATGCGGGTATAAGCGTAATCGTTCGGATAGTTCACCACCGGCGCGCTCTGATACACGGGAGTGGAGTGGGTCTCGTGTTTGAAATCCAGAGAGCGGTAGGGGAGCTTGCCGAAGCGATGGTCGAAGAACTCGTCGACAGGCCCGGTGAAGACGAGCTTTTTGAAACGGATTTGGTCGCGGACTTCGCGGTAGTCAGTGTTGAGCATCACCTTGATGTTGGGGTGATCCAGCATGTTCTCGAACATATGGGTGTAGCCCAGCGAGGGCATCGCCTGATAGCTATCGGTGAAATAGCGGTCGTCGCGGTTCATCCTCACCGGCACTCGGGCGGTGACCTGGGCGTCAAGTTCGGAGGGATCGAGCCCCCATTGCTTGCGGGTGTAGCCACGGAAAAACTTTTCGTAGAGATCGCGTCCCATGCCGTTTACCACCACGTCTTCCGAGGTCTTAATCGGATTCCGGACCTCCGCCACCGAGTCGAGGTAATCTTTCATGGTGGTGGCATCGAGCTTTAGCCCGTAAAGCTCGTTGATCGTGTCGATGTTAATCGGGATCGAGACCAAGCGGCCGTCCACCGATGCTTTCACGCGGTGCTGGTACTGGCGCCACGCGGTGAAGCGGGAGAGGTAGTCAAAGACCTCTGCGGAGTTTGTGTGGAAGATGTGGGGACCGTAGCGGTGGATGAGTATCCCATGCTCGTTATGACAGTCATACGCGTTCCCCGCGATATGCTTGCGCTTGTCGACAACCAGCACCTTTTTTCCTAGACCCCTCGCGAGACGCTCCGCCAGGACGCTTCCGGCAAAGCCCGCACCCACGACGAGATAATCAAACATACGCTGCGTTAGTGTTGGTTGGGCTGGCAAGGAGGTTTGTTACCTTCGCTCTTGCACTGGGAACCGAGGCATCCATGACATCGGCCATATGCCCGTTCATCTTGGCGACAATCTTTTCCCAAGTGTTGTCCGAGGCCAGCCGGATGCCCTCACGGATTCTTGCTTTGGAGGGCGATTTCACTTCGGCCTGGCAGTGGCGGATGAACTCGTCGTGATTCTCCGCGATGAGAGTTGCGACAGCGAAGTTCGATTTTACCTCATCGAGGGCCGTGGAGACCACAGGCTTTCCCGCGGCCATGTACTCAAGAGCTTTAGTGGGATTGATGTACTCAGTGGCGGCGTTGAGGGCAAATGGCATCATGCAGACATCCATTCCTTTTGTTAGAGCTGGCAGCTCGTCGTAGGGTTTTGCTCCAAGCCAGTGGAGGTTCGGCCGTTGGGGCAGCTCTGCGGGATTCACCTTTGCGAAAGGGCCGACCATGGCAATGCTCCAGTTCGGATCCTCGTCGGCGAGCCGGGCTAGGAGTTCGTAATCGATCCTCTCATCGATCACTCCGAAGTAGCCCAGGACCTTCCCGGGAAGTCTTGCGATGTCCGGGTGGACCTCGGTGCCGTCGTCCATGGAGGTGCCGAAGTGTTTGCAATCTACGCCGGTCCCATAAAAGTGGGTGTTGGGATTCGAGGGAAGGCGCTTGCGGCGCATTTTCTGGCCACCGCAGAAGATGACATCCGCAGCGGCGACCAGCTGTTCCTCGCGTTCCAGCAGCCCATCCGGCGCGCCTGCGAACTGGGTGAGCTCGTCCATGCAGTCATAGACGATCATGCTTTCCCCGAGCTGCCCTGCATACGCGGTCACGGCCATCGGATCGTTGATCCATAGGATCGGATTCTGGTAGGCTTTGCCAAACGGGGTTTCCAGTAGTTCCTGCAAGAGGCGGCGGCGCTCCATATCGATGAAGTCGCCATCGTGCCAGCGGCTCGACGGTAGGTGCATCTGCGCGATGTGGATCGAGCCGGGGCCATCGAACTTGCGGAGGTCAATGCGACCCTTCGGGGTATCGGTGCAGTGGGTTTCGACGAAGAGCAGCGGATGCGTTTTCGCCATCCTTGATAGAAACTGCTGGGGCCTTTGCCAGACCCAATCCCAGCTAAGATGGCAGATGGCGGCGATGGGAACTGTTTCCACGGGGTGCCTCAGGTTGCCGGAGGTAGGACGGCTGTTGTTCAAACTGAGAGAGAGACGTGACAAGGCGATGTTCTGGGGATTCATAAATTGTATGTTTTTAAGGGACACCGGAGCCGTACGGTCTGTAGGGGGATCGGTTAGCTTGTGTGAGAGCTGAAGGAGGCGCGGTCTGGAGCGGTTTTAGCAGCGCACATGCCACGGATTCCGGAAGACGGGGAAAAGCCCTGTTTCCCTATCAGCTCGTAAAAAACCATTGCAATGGCAGACGTGCATTTCGGGTCAGATTTCCTGCGGCGGGTCTAGCAGAACGGTTTTGCAATGAAGCGGGTGCATATTGCACCGGCTTTCGCGCGAGGAAGGCCGCTGTATGCTTTGCTCTATAAGGGATTTCCCTAGGTTAGATGGACTGCTTTCCCTAATTTTTACCCGGTGATTCCGCAGCCAAGGGCCTTGGTTGCGGGACCGTGAAGGACCTCCCCGTTGAGCTCGAATCTGGATCTGGGTTGAGGAGATTGACGGACTGCAGCGAGGGCAGGGTGGGGCTGGTGGTGATGTCGGTCCAGTCGTTTGTAAAATTGATGCTCCGCTGGAGGGTGTAGTTGCGGCCTTTAACACTTTGCAGGATGGCGGGAGACTGGCCCTCCAGAGTGGGGTCGGAGAAAACGCCGATCCGGCTGGAAGAGATGGTGAGTTCGGTTCTAGCGATGGATTCATCGAGATCGGAGGTGCTATCAGCGCCTGAATCGAGGTCAGGAGGAATCGGCTCGCCGAGGAGGCGAAGGGAGTCGAAGGCAATTTCCTCGTTGGCGCTTGTGGTATTCACCCGGATGCGGAAGCGGATCGGCTGGGAAACCCCGTCGGGAAGGTCGACGAGGAAGTCGCGGAACTGGCGGTTAAGGGCGGCGCCGCTGGCGACGTGCTGGAGATTCTTGGTATTGAGATCCGCGGTGAATTTTGCGAGTTCAGTTTCAAAGATGCCGTCGGCGGTGGTATCGGCCTCGATGATCAATGCATCGTTGTCTTCGAATTCCCCTATTGCTGCGGCGACAGCGAACTGAACCTGAAGCTTGCGGAAGCCGACTGGGTTCCAACTATCGTTATGTGTGAGCGAGTGCTCGGCGGGGAGTGAGGTGTTCGGGTCGAGCTTGCGGCTGATGATGTAGCGGGATCCACGCTTGCCGTCAAAACGGCCGGATGGCACATCGCCGACCGTGCCAAGACCGGGGCGGGCGGTGCCGATGGTCTGTCCGGACAAGGTCCAGCGGGAGTGTGTGGAAGTGCTTTCATTGAATCCTTCAGAGGCGATGGTGGCATGATTCGAGGTAACCACGTTCCAGAGGCGGACGGAGCCGTCGTGATGGCTGGTGGTGAGCTGACTGCCGTTGGCGTTGAAATCGAGGAACTCCGGGTTGCGGATCTGGTCCTCGATGACGTGCACGGGATCTGGCTCCGGTCGGCCGGGCCTAAGCTCTGCCGTCTCGTAGAAGCGGAAATAAGCGGGGTTGGTTGGGAGCGGGCCGGAACCGGAATACCGGGATTTTCCAGTGTTGAGCATGAAGCGGCCGTCCGGAGTGAACGCCAAGGGCTCAGGTGGGCTGCCGAAGCGTTGGTTGGGGGCCGCAGGATTGTAGAAATTACGCAGGGTGAGGAACGGGGCGGGGCTGGTGGTGGAGGTGGTATGATCCAGAAGCGCCTGCAGTGAGTAAATCCGGGTGGCCCAGTCGTGTTCAGCGGTGATGGCAACAAGCTCCTGTCGCGGCGTGGTGATCGGGCCGGTGTTCGGCGAGAAACGGGCTTCGCGGAGTGTGCTGGCTGCCTCGTTCATCGTGGCGAGGCGGATGAGATTTACTGAGGTGATTAGGTTCTTGGCGTCGCGGGTGGTGTCGAGGCGCCAGAGTCCGCCCTTCTGGTTAGTACCCGCCGTGGCGAGGTATTTGTCGTCCTCCGTGAGCGCGACGGAATTGATGCCGTGTCTGGATTCGGATCCATGAGTGGCGACGTGCATCCTCTCCCATGTTGACGGATCCCCTTGGACGCGCATGACATGGATCGTGCCGTTGGGCTCGGAACCGGCGAACAGGAGGTCCCCGGAGTGGCTGTAAAAAAGTGAATCAACGCCGCCTTTGGTATCCACTCCCGTGTGGGTGGAGAAGGTGCGGACAAGAATGGGATCTGCGAGCACTTCCCCGGTGGTTAGATCGCGGTATTGCCACATCTCTATGTCCGTGTCGTCGGCGCCGGCGGCGATGTAATTGTCGCAGCGGCTGAAGAGGGCGACTTCCATTTCGTCCCTCCCGTCCGCAGGCTGGTCAGCCGGGCGGCCGGTGGTGGGATCGATCGGGCCCCGGGAGCGGGGCTTGTCCCAGAGAAGATTTCCGCTCTGATCGAACAACCGGAGGTGCGCGGTTTTGCTGGTGAGATCAGAGTTCTGATACAGTGTGGTGCGGCCGTCGGCTTTTGAGCAGGTAACGATGTATTTCCCGTCGCGGGAGAAGGATGCGGACTCGCCCGAGACAATGCCATTGCGGACGGTGGCGTTCACCTCGCCTGCGGGATCGGCCAGCCGACCCCAGACATATTCCAGAGCGATTGGAGGCTCTCCATACGCTAAGGAGGCTAGCCCGAGGAGAAAAGCGGCAGTGCGGAGAGGTGAGCAAAGCATGAATATAAACAACGCTGGTTGTTCTGCTTCGGCGAGTCAAAAGGCACAAAACGGCCTCCTGAGTCTCACAGCGGGCTTGGGCGGATACATTTAGAAGCATGATGGCATATCGCAAGAGAGGCACTAAGCGTCCTATGCAATATGCGAGTTTCTCTCAGAAATCTTGTTTTTCAGAAAACCTCTGGAGGCGTTGGGGGTATTGGAGAAGGCGTGCGGATGGAGGGCATGGAATGATATCTGCGAACGATGGAGACGGAGATCAGCTTCGCGCTGCCTCGGGCACGTCGAAGTCATTCCATCCACCCCAAACCAGATTAAAAATATGAATCAAGATACAATTCAACGAACCGACCCCATGGCGCGTCCGCCAGTATGCACTCCGTTGCCTTCGGGTGCCGCGCCCGCACAGGGACAGAATCCTTCATCGGGAGTCGATGATGTGAAGCGAGTGGCCAAGGAAAAGGCGCACGAGACAGCTAACGACCTTAAACAGGGCGCGAGCGAAGCTCTAGGTTCCGCCAAACAGGCGAGCACCGACTTCATCCAAGACCAGAAGACGAGGCTCGCCGACTTGCTCGACGAGTATACACATGCCGTGAAAGCAGCCTCCGACAGCCTTGAGGGGGAGGACCACAATCCCTTGGTGGGCCCCGCCAACCGCGCATCACGACAACTGGAGCGCACGTCGGAATATCTGAGAAACTGCGAGCCCATGGATATCCTCCACGATTTCGGCGATTTTGCGAAGCGCAGGCCAGAGCTGGTCTTTGGCGGGATGTTCCTAGCTGGGATGGCTGCCGTCCGATTCCTCAAAGCCTCTTCCCGCGACCGCCTTTCCCAAAATGGATATCGTGGGGGTTCGGAGCTGGCCCTTCGCCAATATGAAGTGCCGCGCTACGAGGCGCCCAATCAGGAGCCGTTCACACCGTCCGGTCCCACCCCTGGCTCTTTATCCAGCCCTGAGACTTCGAGCCCTTCGTCTAACCCGGGCATCAGCCCGACTTTCAATCCACCCTCGAAACCTCCCGCACAATCATGAACGACGACTCTAATACAAATATTGCGGATCTGCTAAGGCAGCTGCGGGACGACACCACGGCGCTGGTCCGGGAAGAAGTGAGGCTCGCGAAGACGGAGGTCTCCGAAAAGCTGGCCTACACCGGGCGAAACGTCGGTTACCTAGCTGTTGGAGGCCTTGTGGGCTTGGCGGCACTGCTCCTTCTACTTTCCTCGTTCGGTTATCTGCTGGCGCACTTTTTCGAGGAAAGCGGCATGGAACCAGGGATGTCAGCATTTCTGGGCTTTTTGATCATCGCGGTAATCGTAGCGATCATCGGTGCCAGCCTCATCATGAAAGCCTTGAAGGCCTTCAACAGCGAGACAATCGCTGCAACTAAAACCGTCCAAAGTCTCCAAGAAGACAAGCAATGGGCACAACGCAAAATATCATGACACCAGAAATCAATTCCCCAAAAGACCATCGCTCCAGCGAAGAGATACAGGCCGACATCCGTGAAACAAGAGGTCGGATGGACGCAACGCTGGATGAACTGGGAAACCGCCTGACGGCGCGATCCCTCCTCGACTCCGCCTTGGAGTGGTGGGATTCTCCTCAGTCCGGCAACCAAGGTAGCGAAGCAGCTCGATCTGCGGTGAGAACCGTAGCTCGCCAAATCAAACATCACCCGATGCCATCTCTGTTGATCGGCTCGGGAATTGCTTGGCTGATTTCAGACTCGATGGATCATGATGAACGCCCCGAGGTGATCAGGTATGATAGCGAGGTGACCTTGCAGAGCTACGGTCAGATTTCGGCAAGCTCGATCCATGGGACCTCCGTCAGCGACGAGCCTGGCATGATGGACAAACTTAAAGAAGGTGGAGCGAACGCCAAGGAATCCGCCGTCGGAGCGGTGGAGGCCGCGAAGCGAAAGCTCTCACATGTTGGTGACGGGCTTCATCATGGTGCGGAACGCATGCAACGTGGAGCGCGCGGCACTTACGACCGCAGCCGCACCGCCGCTAGCAGGATGAAACATGACCTCACTGACGGCTACCATCGCGGTGCCAGAAGGTTTGAAGGAGCTGTAGAAGAGTATCCGCTCGCTATGGGAGTCGCCTTTGCCGCTCTCGGTGCCTTGGCTGGGCTCGCTATCCCAAGAACACGCCGCGAAGACGAGCTTTTGGGCGAGCAGTCCGATCATTTGATCGACACCGCCAAAGAGAAAGGCAGTGAACTGCTGGAGACCGGAAAAAAAGTCGGCTCACGTGTGTTGGAGAGCGCCAAGCAAGAAGCTGCCGAGCAGGGGTTGACCGGAGACTCCGTTGGCCAGGCGCTGTCGGAGCTTGCTCAAAAGGGCGGCAAGGTCGTCGAAAAAGCGAAGGAAGAGGCCGCGCACGCAGCCGAACAAGAAGGCTTGAAAGCCAAAAAGCCTGAGAGCAACGAAGGCGATCAAGGTAATCAAAGCGGCAATCCTCTAGGGCAGCCGCAGATTCGTTAGTCCTCCCGCCGCCCGCCGCTCCTAACGCGGAGGCGGTAAGTGACTGGCATATCTATCCTTTGACACCCAAGCTCATTAGAGACTTGGGTGTCTTTGTTTTACCTAGGCGAAGCCTCGGAAGATTTTCCAGCCATTACCGAGACATGAAGTCTTTGATCCGCGCGTCGCGTCAGTCGCCTACTCAGTGCAGCATTACGGTTGGAGATGCAGAAAGACGAGTAGCAGCCCAGGGGCGAGAGCGGGTTGTCTCCTCGGTATGGATAAAGCGTGCTGGAAGAGGGAGTGGAAAGGTGGCAGGGTGCTGCCAATGATCTGGGAAACAATCAGCGAGTTCTTTGGCGGAGGTGATGCGGGCGAGGTGCAGTTCAAAGAGGAGTGGATCGACATGTTGGTTGCGAATGTGCCGGTGTATTCGCGGCTGCCGGAGGAGTTGAAGGCGCGGTTGCACGAGCGGATCGCGGTGTTTGTGGCGTCGACGCGGTTCGAGGGGTGCAATGGGCTGGAGCTGACGGAGGAAATGATCCTGACGGTGGCGGGGCAGGCCTGCCTGCTGGTGCTGAACCGAAAAGGGAAGCCCTATCCCGATCTGACGACGGTTTATCTTTATCCATCGACTTTCAGCTCGGTGATGAAGACGCAGGACTCCACCGGGGTCGTGACGGAAGGGGAGGTTCACCGGCTTGGTGAATCCTGGCGCTCCGGGACTGTGATTTTATCGTGGGGCTCGGTGGAACAAGGAGCGCGGAATCCGGACGACGCGCACAATGTGACGTTTCACGAATTTGCGCATCAGCTCGATCATGAGAACCCGTCGAGCGATGGCGCCCCGGCTTTGCCGAACCGGGCGGCCTATCGCTCTTGGTCGCGGGTGTTCGGCGAGAACTACGCGGACGTGCGGGAACGGGTGGAGGCGGGGAAGCCCACTCTGCTGGACCCATACGGCGCGACAGAGCCGGCGGAGTTTTTCGCGGTCGCGACGGAGACCTTTTTTGAGAAACCGCAGCAGTTGAGTCAGAAACGGCCGGACTTGTACGAGGAACTTTGCAAATTCTATGAAGTAGATCCCTTGGAATGGGATCAGGGATGAGGCTGGTAAGCAACGCTTAGCGGTGCCGTCCTGTACAAACGCAACCGCTGGTTGCTTGGAGGTCAGTGAGCTTTGTCCTCCGGCATGAACGTGTAGATTATGGTGCCGGGCGGGACGTCGTCCAAATCCGCAACTACGGGCTGCAGTCCTTGGCCGTCATGCTGAACAAATAGAACCAATGGACGGCCCTCACTGTGGGTGGCTTTGAAATCCTCGAAGGAGAATTTTTCAGTGATCTGCGTCTTTTTGAGGACCGCACCTTCAGAAGCGAGTCGGGAGAGGACTTCATAGCGGGGTTTACCTGTGAAGCAGATGCGTCCCCGCAGATGCTCGGCCACGGAAGTCGTGTGATGCTGGTCCGTATCGGCCGGCGCGATCTGCCAGACACCTGAACGATTGAAGCGATGAATGAAATTTGCCGCCGCCATGGAGTTTACCTCGTCGTTTGGAGTGGCGGCGATGAGGTTGCCCAGACCGTTGAAATCCAACTCCTCCTCGGCGAAGTCCGAGAGGATGCTTGCCCGGAGCGCGTTCAGGCCTTCGAGCTTTGCTGCGGCGATTTTTTTGTAGTCCGTGTCCAACAGAAGGACCTGGAAACCCTCGTCCTGAAGCCCCTTCGCCACCACGCGGACCCATAGGTCAGCGCCGGCGAAAAGGATTCCGCAGGGATTTTTCGAGGCAAGGCCCAGGTGCCGTGCAAGCGGTCCAGCCAGCAGTCCGTAAAACGCGACGGTGCCGACAATGACGAGGAAAACCAGCGCCACCAGGTCATCCGCTTGGCTGGCGATTCGCTCACCTAGTGCCCCTTCAAAGCGACCCCGTGACGCTGCGGTCTCGAACTCCAAGGCGAAAACGGCTGTTACCGCGGCAGCGACAATCCCGCGGGGAGCTAAGGCTGCCAGGAAGATACGATCTTTCAGCGTTGTTCCTTTGGAAGCGATCATGGAAGCGAAGACCGAGACGGGACGGACGATCATGATGAGAAACAGGAGCAGCGGAACCGCTTTCCAGACCGCAGCACTCAAGTCCGGCAGCGCGATCCGGCCCGAAAGGATGATGAACAGTGACGAAATGATGACGATCCCCAGGTTTTCTTTGAACTCAAGAATGTGTTTCACCGAGATGCGCTTCTGGTTTCCCAATACGATACCGAAGACGGTAACCGTCAGCAGTCCGGCTTCCTTCTCGGCTGCGTTAGCCGCAGTGAAGGCGACGGCAACTGCGGAAAGAAGGAACACAGGTTGGAGAAAATCCGGAATGCGATGGCTAGCCAGCAACCACACCACCACTTTCCCCAATAGCCAGCCTCCAAGGACACCCACGAGCAGGAGGGTGCCGAAGGCGAAGAAAATCGAATCGCGGGCAATCTCTCCGTTCCCCGCTACCGCCCATTTGAAAACTAAGACCGCCAAGATTGCGCCAATCGGATCTACGACGATACCCTCCCACCGTAAAATCGATGAGATTTTGCGGTTCGGGTTCATGTCACGCAGCAGTGGAGCGATCACGGTTGGTCCGGTGACGGTTAGGATCGCACCGATCACTGCCGCGATTCTCCATTCGTAGCCCAGCACCAGGGCCATGAAGATCGTAGACAGGCCACCGGAAACAACCACTGCCACCGTGCAAAGCCTGAACACCGCGACCCGTCCCTCCTTAAGCTCGCTCAGCCGGAGGGTGAGCCCCCCCTCGAAGAGGATGATCGCCACAAAAAGTCCAACGACTGACAACAAGGGGCTGCCCTCACCCTGGTGGACGGCCAGGTAGTCATCGACCCGAACGCCGGTGAAGTGGCCAAGCCCGAATCCAAAGGCCAGCAGCAGAAGTATGGAAGGTAGCTTGAACTTCCAAGCGAGCCACTGGGCGAGCACCCCTGCAGCGAGGACGAGTGCGATGTAAACGAGCGAAGTCATCTGCCCTAACCAAGGGCACAAGTCGCGCCACTGCCAATGGAAATTTCAGCACCAGCGTTTCGACTGTTAGAAATCGATATAGTATCCCACGATGCCGCGTTCTGGGGAGCAAGACCGAAAAATGCTGCATTCGCGCGCTGGCTTGGCGTGGGAAGGATCTCCCCCGCGTCCCATTCTCTTTATGGTATCAGGGAAACTACCTAAATAAAGAACCGCGATTTAAGTTGTAACGGTGTTGGTGATGTTAGATGCTGGAATTTAAGGCAAAATTAGATTTTTATAAAAATTAGACTTTGCCGGACTCTCATCGCGTATCGAATTATGAAACCAAGAAATTATCAACTAGCTCCGGGACAGGCAAACCTCTCCCAGACAGGCCCGGCAAAATCAACGGGCGTGCACCGCGTTCGCGACAAGCACCTGAGCGCCGCCGTGGCGGGGCTGGGCTGGTTGTTCGTTTCCAGCAGTTCTTACGGACAGGAAATTTCGCTGGGAGTGGCGGAGAACTTTACAATCATTAGCTCACAGGGAGTGACCAGCAGCGGCCCGACCATTATCCATGGCAACATCGCGTTGAGCCCGCTGACGACAATCACCGGCTTCAACGGCCATGGCACGGGTGGCCCGGGCACGGTAACGGGAGAGGTCCGTTTTAATGATCAGATGGCGCAGAACGCCCAAATCGACGCGCGCACCGCTTACAATACCTTGGCGGGCATCGCACAAACGAACGACCTCACGGGGATGGATCTCGGCGGGCTGACCCTGACCCCCGGTGTCTACAATTTTGACTCGTCCGCCGGTCTGACGGGTGAGTTGACCCTGGATTCCTTGGGTAGCTCTGATTCGGTTTTCATCTTCCAAATCGGAAGTACTCTGACTACTTCGGTAGGCTCGCAGGTTATTGCCGTCGGCCCGAATGCCAACGTGTATTGGCAGGTGGGAAGCTCTGCGACGATCAACAGCGACTCTCTTTTCAACGGCAACATACTCGCGCTGTCCAGCATCAGCTTTGGCACGGGAGCGGATTTGGTGAACGGCAGGGCCATCGCCCTCAATGGAGCCGTGACCCTGCTGTCGAACGATATCTCGCCTCCACTTCCTGATCCGACCGATCCAGAGCCCGATCCAGAGCCGACCGATCCTGGTACGACCGATCCTGGTACGACCGATCCTGGCAATCCGTCAGACCCGGATGCCTCCGAAGGGGATCCTGATGCCTCCGAAGGAGACCCTGAAGCCTCCGAAGGGGATCCTGACGAAACAGCGGGCAGGGGAGTGGGTGCCGTTGGTGGACGGAACTCGTTCCGACGCGTACCCGAACTCACCCCGAACGAGAGGGCTGTCGCGGAACTGCTGGATAACACTTCAGGGCCTCTGGTGGATTTTCTCCGCACCGGTTCGAACTCGTCCCTGCCCGGCGTCTTCAACCTGATCGCCCCCGATGAGCTGACCGCAGTTTTCCAGATGGGGTTCGCCGCCGGTGAAACTCAGAACACGAACCTCAAGCGACATCTAGAGAAGTCCCGCAGGACCGTAACTCCCATCGAGGCTCCATACACGCCAATGGTCGAGGACAGCAAGAGTGGCCTGGGCAGAGCAAGCGCCAAGGATGGCAGGAGTAGCAAGGGTGGCTTGGTCATTGCTGCACCTCACGCACCATATACGGAACCAAGCCGTGGCTGGAGCATATTCCTGGAAGGCACGCATGGCTCGGCGGAGGTCGATGGCAGTCGTGACGCAAACGGCTACGACTTCGATTCCGAAGGCGTCACGCTTGGAGCGGATCTACAGGTGAGCGATCGTCTCATCGTGGGTGTCTTGGGCACATACACCACTTCGGACGCCAGCCTGTTCAACGGTGGTAACATCGACGTGACCAGCTACAGGGGCGCAGTTTACGCGACGTTCTTCCAGAACGATTTCTATCTCGATGCCCTCGTGGGTGCCGGAAAGAACTCCTACGACACCCGGCGCTTGTCGCTGGGAAGCTTTGCTGAAGGAAGCACCGACGGATTGGAACTCAACAGCATGCTCAACGCCGGATACAACATCCACAAAGGCAACTGGACGCTCACGCCGACGGCATCCCTTGGTTTCACCCGGATCGAACTGGACAGCTTCACCGAGACCGGCTCGCTTACCCCTTTGCATTTTCCTGAACAACATCAGGAGTCGTTGCGGTCGGAGCTCGGTGTGAACCTCGCCTACACCGTGGCGTTCAACAGCGTGACGGTCACTCCCCAACTCCGTCTGGCTTGGCAGCATGAGTATCTCGACAGCACCCAGACAATGGACTCACGTTTTGCGAATGGCTCCGGCCCATTGTTTTCGGTCAACGGACCTCACATGAAGCGCGACAGGGCCATGATCGGAGCCGGCGTGAATGTGCAGATCACTCCGACCTTGAGCGTGTATGGTTACTACGACGGTCAGCTCGGAAGCTCCGACTACCGCTCGAACAACTTCACCGCAGGCCTGAGACTGGATTTCTAAAAAATCAGCGAGCGCTTCATAGCGGCATTCAATCCACCGTCTCTCCCTCCGGGGGGAGGCGGTCATTTTTTTGGCCGCAGGAGGAAGTGCGCCAGCTCAGCGGGCGGCGGCGTTCACAACCATGGTCCAACTGCCAAAGCGGCTCGCGCGGCTCTCGTGGAGCTTGCGAACCAATGGCACCAGAGAGGCGTCGAAGAAGCTGGCTTCCTCCAACATCGGCAGTGCGTCTTTTGTCTCGTATAGTCGACCCTGACGATAGGCCTCAATTCCGGCTGCGGCGCGGCGGCGGTCCAGGTCCAACGTGGTGTTCCGCCACTCTTCGCGGGTCTTGGTTCCTTCGGCAAATGGCACAACGTAGTCGACGGATTTTTTAAGCGAGCTGCCTGACGGTGATTCCCAGGTGTAGAGGGCGGCACCCTCGTCGCCTCCGATAACGGCGAGTTCAATCAAGGGACGCAATGCGCTGGTGTGGTAGGTGAGGGTGTCGCGGCGCTCAAGATCAAGGCTGGTGCCATCTGGGCGAAGGCTTTCTGTGACAAACCGCTTGAAGCCGGCGACCGCCGCCTGCTGCCACTCCGCGCGCTCCAAGATTCGACCGAACATCGCGACTAGGCGGATGTGCTTCGTGTAGCGGTTGGTGAGGTGGGTAGAGGTTTTTACTTGTTTCACATGAAGATCCCCAAGGCGCTCCACCCAAGAGTCGATCACAGCCTTCGTTTCAGGCGGAAAGGTCGGCCGCAGGGCTTCATAAGCAGTGAAAAGCGGATAAAGCTTGTTTTCGTTCACATCGTTTCCAGTAGGCTGGTAAATCTCCGCCCAGCTGGTGATGAAGCGGCAGAGAGTCGCGGCGGCGGCGGGATCACCGGTGGCCTGCCAGTAGTGCAACAGTAAGGCACAATCGTCCATCTCCCGCAGGGATGCGACTGTAGCGATTCGGCGGCTTTCAGTATTGAGCAGGCCTTCGTAGTGCAATACAGGGATTGGGTTCGGTGAGAGATCCAATTTCGAAGCAGCCTCTTTTTTGAGTGAGGAAAAGATGGCGGTCGCCTCGGGATCCGTGGAGACGATCTGACGCAGGCGGTTCCGTTGCTCCTCGTTGAGGGGCAGAGTGGGACGTAAGGAAAGTTCGCCAGGGTCATCAGTTGCGGCGGCAGTGGCCATGGGGAGGGGAATCAAGCAGGCGACAGCTGCTAAAAAAGTCAGTATGAGAGAGATTGCGAAACGGAATGGAGGCTGCATGCGGTGGAATCCTGGACGTATTGCGCTAGCTGTCATGTTTTTTATTTTGTTCAGCCGCGTCTCCTGTGCTGCCGGGCGGATTTTTTAGCAGGAGGGATTCGCGCGTATTTACTTCAGGATTGGTCATCTCCGCTGGTTGAGAAGAGGGTGCTGCGGAGCGAGGAAAAAGAGTTGTTCCCGGGCGACTGCCTCGCCCACGACCGCATGCTGTAACCGGTCGCAGAGAGATTGGGATCGCATTGTCCAGCTTCGCGAGCCCTCGGGTGCGGCTCTCTTGCGGCTGGCGCGTTCCTGTGCGAGCGCATGCTGATGCTCCGCCTGGATTCTGCTCAGTAGCGCCCGGGCTTGAACGAGGTCGTTGGCTTTGGTCGTGACCAGCTCAGGATTGCTAGGGTCCGGTCTGGATTGAGCTGGCGCGGTGCTCACCGGAACGGATGCCGACTTCTCGGTCAGCGTCCCGGGCAGGACGGGCTGCCTCTCGGTCACTGGTGCCGGAGCGGGTTCCTGTTCCCATAGGAAACGCTGTTGGAACTCATGAGGTAGTTCTTCCGCCGGAAGGCGGGCGACGCCGCTTGAGTGAAAGATCAACATCCCGCGAGGCGACACTGAACGGATCACGACGTCATCATATCTCCGGCCGGTTTTGGTGATGAGGTTCCCTAGTTTTTCACCGGACGCGGAACGCCATGCATGAAACCTGAACTGCTCGCGGTAAGCGGAGAACGAGGTCGCGAGTTCTGCAACCGAAGCTGAAAGAGCCTGCTTCCGCTTGCGGTGCCGTGAGACCTCCGCCTGGAGCCGTGTCAGCTCCGGAAGCAGTTCAGAGAGGTGGCAGCCGTCGCTGGCCGTCCGGTTGCCAGACTGTCTGAGCTGGTTCTTCACGCGGGTGATCTCGCCCCGGAGCATCGCTGCTTCCGTTTCGAGGGCGATAGTCTGGGGCTGCGTGGGAAAGCTGGATTTGGAGAAGCTAAAGCGTTTTTCGACGGCGACAGAGAGGAAGAGCGCGGTAAATATCAAAATGACCAGGCAGATCATCGTCCAGATGATGCCGTCATGGTCAGGTGGGAACAGACTCACGGCCGCTCAACGTTGCGCCCCCAGGCGGGCGAGTTCGGCCTGAACGCGGGCATACTCGGCACGTTTCGCGCTCAACTGACTGCGCAGAGGGCCGACTCGACTTATATGCATCCGTCCGGCGCGACGGGCGGATGCCGCTTCACCGCTCGCTGTGGATATGGCGATCTCGAGCTGCCGGATTTCCCGGCTGATGGCTCTGACCCGAGCCTGACCCGAAGCGAGAAGACTCTTGAGTTGCACCTGAGCTTTTTTCTGGTTTTTGATGCGCTCTTCGACAGCCTGGGCATCGGCCGCTTCATGAGCCAAGGAGACTGCGGTCATGTGCTGTTTTCTCTCTACGGCCTCGCGCTGTATCGCAGCGAGTTTCTGATCTTCATCGAACTGATAATAGTCTTTCATTTCATCAGGAAGCTCTTCGTAGACGATCCGCTTGATGCCGTCGGCATGCCTGATCTCGATTCCCACAGCTGTGACTTTCCGGATTTCGACATTCTTGTAGACGGTTCCGTCGCGAGTGACCAGTTCCTCGATCTGGCGGTTTTGGTCACTGTTTCGGACAAACTCGCGATATTGGTCTTTGTAGTCTGAGAATGTCTGTCTCGACTCAGCAAGTGCGGCCGCTGTCGCCGCGACAACCGCTTTGCGTCCTGCTACCTGTGACTCAAGAGAGCTGTTGATGGACTCCATGGTCTTCGTCTCTTCAGCGATCTTCTTGAGAAGCGGGATTGAAGCGAGTCGGGCCTCCGCAGCTGAAACGTTGGACTCTTGCTCGGCCAGCGTCTTTTCGTTTTCTTTTATCGCTCCGGCAAGAGTGGGGCCGCCTCCTTGCATGGTCTCGTCGTAAGAATACATGAAAAGCAGGCCGAAGCCGAGTAGGACCATGACGGCCATCAGCATGCCGATGACGCCGGGGCCTTTTCCGCTGCTGATAAGCTCGCTGAATGACATATAGTATGAGGGTGAGGGATGGGTGGGTGGGATGTGGAACAAGGGCCGGGTTGATGCTTCAGGGGACGACGTATCGGCTTTGATACATCTTGTAGTCTTCCTCGAGCTTTTTCTTTTCTTCTTCCAAACTAACCACCTCGCTGTCGAGTGATTCAAGCTCAGCCTCAAGATTCTGCTGTTTCAACCGCGCCTCTTTGAGCTTCAGCGATTGATCCTCGGGCATGGTTTTCAGGCGCTCCTCAAGCAGTGCAAACTCGCCCCGCAGCTTGGTTAGTTCAGCTTCCTGCTGACTGTGTTTTTGCACCAAGCGCGGATCCTCACAAGAGGCGAGGGACAGCGAGGTGATTGCACCCAGGAGAATGTGAACAGGCTTCAGCTTCATGGTTTGGAAGAGGGCATAAGATGATGTGTGATTGAGAGGTTGGCGGGCCGGGGCGGAGAGGGTCAAGTGGTCGGCTAGAAGGAGTCTGAGCGGGATCTGTCATCGCTGATCCCCGCTTTAAGCGCTGTTCCCATACCTGCGGTAGTAGCTGTGGTTGCGGCGTGCCGGGCGCTTAGAACTGTGGATGTAACAGGAGAAGTCGTGGTGGCCGCTTTTGCCAAGTGTCCGTAGGCTGCCCAGGCCAACACATGCCCGGGGATCATTTTCCGATTGAGCAATTGCGTAGAATTACTCTGAAAGCTATCGGATTGTCTACCTAGGCGGCCCGCGAGTGTATCGTGCCCGCGTTGATCCCGATTTCGCCGTGAGCGAGCCACGGATCTCCTTAGCTGGTTCTTTCTGGACTCCGATAGGTTACATCCGGCTCTCCTTGGAGAGAAGTCGGAGTAGGTGGAATCTATCTTTTCCGCCGAGCAAGCAGGAGCCAGGAAGTGCGCCGCGGTGGATAGGGAGATGCTGAATCGATATTTCATTGCGTCGCAGGTAGCATCGCAGCGATCCTGCACATTCTCCGAAACGCGTCAAACTTATGTGCAACAAACTGGTGTTTGATTGGTAAAACCCATCTGATAATTACACTGGGCGGCTGGGCATCCGCTCACAATAAGCTGAGAACGAACGGATTGTGCACAAGAGATGCAGCGAGCCATGTTAGGCGCGCCTCCATCCGGTATGAAACTTATTCCTTCAGCCTACATGGCTTGGGCTAGCTCCCCGCTCTTCGTTTCTCCAAAGGTGCCTTGGATCACTTTTGGTTTGAGTAGCGAGGCTAGCAGGTTGGGCAGGTCCTCGCGGTTGTTAGGATCCCATATGGCGAGCGCGGACTCCGGATAAAATTCCTTCAGTCGATCCGCTACCTCGGGATCGGCCACGGCGATCGCAGTTTCGACGCTGCCAAAACGTGGGAGGCGGTCGAGCGGGTGGTTGAGAAAACGTACACCTGCCGGAGAGTCCTCCCGGACCTCTGAGTTGGGTCTGACCAGGTAGACGTAGTGGGAGTCACAAAAGTCTTCGCAGAACTGCTCGATCAGAGAGTTCATCTGGACGTGAGGAGGCTGGACGACGACAAGGTTTGGTTTCATTGGATTTCAGAGTTGGATGTTCAGGTGAGGCGGATGTGGTAGGGGAAGCCCATACTGCTGGAGCTTTTGCAGTTACGGGGCCAGGCGGTAATCCTTGATACTGTGGGGCTTGTGGAGATTGAGGCTTCTTCGGCTTCTGGCAGAATGCCCCGGGGAGAGTGAGCAAATGCACGATCGGGCTTTCCTCCGACCGCCTCGCAGGGAGATGGCTCCATTTGTCTTGAGGCCTGTTAGGGAGGTATCCCGCAGCTTACGCCGTGGCGGTGGCGAAGCTGGCCAGAACAGAGCTTTTTTGCCGCAGCTGGTCGGATGTCTCTAACGGGCTACGTGATGGAAGGCATCCTGGCTGGATGGGTGTTCTATGAGTATGGGCTGGGGCTGAACATGGAGTTCGGAGCCGCGGCGACTTTCGCGGCCGCTCTTGCCATTTTTTTGACGACGAAAATTTTCTGTATGGTGTGGCTTCGCTTCCATCAAAAAGGCCCCCTGGAATTTCTCTGGCGAAAGATGTTTGGCGAGCCCGGGGTGGATGCTAGAACGTCCAGTTGAGTGACAAGGTGCCGAAGAGCTGCCCTTCTTCTTGCTCATCGAACTCCTCGGTCCGGTAAACCAGCGCATAGGCCAACTTGGTGTTCTGATAATTGACGGCCACACCGGCACTGAGGTCCGCGATCAGGGGCTTGTGGCCCACGGAGTGGCTGCTGCTGAAGGTGTTTCCATCAAGGAAGATGTTGCGGGCGACGGCGCGGCCGTCGGCTCTGGCAAAGAGATAGACGCCCAGATCAACCCGTGACCGCACCGCAGCCTGATCACCATCGACCGGGGTGGAGGTGCTGGCGGACGAGTCGATTGAGGCGGTGCCGAAGTCGTCGGGAAGGTTCAGGCCGTAGCGAATCTCAGCGCCGACGTTTGCATGGGTTCTGACTGTGCCGAGGGAGAGGCCGGCGTGCGGCAGCAGCTCCCAATCGAAGCCAGTGCGGCGGGCGTGACGCGGCCAGCGCCACATCCTTTCATAGCTGAGGGTGAACCCGATCTCATTGTCGAGTTGGTTGTCCCAGCCGTTGGGGCTGTCGAAGCCTCGCAGTTCATGCACCTGACGCTGGGTTTCCTCGGCGAACGACCATGGGCCGATGACGCCGATGTCCAGCACCAGGGAGTTGCGCACCGCCGCGTCTTTCCAGACCACCCCGACACCGAGATACAGCCAACCGGCGTAGGGGCGGTCGTCAACCAGCAGAGCTGATGCATCCGTATCGACCGGCGTGTAGATGTTTTGCCCGAAGGAGAAAGAGAGGTTTTTCTGGTAATCCTTGTTGTTGATGTAAGGAATGACATTGAAGAGCGGCAGCAATGGGTTCGCGTAAGGCGAGTCCCCGTATTGCTCAAGGTTCCTGGAGCTCCAACTGATTCTCACCCCACTTGTATAATGCTCGTCTGTTCCCGAGAACAAATCGTTCTCAAAGAAAATGCCAAGGGTTCCTCCGGCATCTTCTTTTCCAGCGCCCTCCACCGGGAGTTGTAGCATTGCTGCTAAAAAGAATGAGGAGCCCAGAGGCTTGAGGAAGGGTGTTTGTTTCTTGATGGTGGCTTCTCGCAGGCGGGTGTTGACATTTAACCGCAGACGGACACCAGCGAATGCCCGAGCGAGGGCAAGCCGTCAAGAATTCGTTTTTTTCGATGCCAAGCGTTCTCAAGCAGGCGCCCATGTTGTTGCTTCGCTGTGACCTACTCCACCTTGATATCGACCTCGCCGGTGTCTTTATCGCGTTCCACCTTGATGCCACCGTCCGGGGTGTCTACATCGAGCAATTTCTCCTTTCGATCGCAGCTGACGGTAAAAAACAGGCAGGAAATCGCGGCAAAGGTTCCAGTGAAGACGAATTTGAGGGGTATCATAAGAATGCCATCTAACAGGTCCAAGCGGAACCGCACAAGCATGAAATTCAAGAGCCGCGATAGGCGCAACGGTCGGTCCTCCTGTCGCAAGCCAGCATGCCAGATCATCGGAGTGTGTTTGAAGAGACGAAGTCGCAGATGGAACAGAGAAGCCTCCTCTTCAAAGCCTTGCCACCGCTCCCATAAGCTCTAAGAATCTGCTCCCATGACTTCGCGAAGATTTTTTAGCTTTTCTCTGCTGGCTCTACTCTTTGGGCTGAGCGGTTGTACGATGGTTCCTGAACTGGGTGGTCTCATGGACCGGGGCGGCACCGATGGCCGCAAGATCGAGGTGAGCCTGAAAGAGCAGCGTGCGACGCTTTATCACAAGGGCGAGGTTGTGGCGGTCGCTCCGATTTCGTCTGGTCGGGAAGGGAAGGGGACACCGGTCGGTACCTTCCGAGTGACTCAGAAGAGCCCTAATCACAGGTCCACCCTGTATGGCAACTATGTGAGGAACGGCAAGGTGGTGAAGGAAAACGTGGACATCAGGAAGGGCGGCCGACCGGCCGGCAGTCGTTTTGAAGGGACGCCGATGCCATATTTTCTCCGTTTTAACGGGCCATATGGACTTCATGCAGGAAATGTTCCTGGGTATCCAGCGTCCAGCGGTTGCGTCCGGCTGCCGCAGCGCCATGCGAAGCGTTTTTTCGATGCGGTGAAGGTGGGGACACCAGTGGTGGTGCGGCGGTAAGTGCTTGAGGAACCCTCTGCTCGCAGCTGGATACACGGTTGGCGAAGAGCCGCCGGGCTGCTCTCGCCGTTCGCTCTGCCCACCAGTCGCAGCAGCGACACCCGAACGGACCTCACGAGGCAGCGGGAAGTTTAGAGGAAAACGCGCGCTGCCGAAGTCCCGAAGCTCGCGATGTTAGAATCCTGTCATCCCTGGCGGGAGTAACCCGACGTTGCAATACCTGAAACGCGAGGAGTTGTGATCGCGGGCTATTTTAGGTCAGCTCGATTTGCACGTGCAGTGGGTCGCCGGTGACTGAATGGAGGTTGGCAAGTGTGCGGTCGCGATAGCGGGTGAACTGCAGCGAAACCTTCGATCCTCCGACGGAGAGGTCGGAAACGGTCAGCTCGTCTAGGAAATCGGGCAGAACTGGGTTGATAATATGAAGGGCACGACGATGGGCTTCGGCCTGTATACCGAGCATGGACTGTAGAAGCATGAAGAGGGTGCCGGATGCCCATGCTTGTGGGGAGCAACTGACGGGGTAGAGGACGGGGTGGTTCCCGCGGCCGCGCTGCATTCCGCAAAAAAGCTCGGGCAAGCGCTGAAACTCATTGTGGATGGCGGCATCATATATGCCACGGACAACGGGCTGGCTGGCGGTGGCAAGACCGTAGCGGGCGAGTCCCATAACGACGATCGCGTTGTCATGCGGCCAAATCGAACCGTTGTGATAACTCATAGGATTGAATGCCGGGTGAACGGAGCTGAGGGTGCGGATACCCCAGCCGGAGAACATAGCGGGTCCGAGGAGGACAGCCGCCATTCTGACAGCCTGCTCTTCGTCTGGCACTCCGCTCCACAGAAGGTGGCCGGCATTCGAGGTAATCGTTCGTATAAGCTGTTTCTTCCCGTCAAGCGCGAGGCCGAAGGTGCCCTCGTCCTCCATCCAGAATTTTTCCGTGATCTTTGAGCGCAGGCGCGCCGCCTGCTCCCGCAGGGTCGCGGCGCGCGGCTCTTGGCCTAGGAGCTGGTAGAGCTGTGCCATTCTGATCTTGGCGTCGTAGACATAGCCTTGCACCTCGACCAGGGCGATCGGATGAGACGGCATGCGGCCGTCGGGAAAAGGAACCCCGTCGTTGGAGTCCTTCCACCCTTGATTTGTGAGGCCGCCTTTTGCTCCATTGCCGTGCTCCACGAATCCGTCGCCGTCGAGATCGCCGTATTTGTCGATCCATTCGAGGGCGCGCTCCGCGTTTGGCAAAAACTTGCGCACGAGCGATTCGTCTCCGGTCCACCGCCAAGTCTCGTGAAGCAGGATGAGCCATAGCGGTGTGGCATCAATGGTCCCGTAGTAGGGAAGATGGGGGATCTCGCGGGCGCGGGCCATCTCGCCGCGCCGCACCTCGTGCAGAATTTTTCCCGGCTCTTCCTCGGTAAAGGGATCGATCTTGCTGCCTTGGTGATGGGCGAGGTAGTGAAGCGTTTCTCGGGCGATGGATGGATTCAACGGCAAGGTTTGTAGCGACGTGATGATGGAATCACGTCCGAAGACCGCAGAAAACCAGGGGATGCCTGCCGAGAGGATGGATTTTCCCTCGGTCTCTACGTGGAGGGCGAGTATGTCATCAGTGGCTCGCGAGAGGGCATTGCTTAGTTCACCCGTGCGGGAGCACCAGCGGGAGCAGGAGGCGGCCCAAGAGCGGTAGGTGTCACTGATCTCAAGGTGCTTTTGCTCGAATGAGCATCCGGCAATCGGATTGCCCGGCCGCTCCAAAACGACCTGCCATTCCGTTTGAAACTGCGAGTTTGATTCAAGGTGAAAATCCCATCGCGCACGGTCCGATGTAAGATCGGGTGCCTGGCCGCTGAAGCTGAGGATACAGCGAAGCAGTTGTCCGTCCAGGCCGCGATAAGAAGAGACGACTTCGTCCCGGCCCACCGCGCGCTGAAAATACTCCCCGCGCGCCTCCCGTTTCCAACCGCGCACTTCGAAGATGTCCGCGAAGTCGCAGCCGGTTTCGAGTTCGAACCAGAAATCGATCGGTTCCGGAAGGTAGTTGGTAAAGGTGATGCGCTCCATAAAGCGGTCCTCGAGAAGGATTTCACGCCGGATGTGCAGGCAGTTGCGAGGATCCCAGCCATCGCCGCCGAATTCGGTGTCCTTGACGGCCAGATCAATTTGAGCGGTGAAACTGCGGTCGATCTGGGTCGACAGTAGGGATGGATCGCCACCTCTCATTTTCAGGCGGTAGTGGCTGAGGATCCGTGTGTCATCGCAAAATAGGCCGAGCGAGCAGTGGCCCGGCGGCGTAACATCGCCGTGGGGATCGGCGAGAAAGAAGTACCGGTTGTGCTTGAGTGTGAGGGAATGCTCAACCGGATTCTGATGCAGGCAGTTGATTCCCGAGTAGCCGAGCACATCCTTCATGGACGCTGGTGTGAGGGAGGGTTCTGAAGCTTGTTTCATATAGCCAGGAGTTCGGGGTTGCAGTGGTTCGCGCGAGCTGATTGCAGCATCACTTTGGTGTAAGCGGTTTCGTGATCCGCAACCATCCGGGCGCGGCTGAAACGTTCGATCGCTCTCGCGCGGCAGGCATGGCGGTCGAACGTGTCAAGCTGTCCGCCGGGACGGATGACCTCCGCCATTTGTTCCGGCGTCTCAACAATAAATCCGGTGACACCGGGTTCGACAAGTTCCTTGACGCTGCCGCGTGGGAAAGCGACCACAGGACAGCCGGAGAGCATTGCTTCAATGATGAAGAGGCCAAAGGGCTCCTCCCACTGGATGGGTGCCAGCAAGGCTCGGGAACTCGCGAGGAATGGGATCTTCCTATCGTTGCCGAGGCACCCGAGGAAGTCCACGTGTGGTCGCTCAAGCCTGGGAATTACCTCCCGCTCTGCGAAAGCCTTATCAACTCCGTGGACTTCTCCGGCCATCTTGATCGGCACTCCTGCCATTTCAGCGACATCTATCGCGGTGTGAGGGCCTTTTGTTTCGGAAAAGCGAGCAATGAAACACACGTGGTCGTTAGCTCGCTCGGCGCAGTGAAAGCGGCTCGGATCCAGACCGTGGTAGATGACGTCGGTGCGGGGCAGTGGCGTCTCGAGTTGCATCTGGTTGTGCGAAATGCCTATGAAAAACGTGTCTGGAAAGCTTTCGTAATGCCGGGAAAGCGATTCATCCCTTGCGTGATGAATGGTGTAAACCAATGGGACGCCAGGCAGGAGGCGGGCCATTGGGAGCGCGAGGCTCGAGTGGGCGTGGATCAGGTCGTAGCCACCATCGGTGATCGCTGCGTTGATCGCCCAGGAGACGTGGTTCGCTTCGCACAAGTGATCGGGCGGCCACTGGGCTTGGGGATAGAGATGCCGGAGTTCGGCGGAGGTCACAGAGTCGCCGGTGGCGAAAAGGGTGACGTGATGGCCGTTTGCTGTGAGCCCTTCAACCAGTTCATGAACGACCAATTCGGTGCCGCCATAGTCGCGGGGCGGAACAGAAATACAGGAGGTGGATATCATTGCAATTCTCATCGGTAAATGTGCGTGGTTACAATATATGATGGTACCAGTGGGATCCCGCTTTCCAATGTGAGTCAGTTGTCAGCAAATGCAAATCTATCAGGATGGAAGCTTCCGGCTGAGACGGTGAAATGCTCATAGGCTTTGGGACGTCGTGACGAAACGCTTGAGCGGAATGGATTCGCTGTTTTTCCATAGCGGGGGCAGGTATGTCGGCGGATGCTTCGCTCATCCTTATTTTGCAGAATGCAAAGCGGGGGCTTCACCTTGCAATGGATGAAGAGGGTTGTGCTAATGTTTGACGAGCTTGGGCGGCGGCACGCGCATTGCTAAGATACCGGAATGAGCAACATGGATGACATCGACCCTGCCCGCCAGATGGACCCAGCGGCGGATCCGGACAGCGACGAGGCCCAAGATAATCAGGACATCGGCGAGGAAGAGAGGGTCGACGAGACGGTTGATGAGTCCTTTGCACCCAGCGATCCTCCGTCGTGGAACGGCGGCATCGAACGCGACCCTAATTCCTAATACAGCAATGTTTGAAGCAGCTTCCTCCCTGAGCCCGGCCGACCGCAACAAACTCGCTGCGGTCGCAAGCATTATCCCCGGTGCCGGCCATCTTCTCAAAGGGCACCGCATGATGGGGTTTCTCATCTTGATTGCCGGAAACCCCTTGATGATCTTCGTCGCGTTCTGGCTCGCCCTCGCCACTTTCGGCGTGTCTTTCGTGCTCGTGCCATTCCTGTGGTTCGTTGGGGTTGCAGCCTCAGCCTATCGCGCGCGTGACCTTACCACCCACAGCGGCCCGACCTCTAGGGGCGCTGCCGCAACCCGCCCTTCAACTGCTTCAAACACCGAAAACATACACTCATGAAAAATCACGATCACTTCAATGAACCCGAAGAGCCTGACGAAGACGGCGACCGCGAGGCGGAAGACCAGGTATCAGTAGATGAGGACGTCCACCACGACGAAAGTCGCCGGAACGGCTTCGATCCGGAGGTCGCACGGAAGCTTGGCGAGGTGGACGAGAAAGAGCGATGATTTTCCATCGTCAGCTTCTTGATGCCAGTGGCCAGAAAAAAGGCGAACGCACATGCGTCCGCCTTTGATTTTACGGGATTCTCCGTTTTTAGGTTAGCGGTGTCCGGTCACTGTCTGCCTGCTGCGGTTATCGACGCGGTTGCCAGGGTCGACCCGTTTGTCGTTGGCGGAGCGTGAGGGATGACGGCTGGTCATCAGGCCGGAAAGCACCATGACCAATCCAACCGCGAGATGAGGTCCAAAGACCCGCTCGTCGAAGTCGAACAGCCAAGGTGAGGCGGCAAGAAGCAGACCACCCAGCACGTCCATCATTAGGTGAGCCCGCATCGAGAGCACGCCCGCAATTCCCAACTCGTAGTCTGTCAACAGGCTGTAGATGATGGAGCCGGCACCGAGGATCACGGGGATCCACGTTTCCGCTCCACCATCCGCGAAGCCGAAGAGCCATGGCGCGGCGATGAGGGCTACACCAATGAGGTAGTCTAGTATTCCGTGTATACGTGTAGGTATCATAATATTTTTTTTGGTTTGTGTTGGTCCCTTTTCTTGGGGGGTGGATGAACGCTTGCAGGATGCGGGCCGGATTCTCAAGTGTCATTAGCTCCTTGTATATGCTGGGTTTGAGATCTATTCGAGAAGCTCGACTCCAAGTGTTGGACCTTCCGGAATTGCAATTGATATGTCTGGTATGCATAAGTGTTTCGCGAAACATTAGGTGAATCCGTTAACTGTGATAGCGATTGGCCGCAGGCGGTGAGTTGCCCGCTCATCCGGAGGCGGGAGCTGTGGCTCGCATCTGGGGAAATCGGTGGTAGTCTTTCCGATTCCCTGGATCATGGACCTATCAGAAGCACTCGAAGTTTTTCAGCAGTACAATCTCTGGTTGCTGATTCTTGGGTTCGGTCTGCTGGCGGTGTCGATTTTGCCCCGCCTGCTGGCCAGCTACCCGCTCTCGATGCCGATGGTAATCCTGGTGCTCGGTTTCGCTGCCGTAAAGCTCCCCCTTGGATTGGAACCGCCGGATCCGAGGAAATACGGAACTATTGCCGAGCATCTGACCGAGCTGGTGGTGATTATTTCTCTCATGGGCGCGGGCCTCCAAATCGACCGACGCCCGAGTTGGAAGGCCTGGAGTTCCACCTGTAGGCTGCTTGCGATCACCATGACCCTCACCATCGGGCTCTGCTTCTTCGTCGGCTGGTGGATCGCGGCTTTTCTCTCACCAACGGCGATGCTGTTGGGAGCGGTAATTGCACCAACGGATCCGGTGCTGGCTTCGGAGGTGCAGGTGGGGTCGCCGGGCGAAGGCTCAAAGGATGGGGAAACGGAGGAAAAGAATGCCACGGGAGCCGGTGAGGAGGACGAAGTCCGTTTCGCCCTCACCTCGGAGGCAGGACTCAATGACGGACTGGCCTTTCCATTCACGAACATGGCTATAGCGATGGCACTGGCCGGCAGTCATCCGGAGAACTGGCTGGGGTCGTGGCTCCTGATACATGTCCTTTACGAGCTCGCAGTGGCGGTTGTCATCGGTATTGGGCTAGGTTATCTCCTGGCGCGGTTCATCCTGTGGCTGCCGGCCAAAACGGAATTGGCAAAAGCGGTTACCGGCCTCGGAGCCCTAGCGGCAACCCTAGTGATCTACGGCGCCACCGAATGTGCGGGCGGTTACGGATTTATCGCGACCTTTGTCGGAGCAGTGGTGATCAGGAACTATCACCGGGATCACGAGTATCAAGCGGCCCTGCATCTGGTGGCGGAAAAAACGGAGAGGATACTTGTGGTCGTCGTTCTCATTGCTCTCGGAGGGGCGATCGCTGGAGGACTGCTCGATGCGCTGACGTGGCCTCTGGTTATCAGCGCGGTTCTGATCCTTCTCGTGGTGCGGCCGGTTTCTGGGATCATAGGAATGCTGGGGTTCAAGGGCGCACCTTGGCGGGAGAGGCTGGCGATCAGCTTCCTCGGGATCCGGGGAGTCGGTTCGCTATATTACCTCGCCTATGCGCTGAACAAGGAGTCCTTTTCGAATGTGGATGAGATTTGGGCGCTGGTTGGCCTGGTGGTCGTCGCTTCGATTTTCGTCCACGGCATCACTGCGACGCTGATCATCGACAAGCTGGATGAAATGCGAGAGCGGGAGGTTTGATCAGGTGAGGGGGTGACCTGCTCACAAAGGGGTGTGCTCCGGATTCGCAACCGGGTTGCGATGGATTTGGGGGGCGCATGACTCCGGCCGATCTAGCAGTGATGATGACGCCTGTCCACCAGCTGCCTTTTTTGGCATTAAGCATGAGCGTTCAGGTCCCGCAGAAGGTTTTGTAGTCGCTTCCTGCCGGATCGGGTGTGCGGTATTCCGGAGCTTCGAGTGAATGATTGTAGGGCTGCTGCAGGATATTCATCAGGCGCTTCATGACATCGAGATCGCCGTGCTGGGCGGCCTCGAGTGCGGCTTCCACGAGGTGGTTGCGCGGGATGAACGAGGGGTTGCTGGAACGGCGGAGGCGGGCAGTTTCCTGCGGAGGCTGCGGCTGGCGTGAAAGGCGGGCCTGCCAGCTCTCGTGCCATCTGAGGAAGGCTTCATCGGGCTTGCAGTTGCGGTCGGTGTCCCGGTCGAGCTCGGCGAAGGTGTTGGTGAAATCTGCATTCGCGGAATGCATCCAGTCCAACAGACTTTGGGCCAAGGCCTCGTCCGCGTCTTCCTCGTCGAAGAGTCCTAGTTTGCGCCTCATCCACGCCAGCCAGTGGCGGTGATAGACTCCGGTGAACCCCTTGATGGCCGTGGTTGCGATTTCGATGGCCTCCTGTTCGTCCGCGCTTAGCAGGGGCAGCAGGGTTTCGGCAAAGCGGGCGAGGTTCCACTGGGTGATCTGCGGCTGGTTTCCATAAGCATAGCGGCCGTAGCGGTCGATGGAGCTGAAGACGGTGGCGGGATCGTAAGCGTCCATGAAGGCACAAGGACCGTAATCAATCGTCTCGCTCGCAAGTGAGACGTTGTCAGTATTCATCACGCCGTGGATGAAGCCCACCGCCATCCACTGGGAGACCAGCGAGGCTTGGCGCTCGATCACCGTCTCCAGCAGGGCGAAGGGAGGGTTTTCGGCTTCAGCGAGGTCGGGGTAGTGTCGGTGGATGGTGTAATTCACCAGCGCGCGTAGGTCGTCGTCGTCTCCCGATGCCGCAGCCCATTGGAAGGTGCCGACCCGGAGATGACTGGAGGCAATACGCGTTAGAATCGCTCCCGGTAAATAACCGTCCTGGCGGAGGACTTCCTCTCCTGTGCTTACGACCGCGAGGCTGCGAGTGGTTGGGATCCCGAGAGCGTGCATGGCCTCGCTGATGATGTATTCCCGTAGCATCGGGCCCAGGGCTGCCCTGCCATCGCCGCCGCGGGAAAAGGGGGTGCGGCCGGGGCCTTTGAGCTGGATGTCGAAGCGTGTTCCCTGTGGCGTGATCTGCTCGCCCAGAAGGATCGCGCGGCCGTCACCCAATGTGGTGAAGCCTCCGAACTGATGCCCCGCATATGCCTGGGCGAGAGGAGAGGCACCAGGTGGCAATCTGTTTCCGGAGAAAATTTCGGCTCCGATTGGGCTGCCGAGAATTTTCGGATCAAGTCCCAGCGATTCTGCCAGCGGACGATTAAAGACCACGAGTTCAGATTTCTCTACGGGCGTGGGTGGGGTGGCTCGGTGAAAAAAGTCGGGCAGAGCGCCGTATGAGTGCTCCAGCCGCCAGCCGCTCCCTCCTTTGTTCAAATCGCTCGGTGACATTTCTGACCATGCTACAAAAAGCAGATCCGTCCATATCTAAGCGGGACGGAAACATCAGGACAAAAATCCGTATGATTGCAGCGCGGTCAACGGGCGCTGCGGGCCTCGTCTGCGGCGAGGTTTAGTTCCTCAAGCATATCTGCCAACCGGGTGGCGGCTCCGGGGCCGACGTGGACCGATTGCAGGCGGTCCGCCCAAAGCGGGAAAGCCATTGGCGAGAGGTGCTCCGTCTGGATCAGATGAAAGGGCCGAGTTGTTAGATCCACGATCGCCTGGTGGAGCCGGGTGAACTCCAGCTGCTTTTCGAGGATCTCCCGCTCGGATTGGCGGAGCAGGAGATTGTCGGAATCGTATCGCTGGAGCACCTCGTAGAGGAGTGTCGCGCTAGATTGGATTTCGCGTCGGGAGCGATCACGGCCGCCTGGCGGATTCTGCAGGATGAGGCCGGAAACGCGGGCGATCTCGCGGAAGTTCCTACGGGCCAGCTCTGCGGTGTTCATGCAGGAGATGAGATCGTCCAGCAGGTTCACCGGGCTGAGGTGGCGGCGTAGTTCTTCTTCATTTAGGACAAGACCGCGTTTTGCAGTTAGAGAGAAACCATAGTCGTTCTGGGTTGCCTGGATGGATTGCTGGCTCTCCCGGCCGATCCGGTAGGCAACCAGAGTTCCGAGTCCTTCATGGACTAGTCGACCGGCAAAGGGGAAGAGAAACAGATGCTCGCCTTCCTTTGAGCGGGTGAACTCGATGAGGAGCGAATCGTCCGACGGCAGGCGCGACCAGCGGCGCTGGATGTCCAGGATCGGCTGGACCGCTGCCATCTCCAGCGAGGGCGGCAGCGGTGCGGCTGAAAGTCGGAGTGCAATCGCGTGGGAGAGCTCCGTTGACAAGGGCATCTTCGCCCCGCCCCAGATGGCGATTCGGCCCTTGGTCTTCTTTCCTGCGGGCTTCACAGTGGCGGTGCGCTGGTGAAAGCGGACGAGGGTAAGGTGCCTGCCGGCGAAAATGAGATTGCTACCGGTGCGGATGCCGGCGATGAACGATTCCTCGACGGTTCCGAGCGTCTGCCCTCCAGCGAACTTTATGATCACCGCCGGATCGCTGGAAATCGTGCCAATAGACAGCCGGTGCTGGAGGATCAGCCGCTTCTCGTCGATGGTGTAGCGGCCGTTCTCGACGCGCGCTTTCTGATACCGGGGATACGCTGCCAAAGCCTTGCCTCCCGTTGAAATGAAGCCAAGGCACCAGCGCCACTCCTCGTCTGTCAGGTCGGCGAAGGCATGGGTCGAGCGGACCTCCGTCAGCATTTCATCAGGAAGAAAAGGTTCTCCGATGGCGCAGGTGACGAGATGCTGGACGAGGACATCTAGGGGCTTGAGGAGCGGGCGGCGGGACTCAATGCGCATTGTGAGAGAGGCGTCACGCGCGGCGGCAAATTCCACCAGTTCGAGCGCGTTGGATGGGACGCAGAGAATCCGTGAAGAGGCACCCGGCTGGTGACCCGCGCGGCCGGCGCGTTGGAGTAAGCGAGCAACGCCTTTGGGTGAGCCGATTTGGATGACCTGATCGACGGGTGAGAAGTCGACCCCCAGATCGAGGGAAGAGGTGCAGACTACGCACTTCAGCGAGCCGTCGCGAAGACCGTTCTCGGCGATGTCCCTCTCGCCGCGATCAAGGGAGCCGTGGTGCATTGCGATCTTGTCCTGCCAGTCGGGTCGGCGTGTCAAAAGTTCTTGAAACCAGATCTCGGTCTGAGAACGGGTGTTGGTGAAGAGCAGGGTGGAGCGGGCTTTCTCGATCTCGCGGACCACCTGAAATCCAAGGGAGGTGCCGATGTGGCCAGCCCATGGGAAGCGATCGATCTCCTTGGGGATGATGGTTTCGATCGTGATCTTTTTTTTCAAAGAGGCGGAGACTTCGATGGACCTGGAATACGATGATCCCAGTAGAACGTGTCTCGCTTCATCAAGATTTCCAAGTGTGGCCGATAGGCCCCAGATCCGGAGCTGCGGGAGCCAGGCGCGGAGACGGGCGAGACAAAGCTCTGTCTGGACGCCGCGCTTGGTGCCGAGAAGCTCGTGCCATTCATCAATAATCACGCATTGCAGTCCGGAGAATTTTTCCCGCATGTCCTGATGGGTCAGCATAAGGGAGAGCGATTCGGGAGTGGTGACAAGGGTGTGGGGGAGCTTTTTGCGGAGTCGGGCACGGAGGGCGGCGGGTGTGTCTCCGGTGCGGGCCTCGGCTGTTAGCTTCGGGTTGAAAAACTGCTGCGGCTCGCGGAGGGCGCGGAGGGTATCGGCCGCCAGGGCACGGAGAGGTGTGATCCAGAGGATCGAGCAGCTCTCGCTTTTCAGGGAAGAGACGAGGGGTCCAAGATAAACGGCCATGGTTTTGCCTTGGCCCGTGGGGGCGTGGAGGAGGCCGGAGTATCCGCTTTTATACTTCGCCCACGTCTGCTTTTGGAAGGCGAAGGGCTTCCAGTTTTTCGAGGCCAGGAAGGCTGACGGTGGAGGCATCTTCAAGGGTAAGTCCCTACTCGGAAAATTCAACGGGAGGTGGGCCTATCGCGGGCGGAGATTTGGTGGGCTTGACCGGGGATGCTGCGAGCCCGAGGAGTTGAGGGGAAGTCTCAGAAGGTGCGGATGGATGAGAGGCCGCCGTCGGGACGGTGAATCTGGCCGGTGATGAAGGATGAGGCATCCGAAAGGAGAAAGGCTGCCAGCTGCGCGACGTGCTCGGGACTGCCGACGCACTGGAGCGGGTGGCGCTTGGCGGCTGCTTCCTTTTTCGTCTCGTTTCCAAGAAGCTGCGAGGCGAGAGGCGTGTCTGTAAGGGAGGGTGCGATGGCGTTGACGCGGATCTTTGGTGCGAATTCGGCAGCGAGGGATCTTGTGAGTCCTTCCACGGCAGCCTTTGCAGCGGAGATAGAGGCGTGAAAGGCCATGCCTTGGGCGACGGCGACGGTGGAGAAAAGTACGATGGATGCCGTAGACGCTTTTTTCAGCGCAGGCAGTGCTTGTTGGATCACTTGCGCCGCGCCGAGGCAGTTGATCTGAAAGTCGCGCAGGAAGTCTTCGGGGGTCAAGCGGTGGAACGGCTTGAGATTGATCGTGCCGGGAAAGTAGACAAGGCCGTCGAGGATTTCAGGAAGCTCCAAGGCAGCGGGCGCGGAGGCATCGAACGACTGCGTGGGGATATTGAGCTGCGATAGTCGGTCGTTGGAACGAGAGGCGGCGAGAAGCTGGTGTCCCTGCGCCTGTAGGAGTCTGGCTGTAGCAAGGCCGATGCCGGAGTTTCCGCCAATTAGGAGAATGGTTCTGGGCATCGGGGAAGATGCCGACGCTTGCTAGAGGCGCAAGGTATTAGATGGCCCGGATTTCGCGGAGGGGGAGAAGGACAAAGGGGCGCTCGTGGATGCGGGGGTGGGGAAGCTCGAGGCGGGGGTGGCTGAGCTTAGTTTCCCCAAAGAAAAGGATATCAATATCGATCTGGCGCGGCGCGTTTCGAACGGGCTGCGGCTGGCGGCCAAGAGCAAGTTCGAGCGCTTGGGTGCGGTCGAGAAGCTCGAACGGGTCGTGTCCCGGATATCCCATTTCTATAACCGTATTCAGGAACCGCGGAGAATCCGGCGGGCAGCCTTGGGGTGCTGTGTCGTGGAGGGAGGCGGTGAGGAAAAGCTCGTCTGGGCAGGCAAGTTTCCGTAATTCGGCGATGGCGGCTGCGATGTTGGCGTGACGATCGCCGAGATTGGAGCCGAGGGCGATGGCGACGCGGGGCATGGGGTGATCAGTCCTCGAGATTCATCAACGATGAGATGCCGTAGCTGGCTTGGACGCGCTTGTTGGCTGCCTCGACATCCGCCGAGGGGATGATGATCGGGCGGTTGGCACCGTATAGTTCGATGACGTGGAACTCCGGAGGATTCTCGTCATTCAGAAGCTCGTAGACATGCCTGAGATCGCGGACAGGGAGGCCGTTTATTTTTTCGACGGCAAGGCCGGTGAAATTGCCGATTCGTGAGGTGACGGGATCAGGCTGGATCTGGGTGAGAATGACGACGTCTTCTTTTTCCTGGAAGATGCCTTTGGAGACGTAGTCGGTGTAGAGACGTCTGACCGTAACGTCGGTGAATTTGGAAGTAGCGAAGAGGTTGGTGTCCAGCGGCTGGAACACAAGACCGGCGAAGACAACGTAACGCGGCTTTTTTTCATACTGAACCGCGTACATGCGGGACGGAGGGAGCGGCTTTAGCGTGACCTCGACGTCATTCCAGGAGCCGTCACGAAGGAAGCGGATGGCGACGGAGTCACCGGCGAACTTTCGCTCGACGATCTCGTTTAGATTCACTTTTTCCCCGCCCAGCAGAACCTGGCCATCACTATCGACAGGCTTGCCGTCCAGGGACAGAAGGACGTCGCCAGTCTTTAAGAAGCCATCTGCGGAGCTGGTGGGAATGACATTGGTGATCAGGACGCCTGTGCCATCGGCAGGGAGTCCGAGGGCTTTGCGCATGGCGGGATTGTGAAGTGGAAAATCCGTTACGCCGAGTTCTACGTATTGATCATATGAGCCGTCCTGAATGTCCTTGAGGAAGCGGCTGACGACGGGGGTGGGGATGATGTAGCCGGTGTTGTCCGCCTGGCGCAGGCCTTGGAAGGCAACGCCCACGACTTTTCCGTCCTGAAGCACGGGGCCTCCGGAGTTGCCGGGATTGATGGCAGCATCGATCTGGACCACTAGGTGGGAATCGGCACGGCTGTGTGAGTATGGCTGGAAATCAATTCGCGAAACGATGCCCTGCGTGACAGAGAGCCTGTCGCCGCCGACGGGGTAGCCGATCACGGTGACTTCAGATTCCAGGACCGGCATTTCACCTAATGTGAAAATGGGGAAATCTGCGAAGTCGGAGAAGTCCTCAAGAGACAGCAGAGCAAGGTCCGCGTCATGGGCGATGAAATCGACTTTGGCGGGATATTTTTTCGGGCTCCCGTGGACGGTCACGAGGACTCGCTGGTGGTTGGAGACCACGTGAGCGTTGGTGAGGATCTGGTTTTTTCCGATTAGAAAACCCGTGCCGATTCCGCCGCTGAAGCGTCCGGAGTTCCATGGTGTCTCGTAGTCTGGAATTTGGGTCGCGACCTCGATCCTCAGGACGGAGCGATAGAGGCTGGAGGAGCCGATCTGGGCGTGGAGGCAGGATGTGAAAAGGGCGAAAACGGCCAGTGCCAGGGCTATTGCGGGGCGGATCATGTTGCGGCGAAGTCTAGGGCGGCTCTTACGTTTGGCAAAGGAGAAGTCTCCACGTTGGTAGGAGATGGTGGAAGGTCCACGAAGCTTTAATACGGAGATTTCGCTGAGGTGGAATAAATTCAACCGGCTGGCTGTTAACGAGTTACGAGCTTCAGGAAGGAGGTGGTGGGTTCCTATTTGAAATGCACCTTGCGGGAAACAGAGGAGCTTCCCACCATACGCACCTCCCATTCCGCGCTGGACTGTCGTTATCCGGGGGGAGAACGACAGTCGCGTGGGGTGGGGGGTTATTTTGCTTGGTTTCTGAATCAGCGGATGCCAAGGGCGAGCAGGGTTTGAAATTTTGGTTGTGCCTCTTCTTTGTCGGCGATGAGGGTTTCCACGGCGGTGAAGCCGGCCTTTCTGAGCATCGCGGAGAGCTGGCTTTCGGAAAAACCG
>JBGTDO010000015.1:0-49708 GCA_041748235.1 Akkermansiaceae bacterium | reverse complement strand
TGCCAGAAGAGAAGGCGGAGCGGCTTACTGCAAAGGTGCGTGAAGCGATGTCTGAGATGGAAGAGCGGAAGCTGCCTTCCTTGGAAGAAATCAAACGGAGGCGACCTGAACTTGCGGACCTCATCGGTGCCTGGGCGGATCTGGAATTTGAAGAACCCGAGGAGTTGCCTCTGCCACCAGCGAAGATCTGGTGATGAATTACCTTCTGGACACGAATGTCTGGATCAAGCTTCTGAAAGGCCGTGATATACAACTGCTTGATCGGGTGACGCTGTGCGCACCGGAACAAATCTGTTCTTGCTCCGTTGTTAGGGGAGAGCTTTTCCACGGAGCTGAAAAGTATGAAATTCCAGAAGCCAGAAAGTTGGAACTTACGCAGGTTCTCAAACTTTACGTGTCGCATCCCCTCGACGACAAAGCGGCGGAGAAATACGGAGAGATCCGTCACGATCTTGAGTCCAGGCGGTGCGTGATCGGCCCGTTCGACATGCAGATCGCTGCAATTGCTTTGGTGCATGACCTGACGGTGGTGACTGGAAACGTCGGTGAGTTCCGGCGAGTTCCCGGCCTGCGGGTAGAAAATTGGTCTGAAGAATAATCTCACGGTTCGATCTCCTTTCCGCAGGTGAGCATGGAGGCTCCGAAATAGGGGTTGGCGATTTCGCGTTCTCCGGTCTGGAGCCAGCGGCCTTTTTTCTCCGCACCTAGAACGGCACTATCGACCATGGGGCACTCGAAGATCCTCACTTCGGGAAGGCCGAGTGGCTCCAAGACTTCTGTGGCGGCCATGGAGAATTTGAGATAGGCGGCCCGGGCAGCGGCGAGATCTTCGAAGCCGTGGAAGTGACGGGAGGAATCAAGGGCAAGCAGTTTGCCTTCGCCCACTGCGGTAGAGGACATCGATTCGACTAGAGTCCCTGCCTCCATCATTGCTGGCTCAGAGGCTTTATTGAATGCGGCGAGGTCATCGGCGGCGAGGGCTGCGGACATGGCATCGGCGGTGGCGATGAATGAGCTAACAGCTGCGGTTTGCTCTGGAGTTAGTTCGGCACTTTCAGGCTTTGGCTCAGGTGTGGCGGAATAGGAGCGATTCATTTCCGCTTGTCCATCGATAAGGAGAGCTCCGTTGGTCACTACCTTTTCACCAGCCTCTAGGCCGGAAAGGATCTCCAGATATTTTTCACCGCGTCGGCCGAGTTCCACGGGGGTCTGCTCGTAGGCTCCGCCACCTTGGTCAACATACACGACGGCCTGTGGGCCAGTTTGGATGACGGCGGAGCGCGGGACGGTGAGGACTGGAGAATCGTCGATTTTTAATAGTCCTTCCGCATACACTTTGTGGAGAAGCTCACGGCGACCGTTGACTTCTGGGTTTTGTAGATCGACGCGGATCTGGGTGGTGCGGGTGGTTTCGTTGAAATTCGGATCGATAAACGTGACGGTTCCGGGGAAAGTTCTTCCGGGCTGTGATGGGAGGGTGACATCGATTTCTTGGCCGAGCCTGATGAAGGGAAGATCCTGTTCGTAGGCATCGAATAGAAACCACATGACGCTGAAATCCCCGATCTCTAGCATCGTTTCGCCTTCCTTCACATACTGGCCTTCATAGACGTCTCGTGAAACAACTGTGCCGGTGAGTGGGGCGAGAATCATCGAGTGGAGATCGTCTGGCGCTTTTGTTTCCACCGCGCGGATTTGCTCTTCGTTGAGGCCCATTTGTTTGAGACGTATGCCGGCGGCCTGTTTAAGATCGCCCGAGAGGCGACGGTATTCACGCTCGGCTTGGAGAAGGCTGGGGCTGTAGATCATAGCAAGCGGCTCGCCCTCGTCGACGGGTGCTCCCATGTAATTTGCGTAGAGCTTGTCGATGCGGGCATCCACGTAGGCGCTGACGATGCGGTGGGTGCTGGCGTTGTCATCAATCGTGCCTGCGAATTCAAGTTTCTGGCCGAGCTTGCGTATGGCGACTTCCTCGGTGGCGACATTGAGGACGCGGATCTGGGAATCGCTGAGGGCGACAACATTCTCGCCTCCCGATTCATCGAAGCCCTTTTCTCCGGCGTAAACCGGGGTAAGCTCCATACCGCAAATCGTGCAGCGGCCTGGTTTATCAGACTTGATCCAAGGGTGCATGGCGCTCTGATAAAATAGTGGTTTCTTTTCATCGGAGGTGGCGCCGGATGGCGCGCCCTTTAGAAAGAACCACGATGCGAGACCTACTATGGCCGCAGTAATTAGTATGGTGAGAAACGTTTTCATAACATTAGCGGGATGGGACGAGGAGGTTGAGTTTTTCTACGGCAGCAAGCTGCATGGCGATTTGGCGGCGTTGTTCCAAATCTACGGAGAAGAGAAGGCGGCGGGTTTGGAGAAGATCGGTCAGGGGAGATTTGGAGTTGATCCAAGAGGCCTGGACGGATTCCGTGGCCTCAGTCGCCCGGGTGCGGATTTCTCCGCTGTATGCGCGTGCTTGGGCGGCGGCGTTGGCTGCTTCAGTTGCTGCGGCAATGACTTGCTTTGCTATATTACGGCGGGCGGTTTCGACTTCAGAAAGGGCGGCATCAGTTTTGAATTTTGCGGCGTCGATCTTGGCCTGGTAGTTGTCGCGATTGAACCACGGGATGGTCATTTTCAGAGCCAGCGTTGTGCCGCGGTATCCATCTTGGGAATAGCCGCGTGTCTCGACTCCGCCAGTGAAAGAGGGTAGGCGCTCGCGGTCTGCTATGCGGATTTCAGCTTCGGTAGCGCCAGCCATTTCGCGGAGGGCACGGACTTGTGGATTCGTAAAGGGGATGCGGGCGACCTCCGCTGCGGCGGCTGGGACTGGAGGTGCGGATGCGGGAAGGCTGAAATTCTCCCATTGCTTATCGATAGGTTTACTCATGACGATATTGAGTTGGCTGGCGATTGCTTCCCTAGTGCGCTTTTGGGCTTCGAGATCCTGTTCTATTTTCAGTTTCTCCGTAGAGATGCGGATGCTGTCGATACCACTGGAAGATGGGTCGAGCGCCATTTGGTTCGCGTTGACTTCCAGTTCCGATAGCCATTCAAGTTCGCCCGAGGTGAGGAGAATGCTTTCATCAGCGAGAGCTAGTTCAATGGCGAGCATGGCAGCTTCTGTGCCGGAACCAACTCTGGCGGCACGGGATTTTTCTTGTTCCACGCGCAGGAGCGCTTCGGCTTTGCGGAGGTTGGCTTGGTAGAGGCCTGGCTTGGGAAATGGAACTTCCACCGCGAGCATGAGATCACCTTCTTCGCGGCGCATTTGTGGGCGGCGTGCGGCCATGAAACCGAGTCCAACTGTGGGATCGTCCCATAGTCGAACCGCGCGAATTTCTTGGTAAGCGGCGTTTTCCATGCCTACTCCGGCTTCGACAGAGGGATGTGCGCGAGAAGTTTCTGCGCGAATCGATGCGAGAGAGGCCTCATCGAGGGGCCGCGCAAAGATGATGGTTGGTAAGGCTCCGTATGCAAAGCAGGCGGATAAAAATGATTTCGAAAGGTGCATGACTAATCTGAATGAAGAATTTTTTTGGGGATGGATTCGTCACAAATTGTGGGACGAATGATCACGTGGCCATAAGGTGGCGCACGTGGGCGGCGCGGCGGCCGCGAACGCCCAAGAAACCAAAAGTTGGTTTCTTGGGGCAAATCCCTCAAATCAGATCAGATAGGAACATTTGGCAGCCAAGCGGCTACCATTGGTCGGGATGGGTAAATCACCGGGGGGCCACTTTTTAAGAAACGCAACAGCCTCGGGGAGAGTGGTAAGAAAAAGCTCCGTGGACGGTGCCGGTGCGAGGGGGAGATCGACGCCGACAGGAGCGGCGAGATTGAAATCTGCCTCGGGGGAAGACTTCTTTTTGTCGAGGGAACAAGAGCAGGATTGGTGCTGCTTGTGGCTATCGTTGTTGGAACAGCAGGATCTTGCGATCGCTTGTGGTGACTGGAAGTGAGAGGTGAAAGCGCAACAGCAGGCAGGGCTGGCAATAACCAGCGCCATGAGAACTGCGATGAACTTTTTTAGGATCACGGTATTAGGATAATGCACCGGTAGGATCATGAAATGAGTGCGCTATTCCAGAAAATTTTCTCAAGGAAATTGCGCGTTGTGGCGTAAGGGTCTTGGCTTGATCTTAGGCCACGAATAGGCACAGGGAGCACAAAAGCTCGGGTCGGTTGAATTTTGTGATCGTTGTGCATTTTTATGGTTCAGGATTTTGCAGCTCGGAATTCTTTGGTCATGCAGTAGAGGACTGGTACGACGAACATGGTCATCAACTCGATGAACATGCCGCCGAAGATGGGGACGGCCATGGGGACCATGAGATCCGAGCCGCGGCCGGTGCTGGTGAGGACGGGGAGGAGTGCAAGGAGGGTGGTGGCGGTGGTCATCAGGCAGGGGCGGACGCGACGGAGGCCAGCCTCGAGGGTGGCTTGGCGGATTTCGGCGATACTGGTGGGTTTCAACTCCTCGAATTTCTGCCGGAGATAGGTGGAGATGACCACGCCGTCATCCGTGGCGATGCCGAAGAGAGCTAGGAAACCGACCCACACCGCGGTGGATAGATTCACGGTTCTGACGTTGAAAAGCTCGGCGATATTGTGGCCGAAGAGCTCGAAATCGAGGAAACCGGGTCTTCCGTAGAGCCAGAGCATCAGGAAACCGCCCGCCCAGGCAACGGCAACTCCTGTAAATACGATGAACGTGGTAGTTACCGATTTGCTGTCAAAGTAGAGCAGGACGAAGATGACCCCGAGGCAGAGCGGCAGCATGATCGCAAGGGTGCGGCTGAATTCCAGGGCGGCCTCGTAGTTTCCAGCGAAGTCGTAGCGGACGCCTTCCGGGCGCTTGAGTTCGCCGGTGGCTTCCATTTTCTCCAGGTAGTCGCGGGCAGCTTGGACGACATCGACCTCGGCGAAGCCGGGCTCCGACCCGAAGGTGACGTAGCCTGTGAGAAATGTGTCCTCCGCCTTGATCATTTGCGGGCCGCGGACGTAACGGATTTCAGCGAGCTGGGAGAGGGGGACTTTCGCGCCTTCCATGGTGTCGATGAGGACGTTTTGGAGGGCTTCGAGGGTGTCCCGGTCTTCGCGGGTGAAACGAACCTGGACCATGAAGCGCTCGCGCCCTTCGATAGTGGTGGTGACCATGCGGCCTCCGATTGCGGTCTGGATGGTCTCGTGGACATCGGCGATATTCAGGCCGTAGCGGGAGGCGGCGGCGCGGTCGGGGACGATCTCCAGATATGGTTTCCCGACGATGCGGTCGGCGTTGACGGTGCCGGCGGAGAGGCCGGGGATGTTTCCGCTGCGGAGATGGCGCTCGACCTCAAGGCCGAAGGTTTCGATCTCCTCCAGGGTGCGGCCTTTGATTTTCAATCCCATGGGGGCGCGCATGCCGGTGCGGAGCATGACCAGGCGGGTTTCGATAGGCTGGAGTTTCGGCGCGCCGGTGATGCCTGGGATGCGGGTGGCCTTGTCGATTTCCGCCCAGATGTCCGCCGGGGATTTGATCTGGGGTCGCCATTGGCGGAAGGGTTTTCCGTCGCTGTCTTCGATGAGTTCGCCGGATTTATCGTAGATGAAATTGTCTTTCTCGTCGGTGCGGAACCTGACAACGCGGCCTTTGGCATCCGTCTTGTATTCCGAGACATAGTTGACGACCGTTTCCATCATGGAGATGGGGGCGGGATCGAGAGGGGTTTCGGCGCGGCCGATTTTCCCGACCACTTGGCTGACCTCCGGGATGGCATGGATGGCAGCATCGGTGATGCGGAGGGCTTCTCGGGCTTCCTCAATAGAGGCGTGCGGGGCGACGGTGGGCATGTAGAGGAATGATCCCTCGTCGAGGGCGGGTCGGAACTCGCGCCCGAGACCCGGGAATTTTTCGGCACCGTCTTTCCACAGGCGGGTCTCGGTGATGCCATCTCCGAAGGTTTTCGGGAGGAAGGAAAAGATTTTCGGGAAGCCGAGCCAGATGCAGAGGGCGGTGATTAGGAGGAGGAGGGGTGCGGAAAGGAACAGCGCCTTGTGGTTGAGGCACCATTTCAGGATGCCGCCGTAGGTGACTTCGAAAAGGCGGAACAAGGCGAGTAGTCCGCCGATGACGAGGATGACGAAAAGCAGGTTGGAGAAGGTCGGGCGGTCGAGGCCGAGGGGCATCCAGTCGATGGTGAGGAGCCAGCCGATGCCCAGTGCGACGATGAAGTTCATCGCGAAGATGGCGATGCGCAGAGGTTTTCCCGATACGAACACAGGCGTGAGCAAACCGGCGGCGAGCAGGATGAGCGCGAGGCCGAGCCAGACCGAGAAGGTGAAGGAGATGGCTCCGGCGATGGCGAGCAGGGTGACGGTCAGGATGCGGCGGCTTTTCACCCATGCAGGCAAAACACCGAAAAGAATATGGGCGACAGGCGGGATGATGGTCAGCGCGACGATGATGGAGGCGATGAGCGCGAAGGATTTCGTGAAGGCCAGCGGGCGGAAGAGACGGCCGGCCTCGCCCGACATGGTGAAGACTGGGAGGAAACTGACGACGGTGGTGGCGACAGAGGTGGTGACGGCGCTGGCGACTTCCGTGACGGCGTTGTAGATGACCGCAGAACGTGGTTCGTCCTCCGGCGCTTCATCCAAATGTTTTAGGATATTTTCCGTGAGTACAATTCCCACATCGACCACGGTACCGATCGCGATGGCGATGCCCGAGAGAGCGACGATGTTCGCATCGACACCGACGAGTTTCATGGTGATGAAAGTGATGAGGACGGCGAGTGGCAGCATCGCGGAAATGAGGATGCTGGTGCGGAGGTGGAGCACCATGACAACCACCACAATGATCGTGACAAGCACCTGCTGGTATAGAGCCTCGTCGAGGGTGTTGAGCGTTTCGCCAATGAGACCGGAGCGGTCGTAAAAGGGGACGATGGTTACCTTGGAGGTGGTGAGCCAGTCGGGCCAGGCGCGGCGGTCGGTCGTTTTCGTGTAGGTCAGCCATGCCTCGGCGGATGAGGGATCGAGGGGGTTGGCGATGTCGTTTTCTTCTGCGAAAGTGGAGACGGTCTGGTTATCGGTTTCCCGCCAGTCTATGACTGCTTTGACGGGGAGGGCGTTCTCGAGGGCTGCGATTTGTTTTTTGGTGTTCCTGATCGCTTCGAGGGGGTTTGCGCCGTAGCGCGCGACTACCACTCCGCCGACCGCGTCGGCGCCGTTCACATCGAGCGCGCCGCGGCGCAGGGCGGGCCCTAGCTCCACCTCGGCGATGTCGGAGACGAGGATGGGGGTGTTGTCGCGGACGGTTACGACGGCTTTTTCGATATCGGAGACGTTCTCAATGTAGCCGGTGCCTCGCAGGAAGTATTCGACGCCATTGACCGCGAGGTTGCGCGCTCCGATTTCTTGGTTGGATTTGCGGACGGCATTGACAACCTGGGCGAGGGTAACGTTCTGGGCACGAAGCTTCTCGGGATCCACATCGACTTGATACTGCCTTTGAAATCCGCCGATGGAGGCGACCTCGGCGACACCCTCCGCAGAGAGCAGGGAGTAGCGGATCTGCCAGTCCTGGGTGGCGCGGAGTTCATCGAGATCCCAGCCGCCGACGGGTTTGCCATCGGGATCGCGGCCTTCGAGCACGTACCAGAAGACTTGGCCGAGGCCGGTGGCATCGGGCCCGAGGGAGGGGGTGGCTTCCGGCGGGAGGAGGCCGGTGGGGAGGGAGTTAAGCTTTTCAAGAATTCTACTACGGCTCCAGTAGAACTCGATGTCCTCTTCGAAAATAAGATAGACGTAGGAGGCTCCGAACATGGAGAAGGAGCGGACTTCCTTCACTCCCGGGACTCCCAGGAGGGCTACTGTCAGGGGGTAGGTGATCTGATCCTCGATATCTTGCGGGGAGCGGCCCGGCCATTCGGTGAAGATGATCTGCTGGTTGTCGCCGAGGTCGGGGATGGCATCGACGGAGACGGGATCGCGGGGGTAGTTTCCCGTATCCCAGTCGAAGGGTGCGACGCGGACTCCCCAGCCGATGAAGAAGGCGAGGAGGAGGAAGACGATGAGTTTCTGGTGTAGGCAGAAATGGATGAGGTGATTCATTGGGAAGCCACGACCGATTTAGAAATTTTCAAGCCACAAAAAGGCACAGAAGACACAAAAGGAAGAGGGGAGATGCTTAGAGGACGTATTTCTTGATTTGGAGGGCGGGTGCTCCGAAGTTGATTAGGAGGCCGTGGCGCTTTTTTGAGGCGCGGAGGTAGCCGAGGATTTGGGCGACGTGTTCGTCGGCTAGGGCTTTGCAGGCCTTTAGTTCGATCACGAGATCGTCCTGAACAAGGAGGTCGGCATAAAAATCTCCCAGGAGGGTATCGTCCCGGTCGAAAACCTGGATTGGGAATTGCTGTTTTACGTCTAGGCCAGCTTTCTGAATTCGGTTGTATAGGCCGTTTTCGTAAACCTTTTCGAGTTGTCCGTTTCGCAGCCACTGGTGCAGGTCGTATGCTTGTTCACGGATTCGATCGCACAGTTGTTTCGCTTGTTCGTCTGTCACGGTGTTGTTTGGTTGCTGGATTCTGGCCACAAAAGGCACAGAAATCACAAAATTTCACATGTCGATGATTTGATGTTTTTTGTGATCCTTGTGCTTTTTGTGGCTGGGATTCTATTTGTTTGATTCGATAGAAAGGGTTTCGGTGATGGAACCGCAATCGAGCATGGAGTCGCCGTAGTAGGGGTTCAGGACTTCGGGGACGCTGGAAAGCCAATCGGCGCCTTTGTTGCTGCCGACCATGGGGCAGTGGATAACGTAGGCGTTGCCGACGCGGTCGAGTCCGTTGGCGCGGACCTGGTCGATGAGGGAGTTGCTGAGGGTCTCGAAGGCGGCGCGCTGCGGCTTGAGGTCTTGGGAGGCGGCGATGGATTCGGCGGATTCCTTGATGGCGGGGAGTTCAGCTGCCTGGGCGAGCTTTTCGGCGGCGGTGGCTGCGGCAGCGGGATCGTCCGCGGCGAGGGCTTTGGAGAGCGGGAGGTAGAAACGTATGGTATTCTCCAGACGGGCGACGGCTTCAGGGTCGGCGGGCATCGCCATTTCACCGATGGCAGGGAGACCGAGGAAACGGGCGGCGTTAGCAATGGAGGTGCGGACGATGGATTTCGCGCTGGCGGGGTCTTTGGATTTCGCGCTGGCAAAATCGACCAGGAGACGGTTGGAGAATTCAGTCCACAGGGATTTTAGTTCGGGCTGGAAGGTGTCGGTGGTGACTTTCTTTACCGCCATTGTCATGGTTTCGATTTCCTCGGAAACATCGCCGGTTTCCATGCGGGCAAGGGCGCGGAGGACGGGTTGCCATTGGCCGGAGAGGTCCTCGGGGGCGGAGTGGGCGGGCCTTTCCTCAAGGCCTGCGGTGGGGTTCATCATGGAGGGTTTGGCCTTCAACTGGAGTTCGGAATCGAGCTTGAACGCGCCGTTGGTGACGACCGTTTCACCTGCGGCAAGGCCTACTTTCACGATGTAGCGGTCGCCGAGCAGCGAACCCAGCAGGATCTCGCGCCCCTCGAAGGTGGGCGCCTCGTCCGCAGTGCGGACATAGACGACGGCGCGGTCTCCGGTGCGGAGGACGGCGGATTGCGGGACGGTGACTAGGCCCTCGTTTTCCATTTCCGGCGGGAGGGCGGGAGCGAGAATGCGAGCGCTGGCGAACATTCCCGGTTTGACGCGATATCCCGGATTCGGGACATCGACGCGGACGCGGGCGAAGCGGCGCTCTGCATCCACGAGGTGGTCGATGTAAGCGATCTCCCCGGTGAAAGTCTCCCCGGGCAGGGCCTCGACGGTGAAAGTGACGGGAAGACCTTTGCGCATGAAGGCGAGTTCGCTTTCATAGACCTCGAGATTAAGCCAAACGCGGGAGTGGTCGGCAATGGTGAAGAGAACCTCGCCCGTTTTCACGTAGCTGCCAAGAGTCACGTTTTTTTCCAAGACCAGCCCGGCCTGCGGGGAACGGATGGTGATGCGGTCGGAGGGCGTGTCCGAAGTCTGGATGGAGGCGATGTCTTGGGGGGAAATCTCCAGAAGTTCGAGCTTGCGGACGGCGGCTTCGTAGAGGATGCGGCGGGTGTTACGAACGGCGGGCGGGCCGGAGTCCATTGCGTCACGGGCTTCGATAAGCTCCTTCTGGGCGAGGTAGATTTCCGGGGAGTAGAGCTCGGCGAGGGCTTCGCCTTCACTAACCATGATGCCGGTGAAATCGACGAAGAGCTTGTCGATGCGGCCTGCGATGCGGGCGGTGATGGCGGTGACGAGGCGCTCGTCATGGGCGATGCGCCCGAATACGGCGATCGCATTGATCTGGGATCCGTCGAGCGCGACGACAGGTGAGACGCGGATGTCAAGCAGGGCGGATGCTTCAGGGCTGATGGAAACTTCGCGCAGACCGCCACCGTCGCCGCCGCCTTCGAGGGGGATGAGATCCATGGCGCAGATGGGGCAGAGACCGGGATCGGGCTGGCGGATCTGGGGGTGCATGGAACAGGTCCAGACCGTGTCCGATGCTCCGCCGTCCGTGGCCATGGATTTTTCGCCGGGAGGCAGGCCGAACCACCAGCCGAAGAGGAACAGGGCGAGCGGGAGAAGGATGGTGAGGATTTTCCGGGGCGTGCGTGCGAGGGATTTTAAAAACGTTTTCATAATGCTGCGGCGGCTTGGAGGGTGGCGATGGCTTTGCCGAGCTGGGCGCGGCTTTGCACTAGCTGGAGGCGGTATGCGAGGAGTTCACGCTGGGTGCCGATGACATCGTTGAAGGAATTTTTCCCGGAGGAGTAGCCGGTGAGGGTGACATCGGAGGCTTGTTGGGCGGAAGGGATGAGGCGGTCGTTGAAAAGGGCGATGACATCGCGTGCGGTGGTGGCCCGGAAGTAGGCGTCTTCCACGCGGTAGCGGAGATCGGAGCGGGAGGACTCCAGCATGGCGCGGGTTTCCGCCATACCTTCGGAGGCTTCGCGAACCATGGCTTTCCGAGGTTCTTGCCAGAGGGGGATATTGAAGCCGAGGGTGGCGAAGACTTGGTCGCGACCGTTGGAAACTCGGGAGAGGCCGGACTCGGAAACCGGTGCGTAGGTGATGCCGATGGTGGGGTCCGGGTATTTTTCGAGTTTCGCTCTGCGGAGGCGCTGGGCGAAGGCGGCGGTGCGTGACTTGGCGGCGGAGATATCGGGGTGCCTAGACTCGGCGCGGGCGATGAGGGTATCGAGGCTGGCGGTGGCGGGGATGGATGGGGCGGAGGGTGTTGGGAGGCTTGCTCCGGCGGGGCGGTTCAGGAGGGAGTTGATGCGGGCCTGGGCGGAGGAGCGGACCTGGCGGAGATTCACGAGATCGCGGTCGAGCATAGTGAGCTCGTTCTCGATGCGGAGCTGGTCGGCCTGGGCGGCTGCGGCGGCTTCGATGCGGGTGGTGACGAGATTGCGGATGGTGGTGAGGAGGGCGCGGTTTTCGTTGGTGAAGGCGATGGTCTGATCGGCGAGGTAGTAATCCCACCAAGCGCTTTTGACCTGTTCGGAAATTTTCAGGGCGAGCGCATCGGCCTCGGAGCGGATGGCTTCGGCTTCGAGGGAGGCGGCGCGGCTGGCGGCGGCGCGTTTTGCCGGGAGGGGGATTTTCTGGGAAACTCCGACCATGCCTTGGACTTGTCCTGCGGCTGTTTCGGCAAGACTGCCTGCCGAGATGCTGCCCATGGGATCCGGGAGGGAGGCGGCTTGTGGTGCCTGGGCATCCATGCGCTCGGCCTTGTGCCTGAGGGCTTTGATGGCGGGACTGTGGGTGATGGCGAGTGAAGCGAGTTTTTCCGGCCCCCCGGAACCGACGGAGTAGTTCACCGGTCGGAGATTTTCCGCTGGGATATCGAGATCGTTGAGCGCGGATTTTCCGCCCATGCCGCCGGAATCCGCACATGCCGCGAGGATGAGGGCAAGCGACGAGGGAGCCAGCACCCGGAAGAGGTGTGAAGTTTTCATCAGAAAGTGGGAGCCGCCGCACCGTTGGCACGGCGGCTCCCGGGGGCAGTGGTTTATTCCGCGGCGGTTTCGAGTTTCCCGAGGTATTTCGCGGGATCCTTCTTGAACTTCGGTGGGCAACTGTCGCAGCAGAATTTAATCTCCTGTCCCTCGTGGACGATGGTGATCGTCTCGCCCATGGAGCCGAGCTTTTCCCCAGTGACGAGGCAGACATCAAGCGGATAGGGTTTCACGGCAGCCGTTTCGGTTACAGGAGTATTGGTATCAACCTCGGCGGTTTCCTTGTTGCAGGAGACGAAGGCGAGGGGCGAAAGGAGAAGCAGTGTTGTTTTTGCAATAAGTGTCATAAATCTGATTTTTAAAAGTTGTTGGAATTGGGATAACAAACGCCATTGGCGCGGATGTCATGAAACTCGGCCTGAAAAGGTCAGGGCAAGATTTGAAGACGCTCGGAAGAGAGCGCATTACCAACGAATCAGATCAGGTAGGAACACTTGGTAGCCAAACGTGTCCCCACCGGGGGCACGGGCAACCGACCGGGTGGCCATTTCGCCAGAAACGCGACGGCCTCGGGAAGAGAAGAAATACGATCATCATCCGAGCAGGGAGCCACAAGCAGGATGAAGTCCGAACTGCTGGTGTTCGGCTTGAACAAGTCGGTATCCGGAGCCGCTTTTTCTTTGGCGAAAGAGCAAGTGCAAGACCCGCCCTTGTCATCTTTCTTCGTCTGGGAGCCGCTTGGACAACAGGAACCAGAGGCTTGTGAAGCCTGGTTTTCAGGAGAAAAGGCACAGCAGCAAGCTGGATTGGCGATTGCCAAAGCCAAGCAGACTGCGATGAAAATTCTTAATCCCACGACGATTAGGATATCCGGCTGGGTAAAAAGTTCCAGAAACTTTTTTGGAAGGCAACAGGCAGGGGTGGCTAAGGTCGGGAAATAAGTTCCACTTTGACAGAAGTGATCTCGTTCAACATGCCGATGGGGAAGGTGCCGGAGCCGATGGCGGGATCGAAGATTTTGCCGTTTTCCAGGAGGGTGGCTATGGCCTGGGCGTTTTGAGCGCACCAGTTGCCCTTTTCCCGGGAGGTTTCCCGGCTCGTCCATCTCGCAGAGGCGGGTGAGGGCTTCGTATTTCCCGATGTGGTCTCCAGATAGCACAGAAGGGACTGGCGGCACATGTATGAGACGATGACCTTGGGCGTGTAGTAGACGCCCTTGTCCTTGTTGTCCTCAAGGAGGGTCTCGAGGGGGGTGATGACATCCGCAACGGAATTCCGCAGGGCGACTTTGTTGCGGGAGAGGACGACGTGGTCGCCCGTCTCGATAACAAGGAGGACGAGGGTTCTTTCCTGGAGAGTGACGGTGCCGAGCTAGAGGACGGACTCCACCTGGGGTGGTGATATCGAGCGGCTGCGGGTTGTAAAAGAGATCCGCGCCGGGGAAGAGATCCGAAAGCGGGGTGAGCCAGGATTGCGCGCGGAAGGGCTGTACGATGGCGGACTCGATGAGTATTTTAACGGGATTTCTCTGTTCTGACCCCGCTGTAGTCGAGCAACGCCAGATCGCATGTAAGGAGTGTCAGATCGTGATGGCGTGCGGTGGCCACGATGATTTGATCCATGGGATCCTTGTGCGGGGTGCCTTGGCGGTTGTTGAAAGGCTGGGGAAGGCGGGTAGCATCGACGGCGATCTGCGGCAAGATCTCCAGGATGATGATTTTCCCCTTAGGTAAGGCGATGCGCTCGAACCACTCTCCGCAGGGTATGGAGATGCTGATGTCGCCGCGGGCTTCCTTTCTCGCAAATTCGATCAGACTGATGGACGCCAGATGAAGGATTGTGGAACCATCAATGATCCTGCGGATCTGTGGGCGCAGCTTTTCCGGTGCGAGCAGGGCATCGATCCACGCACAGGTATCGAGGAGATAACCGGGCATCCAAGGTTAAGGATTCGGGTTGGCTGAAGTTTTCGCTGACCTATCATCAGACGGTTCGACTCTAGCGACCACTTTCCCCTGTCGGAAAGTTTTCATGGTATCCATATTCCGTTCACTGGTTGATTTCCCAATCGCTCTCGTCGTAAGCAGGTGCTTGGGGATCGTAGCTGGGATTGAGTTTTCCGGTGGTGAGCCCCGCTCCTAATAAGGGCGGGATGGGATCATCCTTTTCGGAATTGAGGACGCCGATAACTTTGCCGTGGCGGGTGATGCGGATGGGCGGCGCACCGTTTTCAATTTCTCGGAGATACTCGGTGCAGTGGGTCTTGAACTCGGAGACAGGGACGCGCTTAAGGTTGGTTTCCGCCGTTTTCATGGGAAGAATGTAGTATTGGTTGGGAAAATGGTCAATTTCATTTCTCCGGATGGTCGAATGACTCGGAGAGGACGATGTCCGAGATAGTTCTTCGGTAGTGAGACCAGTTCCGGTGCTCGGGAGCGCCGGGTTCCTCCTCATCGGCTCGGAGGGGAAAGCGGCGGATGATCTCGAGAGTTTTGTCGAGGAGGGGGAAAGGTGTCTTTGTGCAGAGGGCGGCGACGCCGAGCTTGAGGAAGGTTTTTTCCATGCCGCTGGTGAGGGTTTCGTGGGCGATGAAGAGGTTCAGCAAGCGCAGGGAGCGGGTCTCATTGGGCCGAGCTGGTGATCGACGACACGTCTGCGGGCGGCATCCGCCTCGACGGCGTTCCGGAAGGAGGCGACGGCGGTATTGACGTGGTCGTGGTGGTTCTCGTGCAGCGGTATTGGCTTTTCGGCGGCAACGGCGTGGAAGATGCGTGCGGCCTCGGCGAAGGAAAGTTCCTCGGGTGAGCCGCCCGGGGAGAGGTAGTAGAAGGCGTCGCGGCGCTTGTTGCGGGTGAAGGTGATAGATCTGTGAGACCCCGCTTACCGATAAGAGGCGGGAGGGTGGGGAAGAGCAATCGCCGGGCGGCGGAGATTGCTCTTCCCGATTAAGTCGGACGCAATTGGCGTAGTATCACTGCGGCACCAGAGTCCACCGCGCACGATCGGTCACGCCGGAATTTTGCTGGACGTTGGAACCGTTGCTTCCGCTGATGCTGCGGATGAAAAAACCGCTATGCTTGACCTCCAGCAGCTGGTGCAGGCCGTCCGCGACGGTGCGGATCTTGTAGTGGTCGTTCCCAGGGGTCGGCCATTGTGCGATGTTCGCGTCTTCGGCACCGTTGCCGCCGCTTACGTTGAGATACTGGCCGCTTTTCTGGTTCTTTAGATAGAACCACTGCCCCTCGCCGCTGTTCTCGATGGTCCAGTAGTGGTCGGCATCGCTGCCGGAGGCCTCGACGGTGATGTTGCCATTGTTCTGCGTATCCGAGGCCAAGGCTAGCTCCAAGCCGGTGGTTTTTTGCGCGTACTTAACATAAGATCCCACCGCCGTCGACGTCCAGCGCGCGCGGTCAGAGACCAGCAGGGTCTGTTGGGCGTTTGTGCCGGCTCCGCCGCCGATCGTGTCTAGATAACCGAGGCTGTGCTTGATCTGGAGCAGAACGTAGCCGTTGTCGGCGACTTCGCGGAAAGCGTAATGATCGCCTGAGGCGGTCGCCCATTGGGCGATGTTGGCGTCCTCGCCGGTATTCGCCCCGCTCACGTTCAGGTAGTGCCCGCTCTTCTTATTGCGCAGGTAAAACCAGCCCGAGCCGGCATCGATCTTCTCCCACAGATGGTCGTCCGCCGAGCTGGGGGGCTCAGCATTCGCGTTGCCGTTGTTCTGGGTGTCCGAGGCCAGAGCCAGTTCGTGGCCGCTGCCCTTCTGGATGATCTTGTAGGCGCCTGACGGGGATGCGGAACTCGTGGTAAGGTGCAGCAGCCAGTCGCCCGAATCGGGGCTCGCCAGGTTCTGTCCGTTGGCTGTGGTGCCGCCGTCGCGCCGGTCGGAAGTGTCGCGTGCATTGATCCAGTCGATTTCATACGGTCCCCCAGCCACCTCGACGTTCACGGTCCCTCCCGCCTCCAAGTAGACGAGATATTCCGCGCCCGGCTTCGCAAGGCAGTATCCTTTAGTGATCAGGTCCGGACGCGGGCTGAGTTTCCAGAAATCAATCGAATCGAAAAAGTCCCAGACTTGCTTGAGGATATCATGCTTGCTCTGAGTTCGATCACCGAGAAGCAACGTTCCGGAAAAGCCCGAGGAGGAGTTTCCCGCATTCTCCCCGAAGTTAAGGGCCGTGGCCGTCATATTGATGACGTAGGCGTTTTTTCGGAGATCCGCGTCGGAATAAGAGGGATGGTTTTGATTGCCATACCAGAGCGTCTCTTGGGCGTAGAGCGGCTTGGACGGATGATGGTTCTCAAGCAATCCAGCGGCGAGAAAACTGCGATTGGTCGTCTTCGGGCCTTGGACGCAGCCGTAGCTATGCCAAGGCTTGTCACTATAAATATCGTCGGCTGTGTTATCTCCCGTTTCATTGTGGCAGGATATCAAGTGGCCGGGGAGAGCGTATTTCTGGATCAAGGCCCCCACGCGGTCAATATCGGGCTCGGACATCTGTCCGCCTTGAAAAAGGTCGCCTCTCAGCGCGGGTTCCGGCCCCGCGATCTGGTAAAGAATATTCCAATAAGCACCGATGCGAGCGATCGTGTAGCGGATGTAGAGATCCTGGTCCGCGTGATCCGTGGGGAAGTCGGATGATTGTCCGAAAAATCCAGCGAAAGGAAACACCATGATACGCCGATCGGCGAGGTCGTTCAAAACCGCTTCCATCTCCCGATACTCGGCGGCGTCGAGGCGGCGGCTCGCGTTGTCCCAAAGGTCTGGAAGGTCGTAGTAACGGCCTCGGTTCGCGACGTCGCGTTTCAGATAATGGCTAGCAATGGAAAGCATGTTATAACCCTGCGATTGCGCCCAGTCCAAAAAGTCGGAGCGCAGCTGCGGTGACCACGGTTCACCTGTATTGCTGTTTCCGGAACTGGAGAAGAACTTGTCTCCCGCATGAAAGCTACGGATGAGCACGTGCTCTCCACCTTTGAAGCCGAACCACTGCGGGTTCGCCTCATCTTGGGAGAGCATGCCCGGAAGATCCGATGGCACGCAGGTGAACTGTCCGGAAAAACCGGGCGATCCGTCACTATACTTAGCTGCATAAGACCATTCCCCAAGTTGATCCGGCATGAAACGTATCCTCCAAGTGGTTCCGCCGTCGTAAAAGCCGAAAAAATTGATCGTCGTGCTATCGGGGCGCGTGTAGGTCACGCTCAACGAAACATTTCTGTAGGGATCCGCGTAACTTTTAGTGTTTTGAACGCCACGCTCAAAACGATCCCAGATACCAACGTCCACTGCGGAGGCAGTTGGCAGGAAAAGTAAGGTAAGCAGCAGAGCTGCGATGTAGTATAAAATTTTCATATTAAAAAGAAGAGTTAAGTTAATCAGAAGAGGGGGCTGAAGAAGGTCGACGGTAGTTCAGAAGGGTCAGAGAACATGGTAACTTTTCGGTTGCCTCTGATTGTGTCGCAAACGGAACCGAATTGCTTTCGCGAAAGGGGCGGGGGTTAGAAAGAGCAATCGCCGGGCGGCGGAGATTGCTCTTCCCGATTAAGTCGAACGCAGTTGGCGCAGCATTACTGCGGCACCAGAGTCCACCGCGCACGGTCGGTCACGCCGGAATTTTGCTGGACGTTGGAACCGTTGCTTCCGCTGATGCTGCGGATGAAAAGGCCGCTGTGCTTGACCTCCAGCAGCTGGTGCAGGCCGTCCGCGATGGTGCGGACCTTGTAGTGGTCGTTCCCAGCGGTCGGCCATTGTGCGATGTTCGCGTCTTCGGCACCGTTGCCGCCGCTTACGTTGAGGTACTGGCCGCTTTTTTGGTTCTTCAGATAGAACCACTGCCCTTCGCCGCTGTTCTCGATGGTCCAGTAGTGGTCGGCATCGCTGCCGGATGCCTCGACGGTGATGTTGCCATTGTTCTGCGTGTCCGAGGCCAGGGCTAGCTCCAAGCCGGTGGTTTTTTGCGCGTATTTAACATAAGATCCCGCCGCTGTCGACGTCCAGCGGGCGCGGTCCGAGATCAGCAGGGTCTGTTGGGCGTTTGTCCCGGCTCCGCCGCCGATCGTGTCTAGATAACCGAGGCTGTGCTTGATCTGGAGCAGAACGTAGCCGTTGTCGGCGACTTCGCGGAAGGCGTAATGATCGCCTGAGGCGGTCGCCCACTGGGCGATGTTAGCGTCCTCGCCGGTATTCGCTCCGCTCACGTTCAGGTAGTGCCCGCTCTTCTTGTTGCGCAGGTAAAACCAGCCCGAGCCGGCATCGATCTTCTCCCACAGATGGTCGTCCGCCGAGCTGGGGGGCTCAGCATTCGCGTTGCCGTTGTTCTGGATGTCCGAGGCCAGTGCCAGTTCGTGGCCGCTGCCCTTCTGGATGATCTTGTAGGTGCCCGTGTTGGCTCCGCCGGGGGGCGCCCATGCTCCATAGCGGCTTTGAATATGCTCCAACCACCAGACGATGCCGGCATCCGGTAGAACCTCGGTGATTGGATCCTGATTCCAGTTGGACTCATTGTTGGCGTACCCGCCAGGAACCATGAATGGGCCTCCGATGCCTTCATTCGGACCGCACTGCAACCAAGTTGAGGCAAACATGTAGCCGGACTCGCCATCGATAAAGCTGTTCGCTCTGTTGTAATGGTGAGTTTTCATTGCATCGGTATAACGCCCGATGCGGACGTAGTTGTCGAAACTGCTCTGCTTGCTGTAGGTTCCCCAGTAGTACTGGGGCCCACTGTTGTCCGCGCTGCCCTCACTTTCGATCCACGGACGGGTACCATCTTTCGGGCTGAAGTGAAGGAGGACGTCGGCATTAGCCGGGGGCGCCGCCTCGTCGTTGTATCCGATCACATAAGAGTTGTCCACGGCATGGCCGGCGGCAATCATCTGGCTGATGTTCCAGCCTTTTTTCGCGTTCGCCATGCCCTCGTTGTCCGGATCGACGAAGACATTGTGATAATTGTTGTTCTTCAGCCACTGCACGGTGTTGGCGACGGCTTGATTGGCATGCGCCTGGGTCCATGCACCGAGGGCGTCGTTCGCCGCCGAGGTACCCCAGTAGAGGCAGCCCACCAGAACGATCATGCCTTCGGCGTCCGCCGCTTCAATGATTTCTCCGAGGCGGGCGGAGTAAGTGGTGTTCAGGCTGGAATCGGGATTGTAACCTTTGACGTCGCCGAAACGAGAGCCCATAACAAACACGCTCACCGTGTTGATGCCGTAGGACTTGAAAACGGGCAGATTGTTGATGAGCTGATCTTTGGAGGCATCGGATACGAGCGCGTTGGAACAGCGCAGTCCGATGATCTTCGTCGGCGTGTTGTTTAGTAACATTCGATCGCCGGAGACGGTGACGTCGTAGGTTCCTGCCGTCGCGAGGGAGGCGCAGGAGATGGACACGGCGGCCAGCGCCGCAGAGATGGCCATCGCATGATTTTCCTTTGTTGTATTTCTCATTATTTTGTGTGGTCGGTATTGTATCTGTGTTAGGGGGGTGATATGCAGGGGCGCAAGCGTGCGGCCGTATGTTAAGGTGCCGTGAACGAGTTTGGAGCGGATTACTCGATCATTTTCAAAGCGGCGGTTCTGGCGTCGGCCCGGGGGAGAGCCTCGATCCATTTATGAGCCGTTTCGGGATCCTCGCGGCGGAGGCTGGTAACGACATCGCGTAGGAGGACATGATCCGGATCCAAATGAAGCGCCCGCCGGTACCACCCGACTGCTTTTTCGGGGTCGCGGTTCATCCAGTCGATCAATCCCAGTCTCAAGGCATTCGTACGGAGCTCCGAGGGCAACCGGCTCGCCCAGTCCATCCCCTGTCCGGGATGGACCGCATTGAGCAGCGCCGGAAGCTTGTAAGCGATGTAGTCGAAGTCCCGGCGATCCCTCAACTCATCCACCCGCCCGATGGCGGCATCGGGCTCGTGCTGAAGCCAGCCATGAAGGGCGGCCACAATCAGATCGGCATCTCCGTCGCGAGCGGCATAGTCGAAGGCAGCGGGCCCATCGGCGATGGCCCATGCCGAAACCAAGACCCGATGCGCGTGAGTCAAATTCCCCCGATCAAGCAACTGGTCGAGATCGGTATCTGCCATTTCAAAGTTCTCGCTGTAGAGAACGAGACTTGCCTCGCGAGCTTCGGGTGCGAACTGAAGTAGCAGATCCTCCATCCGTACAAGCCGGTCGCGAAGCCCGAGGCGTTGGAAGACGGCATCCTGCATCAAGTTCTCGAAAGTCGCCCCACCTGCCCGAGTCGGTTCTAAGGAAGGATTTCCTCGGACCGACGATCGCGGAAGCTTGGCTTCGGCCCGGCGCGAGAGTTCTCCTCCCCCGGTGCCCGCCCCTGGACCGTCGTTCCCGGCGGAACGATCCGGCAGAGACGGACCCGAGACGAACAGGAGAACGCCAGCTCCTGCCGCAATCAATGCGGCCGCTAAACCCAAGATTTTGAATTTATCTCTCATGATCGCGTTCGATCGCCGTTTCTTAGTAGGGCAGCAGGCTCCACTTGGCGTTGTCCCGAGTGCGGTCTGCGTCCGTGCCGACGTTGGTTCCGGCACTGGAACCGGTCGTGCTGAGGAACTGCCCGGGAGCGTGGCGGAACTCCAAGTTGACGGTCGAGCCGTTGGCTACCGTTCTCAACTGGTAGTGCGGTTCCGTGCTCGCGCTCCATAAGGCGACGTTCGCGCCATTGAAGCTGTTGGCCGCAGCGGCGTTGAGATAGAGGCCTGATTTCTTGTTCTTCAGGCGGAACCACTCTCCCTCAAAGCTCTCCTTGATCCAGAGGTGATCCTCGCTCGAACTGCCGGACTCAGCAACGATGTTGCCGCCGTTTTGCGTGTCGCCAGCGAGAGCGAGGTAGCGGGAATTTCCTTTTCTGACGAGGGCAACCCTTCCGCCAGCGCGGTTCTCGATCCGCCACTTTGCCTTTTCGGAGCTTTGACCGGTGGACGCTTGAACATTGGAGCCGGATGTATTTCCGGCAGTCGCCAGGTAGTAGATACCGTTGTTATGTTGAAACTGTATGTTGTAGAATGTTTCACCATTAACTACCTCCGGATTGATGAAGGCGACTTGGTAGTTCTCACCGCCGTAGCCCGGCCACTGTGAAACATTCGCACCATCCTCGCCGACCGAACCCGCTACGTTCAGGTACTGTCCGCTCAGATAGTTCTTTAGATAATAGAGGTTGGTTCCGGCGGTAATCATCTCCCATTCCTGATCGTTCTGGCTGGAGACGTTTTCTATAATGACGTTGGCGTTGTTCTGTGCTTCCTCGGCGACCGCCAGCTCAAGCGAGCTTCCGCTGCGAATGATCTTGTAGGTGTTGGAGGTTACAGGGATGTAGAAAAGCTGGGTCTTTTGTGTGCGGAATGATTCCGTGCCAACAATGTATGATCCGTCAGGGCGCTGGTGGGCGCGAATCGCACGCGAGCGGTCGTAGTCCAAGTGGTCGTCGTCCGACGGTGGCAGCAAGGTCTCGACATACGAACCGTCCGAGGCCTTGAAGACCCGAACCTGTTGTTCGTCAAACGCCGAGCCGTCGTCGCCCGATGCTGTTTCGCCGACGAAGATATAGTCTCCTGCGATCTCCAAGTCGTGCGGACCGCCCTCGCCGCCCCACGGCAGGGTGAGTTCCACCGCCCAATCCAAGGTGCGTCCGGACGTGCTCCAGTTCTTGTATTTCCAGATCTCTTGGAAGCGGATCACGCCGATTGCCTTCACGGGGTTTCGGGAGGTGAAGACCCCCAGATACATGGAGTCGGTGGACGCATCATAGAAGCCTTCTTGCACCGCCTGAAGCGTCGAAGGCTTGTTCGGCAGACTACTCGTGGCGACGATCTGGGTATTCGCGATATCCCACCGCGGAATATTGTTTGCGGAAAGGCCCGCGAATGGGATGCGGTAGATTGTATTGGTCCCGATCGCCCAAAAATCTCCTGCGCTGTCTAGAAACGATTTTTCGATGGACGATTCCTTCCAAGTGCCTCCCGAGAACTCGCCGCTGTCAATCCTTCCATCGGCATCGGCGTCGGACCAGACCCAAGCTTGGCTGGGATTACCCGAGACATAGCCGTAGCCGCCCGAGTTCGGGCAGATGATCGCGGTGGGCACCGCGACGCCGTTTGCAAATCGGTAGACACCCAGGCCGCGCTGCGGGCCCGCAAAAGTGGTCATGAACTCGACCCCGTCCAGAACGACAATGTCTGCTCCGTACTGCTCCATGTGGGCTCGGGGATCGTCGGGATATTTGGTGGGATCAAAGGTGGTGCCCTTCCATGACCAAGCGTTGCCAGATCCTGTCATTTTCGAGTAGTCCAAGAGGTACTTGCCAGTCGTGGTGTACATGACGCCGTCCTGCTGCTGGCTGAAGCCGGGGCTCTCAAGCCAGCCGTGAGCCTCGCGCTTCCAGATGCGCGAGCCGCCCGAGGTGAACTTCTGCAAGCGTGTCATGTTGCGAGTGTTGCCGAAGGTGTCTGCGGTTCCCTCCGGACCATACTCCGCCACGTAGATATTCCCGTTCGTATCCGCGCCTACGCCCTTGATGTTGAGGAATTTCGACGAGCTGGGCGTCTGGCCGGGCTGAATGCCACCTGCATCGCCGAGCGTCCAGGTCTCTTTCGAAAGGCCCGCTGTATAACGCCAGATCTGCCGGACGTCGTCCATTGCAACGAGCAACTTATCGGAAGATCCGCTCCGGTCGATGGCAATGGCCATGGGAACCTGGTTGGACCCGTAGCTGATGGAGCCGAGCTGGTTGCCGCCGGCATCGTATCTCTTGAGCACCCCTCCCGCACCCTCGGCCAACGCGTAGACGTTGCCCGATCGATCAAGCGCCAGATCGCTGCCGTTGGCGAAGTTCCAGGAAGAGAATTGGTTGCTGTCGAGCGAGGAGGAAGAGTAGCGCTTGATTTTTCCGCTGTAGGCATCCGCCACGTAGAGATAGTTCCCATTTGCAGCGAGGCCGGTGATAAAGGGACTTCTCTCACCAAGTGATTTCGGCGTTTCTTGGATGACAAGAAGGTTCCCCAAGGTCCCATATCCTTTGGGAAACGGCGCAGGCTGCTGATTGCTTCGAAAGTAGCGCCCGACCGAATACCAGCGTGTCTCCGAGTTCGGCGGAATCTCCGGAAGACCGTTGGCGTTTAGGGCTCCAGACTTATAGCTTTTGTAATTTACAAGGATACTTACATAGTAGTAAGTGTCATCGGCGGTAACGCCCTGTAGATACGATTTATAGGTAGATCCGGTAGACTCTCCGTCCACAAGGTCCCGCACGTAACTTGCATCCGAAGGGTACATGCATGCGGGTCCATGATCGCCGGCACTCGTGCTACCTTGGTAGATATCGCCGTTGCCGGCAACATACATCTGCATCGCGCAACCGTGGACATATTGATGCTCACCGCTGCTATCGGGACCGCCATACCAGTCATTCCCGGACCAGTCGCTTATATAGGTTAGCGCGGAGGCCTGAGACGTGATTAACAGGCCTAGGAATCCGGGAATGAGAGCAATTTTATTATGTGACATTGGGTTTTGGGTTTTGGGTTTTGAGATTGGACTGAAGTGATCGCCACAGCGAATGGTGACACGTTGCGAGAAGGGGTGAGCTTCCCGTTTTCGCGAGATTGACGCCGAAGAAGAGTTTTCATCTTTTGATAAGGTTCGCAGCTATTGCTCGATCAACTGCCATCGCGCGCGGTTCGACACCGATCCTGTTTGCTGCACGTTCGTGCCATTCACGCCGCCGATTGTGTCGATAAACTTTCCGCTGTGTTTTATTTTCAGGTTGAAGTAGTTCCCGTCGGGAACGAGTTGGATTTTGTAGTGATTGGCCGAGGACGGCGACCACTGCGCGATGTTGGCGTCTTCGAGCTGGTTTGCGCCGCTGACATTGATGAATTTTCCGCTGTGCACGTTTTGCAGGTGGAACCAATCTGCTTCGTCGGACTCCACCAGTTTCCAGAGATGATCGGCATCCGCGCTCGCCGCTTCGGCGTTCACATTGCCGTTATTCTGCGTGTCGGAAGCGACCGCCAGCTCAAGCCCGCCGGCTTGGACGATTTTCACATGGACGCCATCGCCTGCGGGGATGATCGTCCAGCGGGCACGGTCTGTTATGGAGCCGCCATCCGATTGCTGGACATTTGTTCCGTTGCTGGAACCGATGGTGGCTACGTATTTCATGCTGTGTTTCAGCTGGAGAAGTGTGTAAGCGCCGTCCGGGATCGCTTTCAGCAAATACTGGTCGCCGGATGCGGTATTCCATTGGGCGATGTTGGCGGTGTCCGCGAGATTGGCTCCGCTCACGTTGAGATACATTCCGCTCTTCTTGTTTCGTAGGTGAAACCATCCGGAACCGGCATCGATCTGCTCCCAAAGATGGTCGTCGTCGCTGCTCGCCGATTCCGCGTTAATGTTTCCGTTCGCTTGCAAGTCGGAGGCTAAAGCCAGTTCGAGCCCGCTGTTTTGCTGGACGATTTTGTAAATGCCCGGCTCCGATGCTTTCTTCTCGCGCACCGTCATTTTATCGATGCGGATGGAGGCGGTGGACGAAAGATTGTTCAGGTACAAGGTGGGAGTGGTGTCTCCACTATCTGAACGCGCGACCTCAATTCTGGCGGTGTTCCACCCGCTTAGCCCGCCGGTGGGCTGAAATACCAGCGTCGTTCCGCGCGGGAAAAATAGATCGAAGAGCGATGAAACCTCCATGTTGATGGCCGTTGCGGAGTCGGTCGCATAGCGAAATTCGATCTCGTAGACGGTATCGTAATCGGAAGAACTCAGATACGGCTCGAACTGAACGTGTCCGTTTGGGGCGGTGAAAGAAGCAAATGCGCCGTTCGAGGCAGTGGCACCGCTTTGGACGACCACGTTGCGGAACCCCGAAGCATTCTCCGCTTCGTAGTCGGTTCCATCTTGAAAGGGGCTCAGCTCAAATGTCTGAAAATGACCGAACCCGGCGACTGTAATCACGTCGATCGCGCTGGCAAGCCGTCGCTCTCCGAAATACGTCGGTGATGACATCAGCAGAGGCGTTGTGAGGAAGGAATATCTGATGTGGGACGTATCAAGAACGACCTCCAGCCCGCGATAGTGCCCGTCCGTCACGTCGTAGTTTCCATCCGCACTCGCGACATTGAGGAACTCGCTGGAACCGTAGGCCATACCAAGCGCGTGACCGATTTCATGCAGGGCTACGGTGAAGAGGTCGTTCGGCACCGCACCGCTGACGGTGGGTCCCGTGTATCCGGTGTGGCGCCTCCCGGTGTTGATGCTTTTTCCATTGAGCGTGGAGAAGTCTTGCGTGTAAGCGGACCATTCCTCAGCAGTTTCCGGGGTCGGATCGAGAAACCATTTCGCGGAATTCATATTCCCGAACTTGATTGTGGCTTGCTGAATTCGTGTCGGATTGCCTCCAATGGAATTCACCGCCGTGCTGGCGAGTGAATCCGGATCCCATCGGTAGTTGATCAGGATCGTGTGATCGGAATCGATGGCTTCCTCCCACCAGTCGGCGGCCGCGTTGAAGATGGCTTCGATATTTCCGCCCCCGGCGGTGGCCGACGACGCGGGCGGGGTGCCGCCGCTGAAATTCCGCTGGATGGTCAATCCCGAGGCAACAGGAACGGACAGAAGCGGGAGAACGAGGAGGCGAAGGAAGGTTTTCATACGGGGGACGGCTAGGGAAACTGCGTAAGCTTCCTGATTTTGCTACGAGCGCAACTCTCCATGCACCAGAGGGTTGCATCGTCCTTACTACGGAAAGAATTCGGATGGGTCAAGTTATTTTCTCCCGCTAATTTTCGTCCGGGTATCGCGAACGTGGGCCGAGGCATACGGCAAGGACCTGAAAAGGTTGATCGCGGAGAGTGGATAAGGCGTCGCGCGGATTGATTGACCCATCGGCAAACAGGCAGGTGTTGACTGGGAGGAGTGCGACTCCGGGGGCCTGGCAGGGTTTTGCTTTTCATCAGGGTCTGGATCAACCAAGTTTCCCGCCCACCTGTCCGTCCATGTCCGAGTCCCGTAAACCGTTTCCCTTCACCGAATTTGAACCCCAGTGGCAATCCCGTTGGGATGCCGAGAAAACGTTTCGCACGCCCAATCCGGGTGAGGCGGGATTTGATTCGTCGAAGCCGAAGTACTACGTGCTCGATATGTTCCCATACCCCAGTGGAGCAGGGCTGCATGTGGGCCATCCGGAAGGATACACGGCGACGGATATCATCGGACGCTACAAGCGGATGAGTGGCTTCAACGTGCTGCACCCGATGGGCTACGATTCATTCGGCCTGCCAGCGGAGCAATACGCAATCAAGACCGGACAACATCCTGCGGTCACCACTGCAGCGAACATCGTGACGTTCCGGCGTCAGCTCAAGGCGCTCGGCTTCGGCTATGATTGGAGCCGCGAGATCGCGACCACCGATCCGGAGTACGTCCGTTGGACCCAATGGATTTTCCTGCAACTTTATTCTTCCTACTTCTGCGAGGAGCAAAACAAAGCGAAGCCAGTCACGGAGCTGGAGGCAAAGGGGTGGACGCGGGATGAGATTGATGCGGTTCGCCTCGCCTACGTCGCTGACACTCCCGTGTGGTGGTCTCCGGATCTCGGGACCGTTCTTGCGAACGAGGAGGTCGAGGAATGGAAAGGCAAAGGCCACACCGTCGAGCGCCGTCCTCTGCGGCAGTGGATGCTGAGGATCACGAAGTACGCACAGCGCTTGATTGATGAACTGGAAACGCTCGATTGGCCAGAGGGCATCAAGCTGCTGCAGAAAAACTGGATCGGCCGCAGTGAGGGGGCGGAGGTGGATTTCGAGATTAGTGGAAAAACCGTCACCGTCTTCACCACTCGTCCAGATACGCTTTTCGGCGCCACTTACATGGTGCTGGCTCCTGAGCATCCGCTGGTTGCCGAAATCACGATTGGCGAGAAAAGCGAGGAAGTTGAGGCGTATCAGAAAGCGATTTCCTCGAAATCCGATCTCGATCGCGGCGATCTGAACAAAGACAAGTCCGGCGTCTTCACCGGTGCTTTCGCGATCAATCCTGTGAACGGCAAGCAGATCCCGGTGTGGATCGCGGACTACGTGATGATGGGCTACGGCACCGGTGCGATTATGGCGGTGCCCGCGCATGATGAGCGAGATTACGAGTTTGCGACGAAGTACGATCTGCCGGTGATCCAGGTTGTCGACGGGAGCGTGGGCGTCTCGCCCACGGTCGCAAAACACTTCGATCGCTCCGCCGAGATCGAAAAGCACCGCCCCAACGCTCTTCCTCACTGGCAACAGTCGGATAAACTCGTCTTTGCCACTTGGCGTTTGGCCGACAGTCTCCCCCAGGACAAGCTGGCTGAGCTCGAAAAACAAAGGTCCGAATGGCTCAATGATAATCCGCAACCATGGGACGAGGCCACCGAGGATGAGTATCACGAGAAGTTTTCCAACCAGATCGACATTTGGCTGGATGCGGGCGCGGGGGCGTGTGTCTTAAAAGATCCGGAGATCGCGAAGATCGTCGAGGAGGCGCTCGGGCACTTCGACGGGCAACGCTACTTCTTGGATTCATTCGTGGTGATGCCGAATCATGTGCATGTGCTCTTCCAGCTGAAGGAAGGCTTCAAATTGGAAGATGTGATGCACTCTTGGAAGAGCTTTACTTCCAAGAAGATCAATGAGGTGTTAGGGCGGGAGGGGGCGCTGTGGCAGAGAGATTATTGGGATCGAGTGGTTCGGGATCTGGATCACGAGAAGAACATACGGAAGTATGTGGAGAAGAATCCTGTGAGGGCGAAGTTGAGGGAGGGGGAATACTCCTTGTATCTTGCTACCGTGGGCGAGACGCCCACGCTCCATGCGGGTGATGGCACTGCAATCAACTCCGGCTTCCTTGATGACCTGCAGACAGCCGAAGCAAAGGCAAAGATGATCGAGTGGTTGGTTGAAAATGGCAAAGGCAAGCGCCGCACTCAATACAAGCTGCGTGACTGGCTGTTCTCGCGTCAGCGCTACTGGGGCGAGCCGTTTCCGATCATTTGGAAGGATGGTCACCATTATGCGGTGGCGGATGAAGATCTGCCTTTGCTCGCGCCGCCGCTGGAGGATTACAAGCCCAGTGGAACTCCCGATCCGCTGCTGAGCAAGGCGACGGAATGGGTAAATCTGCCGGATGGATCCAAGCGCGAGACCAACACGATGCCGCAGTGGGCTGGCTCCTGCTGGTATTATCTCCGCTACTGCGATCCTCGTAATTCAGACCGCTTTATTTCCAAGGAGGCTGAGGAATATTGGACCAGCGAGAAGCCGGGAATGGTTGATCTCTATGTTGGGGGTACGGAGCACGCCGTACTTCATCTGCTCTACGCCCGCTTCTGGCACAAGGTCTTGTTTGATCTCGGCCATGTTCGCAGCCCGGAGCCGTTCCAGAAGCTGGTCAACCAAGGGATCATCCTCGGCGAGGACGGGCAGAAGATGTCCAAATCGCGCGGCAACGTGGTGAATCCGGATGACGTCATCAAGGAATACGGCGCGGACTCGCTGCGCCTTTACGAGATGTTCATGGGACCGCTGGAACAGGTGAAGCCGTGGCAGATGAAAGGCGTTGAGGGCGTTTCTCGTTTCCTCGCCCGTGTCTGGCGTCTAGCTGTGGATGAAAACGGCGGCGTCTCGGAGAAAATCCAAGACCAGCCATGCACGGACAAGGAGCTGCTGCGGGTGATTCACGAGACAATCAAAAAGGTCGGCGAGGACATTGAGAAGCTCAGCTTCAACACGGCGATCTCCCAGATGATGATCTGCACCAATGCCTTCACCCAGGCGGGTGTGGTGCCGCGCGCGGAGTTCGTCCGGTTCCTGTCGGTTCTCAATCCATTTGCTCCGCACATCACCGAGGAAATCCACTCGAGACTCGGCGGTGAAACCATGCTCTCTGAAATGAGTTGGCCGACTTATGATGAGGCCGCTCTGGTCCGCACGGAGTGCGAGCTGGTGGTGCAGGTGAACGGCAAGCTCCGCGATCGGATCTGGATGGCGATGGATGCGGATGAAGAGACGGCCAAGAAGCTTTCCTTTGCCTCGCCGAAGATCAAAGAGCACATTGACGGAAAGACGATCCGCAAGGCGGTGTATGTTTCGGGCAAGATTTTAAATTTGGTTGTTTCCTGACGATGCAGCCGGATTATTCGGTCATCCTGCGGCAGAAGGAGCTATACCGTTGGCTAACGGACGGGTTGTGGCAAGATAAGTATGACACGGCGACGCTGAACCGTAGCAAGCCATATGCATCTCACAAATTAATCAGCGGGATGCTGATCAAGAGTCCGGCAAAAAAGGGGCTGACCATGTTGCAGGCGGTGGTTTCCGGAACGTCGGTGTCTCCCTACAGGCTGTTGATGGCGGTTTCGCGCTCGGGGAGGCGATGGGATTTGCATACGGTGTGTTCCTGCCCAGTGGAACATTTGTGCAAACATTCTGCGGCGACGCTAGCGTTGCTGGCGCAGGATTTGTCCGGAACGGATTTCCGAAAATCGGGTTTTCTTCCGCCGGAGGTGACGAAGTGGCTGAGGGAGATCAAGGCCGCAGGCCAGGGGAGTGCGGTTGCGGTGCCGACGAAGGTGAAACCGGAAAATCGATTTTTGGCTTATTGCGTCGAGTGGGATGTTTACAGCAAGTCTTGTATGTTTCAACTGCGGGTGGGGACGCATCGCAAGGACGGCGGCATCACGATCTCGGACACGAGGGCGGGAGCGGATTTGTCGAGGCCGCCGAAGTATTTTGTCACGGAGGATTTTCCCGTGGTTGCGATCCATCATCAATTGATGGGGAAGGATTATCGCTGGGGAGATTTAGAACTCAGGGGAAGTGGTTTTGAGGAACTATTCCGTCTGGCGCTTGAGAGCGGGCGTTTATTCTATGGTCGCGAAACTCAAGGCGCGGACGGTAGAATCCGTTATCAGGTCCCGATGATGTATGAGCGGATTCGATTGGGTGAGGACGTGTTGGTGACACCGGAGTGGGAGACAACGCCGAAAGGGGCGGTGCGTCCCGTCGTGAAGTTCAAGGAGAAGGGGATGGTGCTGATCCCGACCAATCCTTTGCGATACATAGAGGAGACGAGTGCGACGCTGGGGTTGGTGCAAAGTCGATTCCCTCCGGAGATGCTTGTGGCGTGGATGTCCGGTCCCGAGATTGCCTCGAGAAATCTCAAATTAGTGACGCAAGATCTGATGACGGGGGCGACGTTGAATCTGCCAACTCCCGAGCCGGTGGAGACGGAACGCCGGAAGGGCTTGGAGCCGGTGGCGCACTTTCAGATTGGGAGGGCGGGAAGCGATGTGACGAAATTTACCGGAGCGACGGTGACAGGCAAGTTGCGGGTGAAGTATGGGGACAGCGCGTTGTTGTTACCGACGGATTCGATAGTTGTTTCCGACCATGTGGAGCTACGTGCCAAGAAACGAATCGAGTGGGAGCGGAATGCCGACGCTGAAATGAAAATGGCGCGTGTTCTGTCTCACGCCAAAATGGTTTCCGTGAGTGGGTTTCTGCCGATCACGAGCGTCAAACCGGAGACTGAGCGCGAATACATGGTGGATGATTCCGCAGACGTGGAGGAGGGGACGGACGGTTCCGGCTATGGCCTTCTTTCTCAAAAGCAGAGGTGGATTCGTTTCCTGGACGGAAAGTTGTGCGCGAAGCTGAGGGACGATGGCTGGGTGATCGAGGTGGCGGCGGACGCGGGGCTGACGGTTCACGAGGTGGCGGAGTTTTTCCCGGCAATCGAGGGGGACGCGGATCATGGGATCGATTGGTTCAGTTTCGATATTCCGCATGAGATCAACGGCAGGCGGGTGAGCTTGATCCCGATCATCGCCCAAGCGATCCGCGACGGGCTTCCTTCCGCAGACGATCCCGATCTGCCGGAGCACCTGCTGGTTCCCTGTGAGAATCCTGAAGAGGGTCTGCTGCGGTTTCCGGCCAAGAGGCTGATCGAAATGGTGGATCAAGTGAGGCACCTGTTTCACGGCCGGGAGGTTCCTGATGGTCCGCTGCGTCTCGACAGGCTGGCGGCGGCCGGAGTGGCGGACGGCCTCGCCATTGATGGGACCGCGACCCTGCGGGCACTGGCGCAGCTGGGAAAAAATTTACGAACGCTCACTTCGTTGCCGGAGTTCAAGGTGCCGGTGAAGCTGCGGGCGGAGTTGCGTGGGTATCAGAAGGAGGGTTTTCGCTGGCTTCAGTTTTTGGCGGCCAACGGTCTACATGGAATTTTGGCGGACGACATGGGGCTTGGGAAAACCGTTCAGACTCTCGCGCACCTTGCCGCGGAACGTGCCAAGAAGCCGGGGCGTCCCTCGCTGGTGCTCGCACCGACATCGGTGGTGCCGAACTGGGCGGCGGAAGCGGAGAAGTTCACTCCCCATTTGAAGACTGTAGTGCTTCAGGGGAAAGACAGGAACGTTTTTTTCCCAAAGATCGGGAAAGCGGATTTGGTGGTCACCTCCTATCCCTTGCTGACGCAAGATTTCGATGTCCTCTCCGCGCAGGACTGGCATGTGGTGGTTTTGGATGAGGCGCAGTATATCAAAAATCCCAAGGCGCTCATGGCACAGAACGCGTGCAAGCTGAGAGCGGCGCACAGGATCTGTCTTTCTGGGACGCCGATGGAGAATCACCTGGGGGAACTCTGGAGCCTGATGCGATTTTTGATGCCTGGTTTCCTTTCTGATGAAAAGGCGTTCAATATCAATTTGCGCAGACCGATTGAGAGGGACCGATCGGCGGAGGCACAGCTCGCGCTGAACCGGAGGGTCGCTCCCTTGATTTTGCGGAGGACGAAGAACGAGGTGGCGACGGATCTGCCGGAGAAGACCGAGATCATCCACGGAATAGATTTGCACAGGAAGCAGACGGACCTTTATGAGTCTGTTAGGGCGGCGATGGACAAGCGGGTGCGGGATGCGATCTCGGAAAAGGGGCTGGCGAAGTCTCACATTATCGTCTTGGACGCGCTGTTGAAGCTGCGGCAGATCTGCTGCCACCCGAAGCTGTTGAAGACGCCCGCAGCGCGGAAGGTGGAGGATTCGGCGAAGCTGGATTTTCTGACCGACGAGCTGCTGCCGACGCTGATTGAGGAGGGGCGGAGGATTTTGCTTTTTTCAACGTTCACCTCAATGCTGGCGATCATTGAGGCGCATCTGAAGAAAGCGGGAATTCCGTATTTGATCATCACGGGTCAGACGAAGGAGCGGGCGTCCCTGGTGAATAAATTCCAGAAAGGGGAGGTGCCGGTGTTTCTGATTTCGCTCAAGGCCGGCGGGACCGGCCTCAATCTAACAGCGGCGGACACGGTGATTCATTACGATCCGTGGTGGAATCCTGCGGCGGAGAATCAGGCGACGGACCGGGCGCACCGGATCGGTCAGACGAAGCCGGTGTTCGTTCATAAGCTGGTGTGCCGGGGGAGTATTGAGGAACGGATCCTGGAGCTACAGAAGCACAAGGCGGGGCTGGTGGAAGCCCTGCTGTCTGCGGAGACGAGCAAGCTGCGGATCGACCCAGAGACGCTGGGGCATCTGCTGGCGCCGATTAGTGGAGTCAGCTGACGCTGGCTCGCACGCCGGAGGTGTGCCAGAAGGTTTGGACCACGCGCGAGCTGCTGGCACCCCTGCCGGCCCTGCCGGGGTGCATGACCTTTGTGTCTTTTTCCCGGTGTTCGCTCGTTCCTCGTTCGCCCGTCGGCAGCAGGCTTCCATCCCTCCGGGATGGTGGGCTTGCCGGGGCAGCAGGATGCAGCCCCTCCTTGTTACGCGTGGTGGAGAAGGATGGAGTTCGCGGCGAAGTGGTCCGAGAGGATGTCGGAGACGATGACGATCGGGGTGCCGGGTCGGACGAGATCCATTTTCCGAAGATGATCGGTGGCACGCTGGATTGTTTCTTCGATGTTAGATGCGAACGAGATTTTGAACGAGCGGACGCCGCGGGTCAGGGAGAGCTGGCGGCAGACGGTCTCCTTGGGAGTGAAGGCGAAGCAAGCGCCGGTGCGGGGGCGCATCAGGGCCACATGGTTGGCGAGCACGCCGCGGCGGGTGAGGACCACCAGTCGGGCTCCGGCGAGGGAGTCGGCGAGGGTGACGGCAGCGCGGGCGGTCTTCTGGCGCTCGTCGCGCAGGATGACGCCTTGGCCGAAACCATGGCCGCCGGAGCGCTCGATCCGGGAGGCAATGCGGACGAGGGCTTCCACACAACGTTCCGGGTAGCGACCGACCGATGTTTCTCCGGAAAGCATCAGCGCGTCGGCTTCTTCGTAGGCGGCGTTCATGACATCGGTGACCTCCGCACGGGTAGGGGTCGGGTTGACGATCATGGATTCGAGAAGTTGGGTGGCGACGATGACGCGGGTGCCGAGCTCGTGGCAGCGTTTGACGATGCGGCGCTGGAGGATTGGCAGCTCTTCGAACTCGACCTCAATCCCGAGGTCGCCGCGGGCGACCATGATGACGTCGGAGATCATGATGATCGCGTCGATATTGCGGATGGCCTCCTGGTCCTCGATCTTGGCGACGATCTGGGCTTCTCCTTCCAGAGCTTCCATGGCCTCGCGGAGTTCGCGCACGTGGGCGGCGTCACGGACGAAGGAGCCCGCGATGTAGTCGGCTCCGCACTCGACGGCGAGAGCGAGATCCTTGTGGTCCTTTTCCGTGAGTGCCGGCAGATTCAGGCGCACGCCGGGGAGATTGATGTGGCGGCGCGATCCCAGGATGCCGGGAGTGCGCACGTCGCAGATGATGCGGTCGTCGGCCACGCGGTCGATCCGCATCAGCAGGGCGCCGTTGTCTACGACGAGGGTGTTGCCCTCGGTGACGTCGCCCATGAGGCCGGGGTAGTTCACGGTGGTGGAAATTGGAATCGAGGCTTCGACATCGGCGCGGCGAAACTCGACCTTGTCACCTTCCTTGAGCTCGTACGGTTTCCCGACATCGCCGGTGCGGATGGAGGGGCCGGTGAGATCGAAAAGGACGGCGATATGGGCATCTCGTTTTTCGGATTCGCGACGGACGATTTTGGTCATCTCGGCAGCCCACTCGTGCTTGGCGTGGCTCATGTTCAGGCGGATGACATCAACTCCACCGTCGATGAGTTTGCCGATCATTTCCGGGGTCTGAGTGGCGGGGCCGAGGGTGACGATAAATTTGGTCTTGGGAGTCATGATGAAAAGAAGATGGATGTGTGTGCGGGGAGGATGGGACATGGCGGAGGGGCGCGGTCCTGTGGATGATAGGCCGTATGTGTTCCATAGGACTTATATCCACCTGCCTAGCCTCAGCCTTGCTCGATGGTTTTCTCGGTGGCGGCGTCGATGATGGCGAATCGCTCGCGGTTGAGGGTGGGATCCGAGCGGAAAATGAGACGACCCGAGTGCGAGCGCTCGAGTTCGACGAGAACCCTGGCGTCTTCCGATTTGAAGCGGTTGAGGACGTCGGAGTTAACGATGACGACAAGGTCTCCGACTTGGTCGTGGCGGGATTGGATAACGGTGTTGAGGCGGCGCTGGATCTCGATGGACATGGTCATCGGGGTTTTCACTCGGCCGCGGCCCTGGCAATACGGGCAGGGCTCATACATGGAGTCCCGGAGCGATTCGTTGAGGCGCTGGCGGGTCATTTCCATGAGGCCGATCGGGGAAATTTGGAGGATCTGGGTCTTGGCCTTGTCCTTTTTCACCCGCTCTTTCATCGCTTTGTAAACGGCCATTTGGTCCTTGCGGTGGCGCATGTCGATGAAGTCGACGACAACGAGGCCGCCGATGTTGCGGAGGCGGAGCTGGCGGGCGACTTCCTCGGCGGACTCAATGTTGGTCTGGAGGATCATTTTATCGACATCCTTGGAGCCGCGGTTGCGGCCGGTGTTGACGTCCACGGAGATGAGGGCCTCGGTTTCATCAATTACGATGTAGCCGCCGCACTTAAGCCAGACCTGCCGGGAGAAGGCCTCGTCGATCTGTTTCTGGATGTTGACCCGCTCGAAGATCGGTTGGGTGGCGGTTGGAAGGTGGTGGATGCGCCGCTTGGCGCGGCGGGAGATTTTTCCTGCGATCTCGCGGATGAGTTCCGTAGTTTCTGCGTCATCGCAAAGGACCTGGTCCACCTCTTCGGTGAGGAAGTCGCGGGCGGTGCGCTCAATGAGACCAGGTTCTTGGAAGATGCAGCAGGGGGCAGGGTTGTTGGCGCGGCGTTGGTCGATCTGGTCCCACTGCTCCAGCAGCATGGCGAGATCGCGGACGAAATGGCGGGCGCGGGTGCCTGACGCAACGGTCCGCATGATGATGCCCATTCCTTCAGGGACGGAGAGCTTCTGGACGATGCGGCGCAGGCGCTGGCGCTCTTTCGGATCCTCGATCTTGCGGGAAATACCAAATTGCTCGGTAAACGGCATGAGGACCAGGTAGCGGCCGGCGAGGGAAATATTGGTGGTGACGCGCGGTCCCTTGGTGCCGATCGGGCCGATGGAAACTTGGATGACGATCTCGGAGCCGATCGGGTAGATGCTCGGAATGTCTTTTGTGGTGATTTTTTTCTGAGGCTTGCGGGTGCCTTCGCGTTGGATTTCATCCAAGCCGCCGTCGAGTGCAGCGGGGATGGCGTCCCAAAAGTGGAGGAAGGCGTTTTTATCGAGGCCGATGTCCACGAACATGGCTTTAAGGCCTTGCTCAATGTTTTTAACGCGACCTTTGAAGATGCCTCCGACGATGTTTTGGTCCCCTTCGCGCTCGACGGTGTATTCTTCAAGAACGCCGTCCTCAAGCAAGGCCACGCGGCGTTCCAGTTTTTCTACGTTTACGATGATTGAATTGCCTTTTGACGGGTCGGCGGTGCCGATGCCGAGGAGTCGTTTGATACTTTTGATCACTTGGGTGTTGGTTTGAAGTTGGTTGGATGTAACAGAAGAAACCGGCTCATTCCCTGATCGGGCTGGCACGGGGGATAATTTGTCCCTCGCGGTCGGTTTCCTGAGTGATTGTGGGTGTTGGAGAAGTGTTGGTGGGAGTGGTGTCGATCGGCTCGACCGGCATGATTTCAGCGGCTTCGTCGCCGGTCTCGCCGATTACGTCCTCAGGAGCGAGCTCGGCAGGGTCGGTCGGGGTGACGGGGATTTCAGCAGCCTCGATGGCGGCAAGAATGTCCTCTGGCGGCTCGATGGCCTCGATCCGCTCCAGATGTCCTTGATACTCAGTTTGAGGCTTCAGCGGCAGGCGCAGGCCGTCCTCTTGAGCAAAGAGACCGGTGTAAACAATCTTCACCAGAGGACCACAGACGGCGCCACCGGAGGCAGCTTCTTGAGCCATGATGACGACGGCATACCGCGGATTTTCGAATGGTGCGAACGATGCGACCCAAGAGTTGTTGGACTTCTTGCCGTTGTCGATGGTTTGGGCGGTGCCGGTCTTGGCAGCGACTTGGATGTTTTCCATGCGCACGCGGCCAGCGGTTCCCCCTGCTTCGTTCACGGCTTTCCACATCCCAGTGCGGATGAGTTCCAGATCGTCTTCTTTAACTCCGGATCGAAGAAGATCGACTTCAAGCTTGGGAATGTCCGGCACCAAGACCGCTCCATCTTCGGCGGTTACTTTGCGGACGACCCGGGGCTGGTAGTATTGCCCACCATTCGCCACTGTGGAAATCATTGCGGCGACCTGAAGAGGCGATGCGAGCATGTCGCCCTGACCGATGGACATCATCGCGGCGAGGGCCGGGGTCAGGACAGCGCCGGGGCGGGCGGCGCGCCACGCGCGTGAACCGGGTAGGATGCCGGGATCTTCATTGGGCAGTTCGATACCTGTTTTTTTCCCGTAACCAAGAAGGGCGAAACCCTCAACCATCGCCGTTTGGCCCATCTGATTGGCCATGCGGTTGAAGTAGGGGTTGCAGGATTGCTGGAGCGCCCGGTCGAGGGTCAGCACTCCGTGACGGCCACGGCTTTTGTTCCAGATCCAGCAACCGATGGGATGGCTGCCATACATGACGAAGCCATCACAGCTGTATTTGCGTTCGGCCAGCCCTTGAATGGCGCCAGCGACAGCGGTGGGGACCTTCATGGTGGAGCCCGGCTCAAAGGAGGCTATGGCGCGATTGGTGAAGGGGGAGAGCTGCGGATTCGAATTGTAAAAGGTGAACTTCTCCTTGGAAATGGAAGGGATGAAGGCATTAGGATCGTAATCGGGCACGGATGCCATGGCGAGAACCTGCCCGGTGGTCACATCCATGACGACTCCGGCGGCGCGGCCGGCGCGGCGGAGAGTGTTTTCAAGGAGGAACTGGATTCGCGCGTCAATGCTGAGTTCGACGGTGGCACCAATGCCGGGCTTGGTGAAGTCCAGCATGCCGATCGTACGGCCCTTTTCATCTTTCAGGACGGATTTTCTGCCCTCCGGACCGCGGAGGTATTCATCCATGGTGGCTTCCACTCCGGCGATTCCTTTTTCCTCCCCGATGTAGTGGTCGAAAGCGCGTTTGTCGGCGGCGGAGATATCTCCTTTTTCCCACTGTTTGAGATACCCGAGGACGTGGGAGGCGAGGGTGCCGTAGGGATACTGGCGCTGCGGGCGGATGCCGAGGGTGACGCCGGGAAACTCAAGATTTCGCTCAGCGAGGCGGGCGAAGTCCTCGTAGGTGAGGTCGGCGCGGTAGGTGAAGGGCACTAGGCCGCCGTGAGTGAGGTAGTGGGTGCGAAGGGCGGCGGCGTTGTAGTTTTTTGCTAGGCCGAGCTCCTGCAGGGGCTTGATAGTCCACTCGTTAACGATGGCGACGATGTCCCGCTCGGAGACCTTGCGCGGTAGTCCTCCCTGAGTGGTGAGGCGGTCGAGGGTTGGTATCTCGTCGTGCTGGAGGCGGTAGGCGCGCTGGATTTCGTCGAGATTGAATGAAACAATGTAGTTTCGCTGATTGCGGGCGAGGTGGATGCCGTTGCGGTCAGTGATTTCCCCGCGGATGCCAGGCTCGCGGACGGTGACGGTGCGATTGCCAGGGACGAGAGCCTGAAATTCATCACGCCGCTCGATCTGGAATTCGTGGACCCGGGACAGCAGAGTTCCAAAGCCCACCAGAATGAGGGCGGTAAGGAGGTAGAGTCTGAGTCTGAAGCGAGGTTCCATGGCTTTTAATGGCGTCTCGATCTATTGGCTTCCGGATAGATTGAGTAGTTGAAAATTCTCGCCATGTGGTAAAGAAGCCAAAAGACGAGAGGTGAAAATAGCATGGTGAGCAGGGAGGTATAGAAAAGAAGCCGGATTATCGACCGGGTCAGCACGAAATCGCCCCGGACGAAGGAAATGAGGACGAACTCGGCGGCGAGATAGAGAAAAATGGCCACGCCGGTGAGGACTGCGGAGAAGTGCCATTTGCCCTTTCGAAATAGGGGGCTGAGGCCTTGCATGAGGAAGCCGATCGCGGCGAAAAGCAGGATCGAGTAGCCGAAGCGGAGTGACTCCACGGGGCTGCTATAGACTTCGGAATCGATTACCAGCGGAGCGATGGATGAATGAGCATCCCACAGGCTGCCGCCGATGAAAGCGAGCAGAAGCATGGTTGGGGTCGTCACAGTGACCGCAGAGCATAGGAAAACAAGATGGACGACGAGGATGCGGGAATGGCTCAAACCGGTCAAAGCAGGCACGAACTGCTGCACCAGGAAGGCGACGAGCAGGAGTATGATAGTGCTGAGATTGAAGCGGAGCAAGCAGGTGATGAATCAGGAGTTTTGAGAAAGGACCACGAACACGGTGCCAAGATCGCTGAAGTCCACAGAGGGCGTGACGATGGCTTCCGAGTCGAGGGGGCCTTTTTCAACCGACAGGATTGTCCCAACGAGGATGTTGGGTTGAAAAATGCCACCGCGTCCGGTGGTGAAAATGCGTTGACCTGGCTGGAGCGAGGCGTCTTTTGAGAGGAAGCGCAGGCGCAGGAGTGGGGTGTCCTCGAAATCTCCGCGCTGGCCGCTGAGGATGCCGACTTCCGGCGAGCCCTCGACGCGGACAGAGACCTGGCATTTCTCATCGGTCAGAAGCAGGACAGACGAGCGGCTCTCGAAGGGCCGGTCGATGATGCCGACCAGGCCCTCATTCGAGAGGACGGATAGCTGCGGTGCAATGCCGCGGTCCTCCCCGGCGTCGATCTCGATGGTCTGGCCCCAGAGTGTGGGGAAGCGGCGGATGATTCCGGCGGGAACCACGTCAAAGTTGGTCGCTTTTTTAAAATCCAGGGCGTGGCGCAGCTCCTCATTCTCTCGCTCGAGAGTCCTGAAGCGGGACTCGATGATGCGGAGGCGGCCGATCTCGCTGCGGATCGTTGAGAGCTCCGCCTCGAGAGCTTTCGAATGCTTGGTTTCCTCAAGGAGGGCGCGGGTCTTGGTTTCGAGGGCGGAGCCGGATCTGAGGAAAGGTGAGACGGCTTTGAAATAAGCGACTTGGATTTCCCGGACGACGGGTTCGCTGCGCGTGAGTGCCCACGTCGTCCCCGCGAGGAAGAGAAGCAGTGCGATGAGATTGAGCGGTTTCATGGCCGGTGGAGCCTCCCGTTTTCCGGGGGCTCGGGGCTCAGCGGTCCGTATTTGTCACACGCTTGAGGAGAGCGAGCTCCTGTAGTGCTTTCCCGGTGCCTTCCGCAACGGCGCTGAGAGGATCCTCGGCAACGTGGACTGGAAGACCTGTTTCCTCTCTGAGTAGGCGGTCGAGCCCCTTGAGGAGAGCTCCGCCACCGGCGAGAACGATTCCGCGATCTACAAGATCGGCGGCGAGCTCCGGGGGGCAGCGCTCGAGTGTGGTGCGGACGGCGTCGACGATGGTGCTGAGCGGGTCCGCCATGGCCTCGCGAATTTCCTGCGAGGTGATGGTGATGGTTTTCGGTAGGCCGGCGACGAGGTCGCGGCCTTTCACCTCCATGGTCATTTCCTTGGGAAGGGGTGCGGCGGAACCAAGTCGAATTTTGATTTCCTCGGACGTGCGCTCGCCGATCATCAGGTTGTAGGCGCGCTTCATGTATTGGATGATTGACTCATCGAGCTCGTCTCCGGCGGTGCGGACGGAGCGGGCGTAAACGATCCCTGAGAGGGAAATGAGGGCCACCTCGGTGGTGCCGCCGCCGATATCGACGATCATGTTTCCAGACGCTTCTTGGACAGGCAGGCCGACACCGATTGCTGCGGCCATTGGCTCCTCGATCAAGTAGACTTCGCGTGCTCCCGCCTGCTCGGCGGATTCGCGGACGGCCCGGCGCTCAACTTCGGTGATGCCGGAGGGGATGGCGATGAGGACCCGGGGATTGGAGCGGCGGCCCTTGTTCACCTTGCGGATAAAATGGCGGAGCATGGCCTCGGTGACTTCGAAATCCGCGATCACGCCGTCTTTGAGAGGGCGGATGGCGACGATGTTTCCGGGTGTGCGGCCGAGCATGCGCTTGGCATCGTCACCGACGGCGAGAACTTCGTTGGTTCCTGCTTTTACGGCGACTACGGAGGGCTCCCGCAGGACAATTCCATGATCTTTTACATTGATGAGGGTGTTGGCGGTGCCGAGATCGATTCCGATATCGCTGGAAAACATGTTTCCGAAAAATCTTTTGAACATGAACGGGTGGTTGAAGTGGTTGCGATAGACGCCGAGCCTGCGAAAGGAGGTGCCAAGCATTTGGCCGACCCTCCGGCCCCGCGTATAGAATGTGTTTTGAAAAGGCCGCAGGTTGAGTTCTGCGGAAGCAGGACAGGATTGGAAAGGGCTGTGACAGCGTCAAGCGGGAAAGCGGGACGGGCGCATTTGGTTCCATGGATTTAACACGCGTCGCGGGACCCGGCTCCAGACCGGTAGGCTGTGGAGATGACCGGAATGGTAAGGGATCGGGCTCGGGTGTTCTGGCGGATCTGGTGGATCTGGTGGATCTGGTGGAGGTCGGCCGGGAAGTTGAATTTCAGGAGGGGGGACTGGCGGCATCGACGGTGCCTAGCCAAGAGAGGTTCGTGTTCGTCAAGATCGGCGGGAAAGAGGTCGTCCTGATGAAGGGGCGGATACACCGTTACGAGGGAGCACAGTGCGGAAGCGTTGCCGGCGGGGGTGGGGTGGATGGCACGGCAGGGGATGGCGCTGCACGAGGGTGTGTACGCGTGCCTGCGGGGTCCGCGGCCGGCGTGATGGTGCGGTTGCTGGAGGAGGTGATCGCTAGCTGAAGCTAAAGCTCGCCCTCGATGAGATCCTCGAGCGTCTGGCGCTTGCGGATGAGCGTGGCGGTGTCGCCTTCCACAAGTATCTCGGCAGGGAAGGGACGGGAGTTGTAGTTTGAGGCCATGGCGAAGCCGTAGGCTCCGGCGGACATCAACGCGATGTGGTCTCCGGGGTTGAAATTCGGGAGTTCGCGGTCCTGGCAAAAGAAATCGCCGCTTTCACAGATCGGGCCGACGACATCAACTTTGATTCGCTCCTCAGATTGGGGAGCTTTGAGCGGGACGATCTCGTGGTGGCCCTCGTAGAGGGCCGGACGAATGAGATCGTTCATGCCGGCGTCGACAATTTTAAAAGTCTTGGCGGAACCCTTTTTCTCGAACAGGCAGCGGGTGACGAGCACTCCGGCGTTGCCAACGATGTAGCGGCCGGGTTCCAAGAGGATTTTCAGACCGAGGTCCTTGATGCGCGGGACGAGCTCGCTGCCGTATTTTTCGATGGTGAGCGGGCGGTCCACGTCGGTTTTCCCAGTCCACCAGTCGGGGGTGCCGGATAAAAGAGAGTCTTGATAGACGATGCCGATTCCGCCGCCGATCGACCAGAACTCGATGCCATGCTTGGCCTTCAAAGAGGTGACGAGCGGGATGACTTTCTCTATCGCCTCGATAAATGGGGCGATGGAGGTGAGCTGCGAGCCGATGTGCATTTGCAGGCCACGGAGCTTGATGTTCGGGAGTTCAGCGGCGGCACGATCGTAGAGATCTGCGATCCGCTCGAAGTCCACGCCGAACTTGTTTTCACTCTTGCCGGTGGAGATGTATTTGTGCGTCTGGGCGTCCACATTCGGGTTCACTCGGACGGCGGCGGGAGCAATTTTTCCGAATTCCTTCGCGACCTCGTTCAGGTAGCGGAGCTCTTCCTCGCTCTCGACGTTGAAAGAATAGATGCCCTGCTCAAGTGCGTAGATGATTTCCTGGCGGGTCTTGCCGACTCCTGCAAAAGTGCAGTGGGCGGGATCTCCGCCGGCCTTGATCACGCGGAAAAGTTCGCCGCCGGAAACGATGTCGAAGCCTGCGCCCTTGGTGGCGAGCAGGCGCAGCACCGAGAGATTGGAGTTCGCTTTAACCGCGTAGGCGATCTCGTGGTTCACGCCAGCCAAGGCACGGTCGAGCCTGGTGTAGTGATCGGTGATCGTCCCCGCGGAATAGACGTAGAGGGGTGTTCCATGTTCCTCTGCAAGACTTTGCAGGGAGACGGCCTCGCAGAAAAGCTCTCCGGTTTTGTAGGAAAAGCCGTGCATCGCCTTACTTGACGACGCCCGCTTTTTTCAGGGTGACGTAAGCGCCATTCTTGTTGATGGTCTTGAGGGCGCGGCAGCTCAGCTTGATGCGGACGAACTTGTCGAGCTCTGGCACCCAGATGCGCTTGTTCTGAAGGTTCGGAGATACAGTGCGCTTGGTCACCTTGGTGACGTGACGACCGATACCACCTTTTTTCTTGGCCAAGCCTGAACGGTGAATTCTGCCGCCGGAGCGGACGCGGGTTCCTCTGATACTACAAATACGGGCCATGATAAAAAAGATTGGTTAGCGGGGCGCGAAGAATGCCTTGGGATGGGGGTGCGTCAAGTCGAATCGTGGAGAAAAGCGAAAATCAACCGGCGGTGCCTTAAGGCATGCGTCGAATTTTGTTCAGCCATTTTTCTATGTCGCGGAAGATCCTGTCACGCTGCGCGTCGTACATCAGCAGGTGGTAAGCCTTCGGGTAGTGCTTGTGCGTCTTGGATACGTTCGAAGGGACGCGGGCGATGAAACCTCGGATATCCGAATCGTTGTTGAAGTAGTCCTGTCCGCCATGGAGGACGAGCACGGGGACTTCCAGTTTCGCGGCGCATTGATTCATGCCGTCGATCAATGCTCCGAGGGTTCCGAGGAGGCGGAGGGTATGACGCTCGATGTTGTAAGAGTTCGTTTTGGACTGTTGGTCGTGGCTTGATTCCTGAGTCATCTGGACGTCCTGCGGGGCGGCGATCGCATCCAGGGATACGCGGGCGAGCGGAAGTGTTGTTGCCGCAGCTCGGACGAGGGCGATTTTCCAAGGGTCTATATCATCCTTGAAACGGACGATTGGAGAGGAAAGAACGAGGGCGTCGCAAGGGGGCTTCCCGGTCGGGGCGGCGCAGAGTGCGTGGGTGGCGATCATGGCTCCCATGCTCTCGCCGAACCAGATGATCTTGGCATCCGGATGGCGCTCCTCGACCAACTGGGTGAAAGCTTCGAGATCGCGATACCATTCGGCAGGATTGCCGATATCGCCGCGGCGGTGATGGATCGGATCGCTGCCCTGGCCGCGGACTTCATAGGCGTAGACGGCGGTGCGAGCCTGCTGTTTTAAGAGGTGCTCCCCGAGATTGGTGTAGTCGGCGGAAGCTCCACAAAAGCCGTGGATGCCGATGATGACAACATCCGGCTCCGTGTTCGGTCGCACCCAGCGCCTGTAGCCGAAGGTCTCGGCTTCACTGGCTGGGCTCTTGGGGTTGCTTACGAGCAGGGTTTCAGGAGCACACGCAAAGAGGGCAGTGCAGAGCAATAGAATTAGGTAGAACTTGCTCACGGGTGAGAAAATGGGCGCTGTTGGGGAAAATGCAACGTCAGAGCTGACCCAGTTGCTCCCGACTCACGAGAATTTTTTAAAATATGTGGATCAAGCAGTTGCGGATCTGAGGATAGGTGCTTGACTATACGTTCGAGAACGGTGCCCTGCACGGTTCTACTTTCCATTCCTCCACCTCCCCCGAAAATGAGAAACAAACTGGAAGCATATCCGTCAATCCGTCGCTTCAAGACGGGCGAATTCGATTCTCGCCGCACCGATGCCAACACTGTGCTCGGCCTTGGTCTAAGAGAGATCGCACTTGGTGCCCTGTTTTACCTTGTGGCTCTGGGTGCTGCGATCGGGGGCTAGGTGATCCTCCGCTCGACTGAGTAGATTTCGGTCTTAGCTCGTCGGTGGTCTTCCCAAAAAAAGCCGGGCCCTTAACTAGGACCCGGCGGTTTCTAATTTTTAAAGTTTACGCCTTCGTCTGTAACGATGGAGGAACTTGGCTGGATGTGGGATTAGAGAGTCGCTTCGGAAAGAACTTCGACTTTCACCGAGACAATCCCGCGCTTGACGAAGCCCAGCTTCTCGGCGGTGCCAACGGTGACGTCAATGATCCGGCCTTTTTTGAAAGGTCCACGGTCATTGATGGTGACAACTTCGGATTTGTTGTTGTCGAGATTGATCACGCGCACTTTGGTTCCCATGGGGAGGGTCTTGTGAGCGGCGGTGGGAGCGTTGTTACACAGCTTCTGGCCGCTGGCCGTTTCGGTGCCGTAGTTCGTTTTGATGGAATACCAGGAGGCTTTGCCTTGCTCGACGGACTGCACCTTGTAGGGTTCGACCGGCATTTTTGCCTGTGTGGTTGCATTGCTGGTTGAGGCGCAACTAGGGAGGCTGGCGAGACTGATGAGAGCCATCAGCGCGGATCTAAACTTCCGTGTGTGTTTCTTCATATGGTATTAATTCCCTCTCGGGGCGCGGCTCGATTACAACGGATAACGGTAGAGCGCAAGTAAAAAAGAGCGACATTTCTGTGACTGCTTCACCGATTGTAACTGTTCAAATGTGCTTCTAACATCCGATTTCCGTTGAGCGGCATAGACTGTTGCCTCCAATCTGGTGGTTAAAACCTGACTAGAAAAAATTTACGTTTTGAAGCTATCTTGCTACCACTTTCGCTGGTGGAAGTGAGCTGGATTTCATGAGCAAGAGGTCCCTAACAAGGCAATGTGAAGCAAAGTGAAAATTACGATATCTGGGCGGTTTTCCTTTGTTATACGGGGGCTACAGGCACCAATGATCGGTCAGCCTGCGACCTTGTGGATTGGCTGGCCGGCCTGAAACGCCATCAACCGTTGTCTTGCCCCGAATGCGGCCCAGGCGATGTGGGGATGAGGTTTAGCTTTTTTACTCTGAGTGGCCGGGAGCATGGGTTCGGCAGAGACGACGTCGCAGGGACGATGATATTATGTCCTGAAGACTCGAAGTTTCTTCAGCCGACGACAGGGGCGGAGTACTGCGGGAAATTACTGGAGGTGATCGTGAAACACATCGATTTTCTTTGCCTCGAACTGACGCAGTGCTCTGCGGAAATCCTTTACGGCCTGGTGCCGCTTGACGGCTGTTAGTGCGGCCAAGATTTCCGGCCTCGCGTCTTCAAGTGCGCGTGGTTCCGCAGGGACGCGGCCGGTAAGCTCGACGATGTGCCAGCCGAGCTTCGTGCGGATCAGAGTCGGGGTGTTCGGCTCAAGGGCGAAGACCGGTTCGGCAAAGTCCGCAGGGATCCGGCTTTTGGACATCCAGCCAAGATCTCCCGCGCTTGCTTTGGAAGAGGGGTCGTCTGAGATCTCCGCAACCAATGTTGGGAAGTCCTTTTTTTGCTCTGCTAGTTCCGAGAGAGCAAATTCGGCTTTTTTTTTGGTTTCTTCAGCCGGGCGGCCGAGAGTCGCTATGAAAATGTGCCGGACTCTTATTCGCTCGGGCAACTGGCGTGAGTCTTCGTTTTTCTCATACCAAGCCTCGATCTCCTCGTCGGTGACGGTGACCAGTGGATCGACCCGAAGTGCGACGTATTTCTCCTGTTGGATTCTGGCAGCGATGCGGTGACGGAGTGCTGTCTCACCTAGGATGCCTTGGGATTTCATCGCGGCTTCAAGGTGCTCTTTGGATTCAAATCTGCTAGCGAAGCGCAGGACACGCTCGTCAATCTCCTCTTCCGAGACCGCCAGCTCACGGGTGTTGTGCTTCACCTTCACGCGCAGGAGCTGGTGATCTATCAGGTCTCCGAGGGAGGCGTAGGTGACCAGCTTGAGTTCGGCTTCCGAAAGCTCCGAGCGCTTCCTGCCCTCGATCCATAGACGCTCATGGATGGCGTAGTCGAGCTGGGAGCGGGTGATGTGGTGGTTGAACACAAGGGCCACGACTCCCTTGGCCTTGGCATCCGCGATCGATTCCTCGCTGTCCGGACGTGACACCTCAATACGCTGGTGAAGGGGGCCTTTGAAGAGGAAGAGATCCGCACCCAAGTAAGCGACTATCAGAAGATAGACGCCGAAACGCAGAGTGAACTTGGTGAAGCTGGTCATGGCCATTAGCAGAGGGGGCTGATCCTAAGGAGGCCGGAGTTTTCACTGAGGGGATGCTCCTTTCCCTCAGTCGGTGAAGGCACTGCTGCTTTACGTCTAACGGATCTCGATGGTGGCGCCGGGGCGGATGAGTGTTGGGAGGCGGATGGCGTCCCAATTGCACAGGCGGATGCAGCCGGCGGAGCGGGAGCGGCCGATGGTTTCCGGATCCGAGGTGCCGTGAAGGCCGATGCCGGATTTTGTCGTGCCGTTCCAAATGATGCCGACTGGCGAGTTCGGGCCGGGTGGGATCATCAGGGCGTTGTCGGAGCGTCTGCCGGTATCGAGAAGCTGTTGGTCATATCTCCACCAAGGGAGCTCGACCATGTTCTGAAGTTTCCACGAACCGAATTTCACGAACTTTGGCTTGCCCGGAGTGATCGGAAAAGAGGCAATCAGGGCGCTGTTGGCAATCGGGACGACGGGGCCGTCGGGATCGGTGATGATGGCGGGGCGGGGTGCAGCGGCAAAAATGCGGACCTGGTTGATCTTTGTGTCGACGACGACGTAGCGGTCGCTGAGATCCTCCATCTCTTTGTAGGAACGGTCGCTCAGGTTTTCCACGAGAAACGGCTCGACGTTTGGCACGATCAGGGAATCGCCGGGGTTGAGGCCGTAGATGCGTTTCGTGGGGTTGAGCGCGGTCAGTGTGGGGATGTCGGTGTGGTAGCGCTCGGACATGAACTCGACAATGGACCGGTAGGACATGCGCTTCAGCTTTGCCTGGCCGGAGCGTTTCGTCGGCAACGAGGAATTCACCCAAGCTTTGGCGTCCTCTGGAATGGTCGCAACGGCAAAGGGATTTGAAACGGCTTTGCGTGCGGCGGCATTGACCGCGCTCCAGCTTTGGATCTCGTGGCCGTGAACCTCGTTCCACGCCTGCGCGGCGAGCGTGGAAAACTGGCCTGGTTTTCCATCAATTACTCCAGGTCCGAAATTGGATTGATCGAGGAAAATCTGGAGGCGGAAGCCATCGTCACCCACGGGTTTTTCTTCAAGTGGTGAAACGAGAGTGGGAGCAGTAGGTGCTGCCTGGCCGTCGGGAAGAGTGGGAGCGGGCATGACCACCACTGGTTCAGGTTGTGCTTCAACCGCAGGCATGGAGGCTGGTTCCGGAGGGGCTTCCGCTGCGGGCGGCTGGGCTGGTTTTACAAGAACGGCCGCCGGGTCTTCCTCGAAATCAAGAGGCAGCGCCCGGAGAACGGGAGGCTCTCCCTGGGCGAGGGCGAAGCAGGACACAAACAGAGGCAGGAACAGGAGCTGGCGCATTATCAGAATTGAGACGGAATTACTGGGTTTGCCATTCAGGCGGATAAAAAATCTTCGAGGCGTCCGGCGATGGCGGGTGGGACAACTGCGGAAACAAGGATGTCGTTTTGTTCGTATTCGGTGGAAAGGACTTTTGCGTCCTTGTGAAGAAGATTCAGGAGATCGCCACGCTGCTGCGGGATCCGGTAATGCTGGCGCTGGACTCGGTCGGCGAGGACGCGCGAGCAATCCTTTAGCAGATCCGGCAAACCATCGCCGGTGAGGGATGAGATGCGAATGGCGTCGGGGAACTTGCGGCCCAGTTCAGACAGTGTCTCTTCATCGGTGACCGCATCAATCTTGTTCAGCACGGTGATGATCGGCTTGTCGAGCGCACCCAGTTCTTCGAGGACTTTCAGAGTCGTTTCGTGAAACTTGTGCACCTCCGGCGCAGTGGCATCGAGGACGTGAATGAGAAAATCTGAGAGCACCGATTCTTCCAAGGTCGCTTTGAATGCCTCCACAAGACGGTGGGGAAGATTGCGGACGAAACCGACGGTGTCGGTGATCAGTAGCGGCTGACCGTCGGGGAGCTCGATGCGACGGGTGGTCGTGTCTAGGGTGGCGAAGAGCATGTCCTTGGCGAGGACGTCGGCACCGGAGAGGCGATTGAGGAGCGTGGACTTGCCAGCGTTTGTGTAACCGACAATAGAGGCGTGCGGCGTTTCAAGTTTCTCGCGCTCCTTACGCTGGGTCTTGCGCTGCTTGCGGACGACTTCGAGCTCACGCTTGCACCGATCGATGCTGAGGTGGGCAAGGCGGCGGTCGACCTCGATCTGTTTCTCACCCATACCGCGGGAGGCACCACCGCCACCGGCACCACCGGATCCGGCGGATTCCCGGTCAAGGTGTCCCCACATCCGCGCGAGACGGGGAAGGGCGTATTGCATGCGGGCGAGCTCCACTTGAAGCCGGGCTTCTTTGGTCTGCGCGCGTTTTGCGAAAATATCGAGAATGACCTCCTCGCGGTCGATCACGCAGAGGTCTGCGAGCTTCTCCCACTCGCGCTGCTGCGATGGTGCGAGGCCGTTGTCGATGACGATCACATCGCATTCATGGGCGCGTGCCAGTTCAACAATTTCCGCCGCCTTGCCGGTGCCGCAGAGCAGCTTTTTGTGCTTCTCCCGGGACTTTGCGAGCACGGTTTCCGCGATCTCGATGCCGAGGGTGGACACGAGCTCCCCAAGCTCGGTGAGGAGCGACGAGGATTCCTCTTCTTCCGACTTGTCGAAATAAAGGCGCACTACAAGAGCGCGCTCGACCATTTCGGGTTTTTGTCTGACTTCGAACATTCAAAAGATAGTTATCACGCTGCGGGGAAACGGCAATCGCGGAATAGGTGCGTCATCATCCGACTGGCGCCTCATCGAGTGATGTCATCGTCCGTGAAAAGCTCACGGTCCGGCCCGGCGCTTCGGGTGCTTACGTTTCCTGAGGATTCTTGGTGGAAAAACCAGGGCATACCCCACCGGTCAATCAGCTGGCCGTCTCGGAGCGATGGATGATCGATGGGGATTGCGGAGTCGCCAAGAGATTCAACGTCGGTGAGGGCGCGGGCGAATTCTTCGTTGGGACCCAGAGGGAGTCTGGATGAGGGGTTATTGCTTTGGAGAAAATTGGAGATGATATCTCGCAAGGCCGCCACGTCTTCAGTTGGGCTTCCATCTTCGACAAGAAGGCGCTCCCAAGCGAAGAGCGGGGAATCCATTGTGGCTTCGCGACTCGGAAGCAATGCGGGAGGGGTGGACGCAGGTGCGGGTGGAGCTGGTGGGATTTCCTCTTGGAGTATCCTAGGCTTCTCAACAGCTTCGCCTTCTTTCCATTGTAAGCGGGGTAAACGCGACCCTCGGTGATTTCTAGCGCGCATGGCTTCGGCACGGCAACATGCGCGGATGTCCAGATGTCTTACCACCAAGCCGTGGCGTGTCGCCGATGTTTCATTCGTCCAAGTCCGCATTGAACAG